>JAKOQS010000301.1 GCA_029778235.1 Chloroflexota bacterium | reverse complement strand
TGGCCTACTTCCTCGTCCTGTGGGCCTACTCGGTCGCACCCCTCGCGATCGTCTCCCCCCTGCGCGAGTCCGCGGTCGTGCTCGCGACCGCCTGGGGGATCCTGGGCCTCGGCGAGCGCGAAGGCGCCGCGGAGCGGATCGGCGGCGCGATCCTCATCGCGCTCGGCGGGGTGCTCGTGGCGGTGGGGTAGGCGGCGCGCCTGTCGGCGGGTGCCGTCGGCCGCGGGTGCCGCCGAGGCCGCCTGCTAGAGTCGCTCCATGACCACGCGGTCCGCCACCCCCGCCGACGCCGACGCGATCGCCCGCATCTACACGGAGGGGATCGAGGACCGGGCGTCCACGTTCGACACCCACCCGCACGCAGGCACCGAGATCGTCGAGTGGTTCGACGGCATCCACCCGATCGTCGTCGCGGAACGCGAGGGGGTCGTCGTCGGGTTCGCCGGTGCGTCCACGTACATCCCGACGGAGTGGTATGCGGGCGTCTGGCACTTCGACGTCTACGTGGCGCGCGCCTGGCGCGGCCGCGGCGTGGGCCGTGAGGCGATGGATCGACTCATCGCCGAGTCGGAGGCCGCCGGCTGCTGGAAGCTCGTCTCGCGGATCCTCTCGACGAACGACCCCAGCCGGCGCCTCATGGGGCGCCTGGGCTTCCGCGAGGTGGGGATCCACCGTAACCACGGCCGGCTCGACGGGACGTGGCGGGATGTCGTGGTCGTCGAGCTGCTCCTCGGAGAGGCGGCCCGCGCCGCCGCGGACCGCGCGGACGGCTGACGGCGCGGGACGCGCACGGCCGGCCGCCGCGCGGTCAGGTCATGACGCCGGCGCCGGGATCTTCGCCCCGAGCGCCGCGGTCCTCCCGTCGTCGGGCCCGAAGGCCTCGGCGCCGTAGAGGTATCGCAGCTGGGCGGCACGGCGCCTCTTCGCGGCGCGGCCCACTGTGCGACGCCCGGCCACCAGATCGTCGGCCTCGGCGGCCGTCATGACTCCGCGATCGACGGCGAGCGGGGACCGCGTTCGGTGGCATGCTGAGCAGCGCCATTCCGCGGCCGGGGCTCCCCGAGCCACCGGCCCCGCACACGCGAGGGACCACCCGATGCCGACCAGCGATCCGACCGACGAGCGCGCAGCGCCGGACGTCGTGCCGGATACGGACATCGCGCGCGGCCAGCGGATCGCGATCCTGCTCGCCACCGTCGGCCGCACACTGACGGAGCACTTCGAGGCGCGGCTCGCCTACGCCGACCTCGTGGGGAACGTCCCGGCCCTCATCCTCTGCGAGCTGGCGCTCCGC
>JAKOQS010000300.1 GCA_029778235.1 Chloroflexota bacterium | reverse complement strand
GGTTGTTCCCGACGTGCGACACGCTGCCCGTGAACGCCCGGAGCTCGGGGTCCGAGTCGTAGACGCCGGCCCACATCTCGGCGGCGCGGCCGCTCCCGGCGGTGACGATCGCGTCGATCCTGTCCGGTCCGCCGCTCGTCAGGCACTCGACGGTGGGCCCGAGCTCGGGGTGCGTCGCGGCGTACTCGGTCCACATGCGCTCCCAGTCGGGGTCCGCGAGCGCGAGCTCGAACCCGACGACGCCGCCGAACGAGTAGCCGGACCAGACGACGCGCTCCGGGTCCCCGCCGTATGCCGGCGCGATGGCGCGCGCGGTGCGGACGGCGCAGGACGCCTCCTCGACGGAGTACCGCGACGCGGCGCCGAGCACAGGCTGATCCGGCGTCATCCCGTGGACGGTGTCCACGAGGAGGACGACGGCGCCGCGCGACGCGAGCTCCGCGCCGAAGGTCGACCCGAAGTCCCGCTTCAGCTCACCCCCCGGCGCCCAGACGACGACCGGCCAGGGCCCGCCCGTCTCGGGCGCGTAGATGTCCAGCAGGACGTCCGCCCCCGGCTCCATCCCCACGGCGGACGCGGGCATGAGGTTGCGCATGTACGGGACGTCCGCGATGTGGCGGACCGGGAGCGCGGCGGCCGGGGATCCGGTGGGGGAGCCGGCCGGCGCGGCGGCCGGCGCGGTGGCCGCAGGCGACGTGCCGGGAGGCAGGGTCGTGGTCGCCCGCGGCGCCGCGGTCGGCGTCGGCGCCGTATCGACCGGCGACGCGAGGAGGGACGGCGCGGGCGTCGCCCCTCCCGCCCCGCAACCCACGACGAGAAGGACGATGACGCACCCGGCGGCGGTCGACCCCGCCGCTCGCCGCGACCCACGGAGGCCATCCATCACGAGGTCCTTCCCGGGACGCATCGGCGCAGGTCGGCCGCGGCGGCAGCTCGGCGCGGTCCACGTGGTCCGCGCGCCGGCCGCGCGTCACAGGCTCCCGCTGCGTGCGAGGGTGGCCGCGGCTTGGCCGTGTCGCCAGAGCCGGAGGTCACCGGGGATGGGCGACGGCTGCGCCCGCGCCAGGAGGGGACGCGGTCGCGTCAGTCTCGTCCCGCGCCCGGCACCGATGGAGCTTCCCGGTGACGAAGCCGAAGACGAGGCAACGGTCAGACCAGGTCGGCGATCGCCTCCTTCCAGGCGCCCATCCACCGCACCATCCCGGCGTCCACCATGCCGTCGACGACGCCGATGCCCGTGAGGCAGGCGGCCGCCCGCATGGTCAGGCGCCCGAACTCGGGTGCCATCCTGAGGCGTCCCAGCTTCTCCGGGTCGCCACGCAGGAGCGCGAAGCCCGCCAGGTCGCCGCCGTGAGAGGACAGCTGCACGACCTCGTAGCTCTCGATCTCGCCGGCCGCCTGGAGGCTGTTCCAGTAGCCGACCGCCTCCTCGAACACCTTCGCCGCTCCGGCTTGCTTGCCGGCATACGGCTGGCCCCAGCCGATGAACAGGCCGAACTCGGCCATGACGAAGCCCTCCGGCGACGTTTCGGCGGGTCGGTCCCGCCAGTGGCTCGGCGCGGCCCCGGCGGCACGTGTGTGGGCCGCGCGTCACAGCCTCCCGCTCGGTGCGAGGGTGGCCCGCCGGCCACTCACCCGCCAGTGCCGGAGGTCGCCGGGGACGGGCGCGGCCGCGGGTACGCGAGCGACCTCAGGCCGCGCGGAGGACGATCAGCGGGTGAGGCTCAGGCTTTGGGGACCCCAGTCCCACCAGCCACCTGACGTCGCCTCGACACCGACACCGTACTCATCGGAGTTCCGCGCGACCGCTACGACGCGGTCGATCTCGGTGAGCTCGATCGCGTAGTCGACGACCCAGCGATCGGACCGCTGGGTGACTTCAAACGTGAACCTCAGCAGCGGCATCCAGTCCACGCAGGGCCCGGGCAGGCAGATCGTCGCGAACGACAGTCCGCCGTGGTGGACAGCCAGCTCGACCCGCAGGTCACTCTCGGCCAGGGGAACACGGTCCGCGAACGTCACCTCGGCCCTTAGCGTGTCGTCCGCGATCCAGGCCGCAAGGTGGGTGATGTCGATCGCGGGCGCCAGGCTCTCCACGGCTGCGGGCACGGGCGCAATGGCCCCGTTCGGAGGCCCGACAGCCCC
>JAKOQS010000299.1 GCA_029778235.1 Chloroflexota bacterium | reverse complement strand
GTACGGCCCGTCCGAGTTCACGCGAGAGGTGCCGTCCCACGCCTGGATCGCCCCCTGGGGCCTCCACCCGACCGGAAGGCCGAGCGAGAACGCGTAGAACGGCGACACGAGCACGGCGGGCGATGGGGGCGGCACCGACGCGGATGCCACGGGCGCGACGGACGCCGATGCGGACGGGACCGTCGTGGGCACGGCGGTCGTCGAAGCAGGCGCCACGGTCGCGGGCGGGGGTGCCGTGGTCGCCGGGACCGACGTCGCGGCCGGGGCGGTCGATCCACCTGACGGAGCCGACGACGCCCCTGCGGTCCCCTGGCCGGCGGACGAGCAGCCTGCCGCCAGGAGGACGGCTATCGCGAGGAGGACGGCCGGGCGCGCCCTTCGGGCGGCCGGACGAAAGAGGGCGTCTCGGGTGGGCTTCATGATCGGTCGGCGGCCTCGTGCGGGTGGTTCTGCGGTGCCG
Source organism: Chloroflexota bacterium (assembly GCA_029778235.1). GTDB lineage: Bacteria > Chloroflexota > Limnocylindria > Limnocylindrales > CSP1-4 > CAIYQJ01. Next base: position 1,460 of record JAKOQS010000299.1, on the reverse strand, counting down.
GGATCCCGGGACACTACAGGCGGGAGAAGAGCGTGTCCACGAGGTCGCGCACGGTCTGCTCGGACGGCACGGCCGGGAAGTGGACCGACAAGGCCCGGTCGCCCCGCCGGACGAAGATCCAATACGTGCCCGCATCGGCGTCGAACGCGTACGCCTCGTCGCCCAGGCCGCTCGGTGGCGTCGTCTCCTTGCCGCCGTTCGCGGTCGGCACCGAGTCCTTCTTCCCGCGCCAGAGATCCACGGAGCTGGGATCGACGGTCGCGTCGATCGTCAGCCCGAACCCGTCGCCGATGTCCCACGTGCAGTACACGCTGTACGGCGACGACCCGTCCACCACCGGCTTGGGCGTCTGGCCGATCACCTTGGCGGCCTCGGCGTCGGGGAGGAGATCGGCACAGGCCGGCAGCGTCGTGGCAGCGCCACCGCCGGCGTCGGCCGTGGCGTCGGCGCCGCCACCGGCCGCGTCCGTGGCGGCTGCGCCCCCTGCGTCCGTCATCGCGGGCGCCTGCGTCGCCGTCGATCCGTCAGCGCCTCCACCCGGCGCGGTCGTTGAACCGGAGCCGCCGCATGCGGCCAGGATCAGCGCCAGCGCCAGGGGTGCGCACGCCAGGGCGAGTCTCGGTCGGGTCATCGGTCGTCCTCCTGCTGGGCCTCGTCGGGCCCGCCGCTCGCGCCGCGGACCAGGTCCACCGGGGTGATGCGGTCGAACGGGAATGCCGCCCGCCGGTTCAGGTCGGCGACGGTCCCGGCATCGGGCGCCTCGAACAGGCAGAGCCAGGTCTCGTCCGTGGCGAGCCGGGCGCTCCACAGGTAGCGCACCGGCGTCCCCGCGCGGCGTGCCTCGGCGGCGAGCCGCGCGACGCGATCCACGGCGTCGCCGCGATCCGCGGTCGCAGGGGCGTAGCGCTCGACGAGGTACGTGGCCATGCGGGGACGGTGCGGCGGGGCACGTCGGTGGTCATCCGTGGAACCACGGAAACGTGCCCGGGGCGGCGAAAGGTACCAAGAGCTGCGGGCCGCACCGGGCCGCTCGGCGGCGCCGTACTCGCCACTCGATCCCGCGATCCCGGGGACGGCCGACGCTGGCAGGCGGCGGCCCGGCGTCCACACGCCGGGCCGCCGTGCGGCTGGCGCGGCCGGCGCCCCGGCCGGCCGCGGGCCGCAGGAAGACGGCTGGGGTCCCGCTCCACCGCCCCCGCCTGCAGGACCTCCACCCTCTCAGGGCCCCTTCTGCAGCGGATCTTCACCGCGTGAAGATCGTCGGCAGCCGTCTTCGCCTGGTGAAAGCAACCGGGCCTTCGGACCCTGCGGCCCGCCCTGACGGCGGGGTTCCCGGCCGCTTCGGCTCGCTCGAGGCCGCCGGGAGCCGCCTCAGACCATTGCCCGGCGTCGAAGGCGCCCACCGACGCGCCCATCGCCCGGTCCGTGCGCGTCCCCTTCACCGGGTGAAGAAGACCTGC
>JAKOQS010000298.1 GCA_029778235.1 Chloroflexota bacterium | reverse complement strand
TCGCGGTCGACGATCGCGGCGTCGACCGAGACCGACGCGAACCCCGCCCTACGCGCGAGGTCGAGCCAGGTTCCGGGGGCGCAGCAGTGCAGGACCGAGTGCCCGGCCTCCCGGCTCGGACCGGCCTGGTCGCCGGGGGCGACGGGGTCGGCGGGGCGGATCGCGAACGCGGAGGCCAGCGGGGCCAGCGCCTCGACGAGCGCCGCGTCGTCGACCGAGCGGTGCTTCGAGAAGCCGCTCGCGGTCGGGATCGCGCCCGCCCGGACGGCGACCAGCGACGGCTCGTCGACCTGCAGCCACAGCGTGGCCGCGGGCACGCGGCGCGACAGCTCCCCGCGGAGGTCCTCCGCCCCGGCCGCGAGCGCCTGGGCCAGCTCGCGGCGGGCGCCGTGGTCGGCGAGCAGCCGGTCGCCGGCGAACCGCTCCACACACGCGGCCAGCGTCCACGGGCCGGCGACGCCGACCTTGAGCACGCCGTCGAAGCCCTGCAGCAGTTCCTCGGCGTCGTCGAGGTCGTGGCGCCACTGGGCGCGGGCGCGGCGGTGGTCCGCGCCGGCGTGCGGCGTCAGGCGCCAGCCCGCGGGCTGCAGGTCGAAGCCGAGCCCGTCGATCAGCCCGAGCGCGCGGCCGACCATGTCCGAGCCGACCCCGCGGTCGGGCAGTTCCGGCAGCGGCAGCACCTCGGGCAGCAGCTCGGCCATCGCCGACAGCGCGCCGCGGAAGTCCGTACCCGGCAGCGACCCCGCAGCGGTGACGCGCATCAGCGGGCCTCGGCGATCACAGCCGAGCCCACGACGCGGTCCCTCTCGTAGACGACGACGGTCTGCCCGGGCGCGACGCCGGACGCGGGCTCGTCCAGCGCCACGATCACCCCGCCGTCGACGGCCTCGATCGTCGCGACGTGCGGGGTTCCGTGCGCCCGGTACTGCGCCTGGCCGCGCCACGGGCCGACGACCGGTTCACCCGTCCAGGTGGCCCGAATCGCGCGCAGCCGGGTCACCGCCAGCTCGTCGCGCCCGCCGACGACGACGGTGCGCGTCGCGGGCTCGATGCTCAACACGTAGCGGGGCTCCCCCGAAGGAGCGGGCACCCGCAGGTCGAGGCCCTTGCGCTGGCCGACGGTGTAGCGGTGCGTCCCGCGGTGCCGCCCCAGCACGGCGCCCGACGCATCGACGATGTCGCCCGGCGCGTCGTCGAGGTGGCGGGCAAGGAAGCCCTGGGTGTCGCCGTCGGCGATGAAGCAGATGTCGTGCGAGTCGGGCTTCCTCGCCACGCCGAAGCCCAGCGCGCGCGCCTCGTCGCGGACCACGGGCTTCTCGACGTCGAAGAGCGGGAACAGGCACCGGGCGAGCTGGCGCTGGGTCAGCATGCCGAGCACGTAGGACTGGTCCTTCGCCTGGTCGGCGGCGCGGTGCAGCGTGACGGCCCCGTCAGCGTGGCGGCGCAGGTCGGCGTAGTGGCCGGTGGCGACGGCGTCGAAGCCGAGCGCGATCCCGCGGTCGAGCACGGCCGCGAACTTGATCCTCTCGTTGCACCGCAGGCAGGGATTCGGGGTCCGCCCCGCCCGGTACTCCGCGACGAAGTCCTCGACGACCGCCTCGTGGAACTCCCCGGCGAGGTCCCAGACGTAGAAGGGGATGTCGAGCTTGTCGGCGACGCGGCGGGCGTCGTGCGAGTCCTCCAGCGAGCAGCAGCCGCGCGCGCCCGACCGATAGGAGGCGGGGTTCCTCGACAGCGCGAGATGGACGCCCGTCACCTCGTGCCCGGCCGCGACGAGGCGCGCGGCGGCGACGGCGGAGTCGACGCCGCCCGACATTGCTACCAAGACCCGCATGGCCCTCCCTCGAACAGCCGCCAAGTCTACGACGACGCGGACGCCACCCTGGCCCGCGCGAGCGCCTCGGGCAGCGCCCTGGCGAGGAGGTCGACGTCGGCCTCCGTGCTCGTCCTCCCGAGCGAGAACCGAACCGACTGCGTCGCCTCGTCAGCCGTCCTCCCCATCGCCATCAGCACGTCGCTGGGCTGGTGGACGCCGGCACGACACGCGGATCCGACGGAGGCGTGCACCCCGCGCTGGTCGAGGAGGAAGAGCAGGTCGTCGGCGCGGACGCCGTCGAACGTGACGTTGACGATGTGCGGCGCGCCGTCGGGTCGGCTGTTCACCCTCCCGCCCGCCGCGACCGCCAGCCCCGCGATCCTGTCCCGCAGCGTGGCCAGCCGCGGCGCCTCCGAGTCCAGTTCCGCGACCGCGAGCGACGCCGCCCGCGCGAAGGCCGCCGCCAGGGCCACCGGGACCGTGCCGGAACGCACCTCGCGCTCCTGGCCCCCGCCCAGGCCGACGGCGCGCGGGACGACGTCGCGCCGCGCCAGCAGGGCGCCGACGCCGACCGGCCCGCCGATCTTGTGGGCGGAGAGGCTCATCAGGTCCAGGCCGCAGGCGGCGAAGTCGATCGGCGCGTGCCCCAAGGCCTGGACGGCGTCGCTGTGCGCCCACGCGCCGGCCCGCGCCGCGAGGCGCGCCACCTCGTCGACCGGCTGCACGGCGCCCGTCTCGTTGTTCACGGCCATCACGCTGACCAGCCCGACGGCGTCGTCGAGCAGCCGATCGGCCGCGGACAGGTCGATCACGCCGTCGGCCCCGACGGGGATCGCCTCCGCGCCCCGCGCGACGGCGCCCCGCACCGCGAGGTGTTCGACGGCGCTCACGAGGCAGCGCGGCCGCTCCCCGCGGCGGGCCCCCCAGCCCCCCAGGACCGCGATGGTGTCGGCCTCGGATCCCCCGGAGGTGAAGATCACCTCGCTCGGCTGCGCGCCGACGGCGCGGGCCAGCTCCTCGCGGGCCTCCTCCAGCGCGGCCCGCGCGCGCTGGCCGGGCCGATGCAGCGAGGACGGGTTCCCGACGATCCACGCCGCCTCCGTCCAGGCCG
>JAKOQS010000297.1 GCA_029778235.1 Chloroflexota bacterium | reverse complement strand
CGCGGACCCACGGACGTGGTCGTCGGGCGGGCCGGCGTCTCGGCGGCCGGCGCCGCGGGCCCTGCCGGCGGGCCCGCGGTCACCGCGACGGCGTTCATCGCGGCGGCCGTGGCGGGAGCCGGCGTCGCGACGGGCGCCGCGGGGTCCGGCGGCGCGACCGCGGCATCCGGCGACGCCGCGCCGCTGCGGACCGCGCGAGACCTCGTCGCGGCAGCGTCGGGGGCCCGTGTGCGCGTCGGCGGCGTCCTGCGCGGGGTCGTCTCGGGCGTGCTCCTCGTCCAGGACCCGGCAGGCATGGTCCGGGTCCGGCTCGCGGGCGCGGCGGCGCCGCTGGCGGCGACGATGCGGGCCGGCGACGCGGTCGCGGCCGCCGGGACCACCGAGCACGTGCCGGACGCAGGGGTGGAGGTGCGCGTCGACGATCCGGCCGCGATGACCGTACTGGCAGGGCCCACCGCGGCCGGGCAGGCGCCGAGCGGGGCCGGCGGGGCTCCATCGGCCTCGGGGCAGGGCGGCGCAGCCGGGTCCGGGTCCGCTGACGCCGCCGGCTCGGACTCCGTCGACGGGGACGCCGCCGCGGAGGCGGGCGCTGACGCCGCCGCGACCCTCCCCGACGCGGATGCCGCCGGGACCGTCGGCGACCGCGCGCCCGGCCCCGACCTCGCGGGCACGTCCGACGAGTCTGGCGACGTGCCGCCGCTCCTGCCCGTCGCCGCCCTCGCGGCACTCGTGGCGGGGGCGACCGGGGCCGCGGTCGCCCTCCGGCGCCGCTCGCCTGGGGGCCGGTCGCGTGCCGCGGTCACGCGGCGCCTCGCGGCGCTCGCGGCCCCCTCGCCGGGGCCAGGGCGGCCGGAGCAGCGCCCCGATGCAGCTCGAACCGGCCTCCCGTGGGAGCCGTCACGCTCGACGCCGATCGGGGCGCGCCTTGACGCTCGCATCGCAGCGGGCCTATCCTCGCCGCCGACCCGCGCCGAGCAGGCGCGGCCGAGATGAGGAGGCGGTGTGCCGAACGCGGATCCCCGCGTCGCGCTCCCGTCGGACGAGCGCCAGTACCACATCGACCTCGGCCCCGGGGAGCTCGCCGACTACATCCTCCTGCCCGGGGACCCGGAGCGGATCGCCCGGATCGCCGACCGCATGGACTCGGTCGAGATCGAGCGGCGGCACCGGGAGTTCGTGAGCGTCACCGGCATCCACCGCGGGCTCCGCGTCTCCGCCGTCGCGACCGGCATCGGGACGGACAACGTCGAGATCGTCCTCGCGGAGATCCTCGCGCTCGTCCCGCGGCCCACCTTCCTGCGGATCGGCTCGTCCGGGGCGCTCCGCCCGGAGATCGAGATCGGCGACCTGATCATCACGACGGGTGCGGTCCGCCTCGAGACGACGACCAGCTGGTACGTCCACGAGGGCTTCCCGGCGGTCGCCGACCCGCAGGTCGTCCTCGCGCTGGTCGAGGCCGCGCACCGGCTCCAGCTGCCCGCGCACGTCGGGATCACCGCGACGGCGCCCGGGTTCTTCGGGGCCCAGGGGCGGCCGATCCCCCAGCTGCCGATCCGCTACCCGGATCTCGCCGACGAGATGCGGCGGCAGGGTGTCCTGAACTTCGAGATGGAAGCGTCCGCCGTCCTCGTGCTCGCCGGCCTCGCCGGATGCCGGGCGGGCGCGGTCTGCGGGGTCTTCGCCCAGCGGGCGCGCGGCGAGTTCGCCGACGCGGCCGCGAGGCTCATGACCGAGGCGCGGACGATCGACATCGGGCTCGAGGCGCTCGCGGTCATCGCCGAGATGGACCGCCAGCGCGATGAAGCTGCGGCGGGCCTGTGGCGCCCCTCGCTCTGGCAGTAGCATGCTCGTAGCGGAGCCGGGGGCGCCGTCCCCGCGCCGACGACGCGCATCGAAGGGAGGACCGGTCGATGGCTGAGGCCTATTGCGTGAAGTGCACGGCCAAGCGCGAGGTCAAGAACCCCCAGAACGTGACCATGAAGAACGGGAAGCCGGCGCTCACCGGCACCTGCCCGGTCTGCGGCACGAAGCTGTACAAGATCGGCGGCTGACCGACCGGTCCTGACGAACGAGACGAGGCCCCCGCCGGCGACGGCGGGGGCCTCGTCTCGTCCCCGGCATGCCATCCGGCCCCCGCACGAGGGACGCTGCACCCTCAAAGAGGTACGGACCAATTTGCTACGATACGCGCGGCCGGGTCCACCCACGCAGCGCCGCGCACTCACTCATCGCCGGGCCCGGTCGCGAGCGGGACGACGCCCCCGCGCCCCGCAGCCCCATGCCTTGGATCGATGCAGCGTGACCACCCAGGAGGATCGGACAGGATGACGACCCGGGTCGGGATCAACGGGTTCGGCCGGATCGGCCGACAGACGCTCAAGGCCATCATCGAGCGCGCTCCGGAGCTCGAGGTGGTCGCCGTGAACGACATCGTGGACACGGCGACGAACGCGCTTCTGTTCAAGCACGACTCCACCTACGGCGCCTACCCCGGGACCGTCACCCACACGGACGACGCGCTGGTCATCGACGGCAAGGTCGTGAAGGTGCTCCAGGTCGCGGCGCCCGAGGCGCTCCCCTGGAAGGACCTCGGCGTCGATGTCGTCGTCGAGTCCACCGGGCGCTTCACCGATGCCGAGAAGGCCAGGGCGCACATCGACGCCGGGGCGAAGAAGGTGATCATCAGCGCCCCGGCGAAGAAGGAGGACGTCACGATCGTCCTCGGCGTCAACGACGAGATGTACGACCCGGCGCGCCACCACGTCATCAGCAACGCCAGCTGCACGACGAACTGCCTCGCCCCGGCCGCGAAGGTCCTGCACGACGAGTTCACGATCGTGCGCGGCATGATGAACACGATCCACAGCTACACCAACGACCAGCGGATCCTCGACGTCGCGCACAAGGACCCGCGCCGCGCCCGCGCCGCCGGCCTGAACATCATCCCGACCACGACCGGTGCGGCCCGCGCGCTCTCGCTCGTGATCCCGGACCTCAAGGGGAAGGTGGACGGCTTCAGCCTCCGCGTCCCGACGCCCACGGTCAGCGTGGTGGACTTCACCTGCGAGGTCGAGAAGGCGACGAGCGTCGAGGAGATCAACGAGAAGTACCGCGAGGCTGCCCGCGAAGGCCGGCTCGCCGGGATCCTCGGCGCATCCGACGAGCCGCTCGTCTCGTCGGACTTCCGCGGCGACCCGCGGTCGTCCATCATCGACCTGCTCAGCACGATGGTCGTCGGCGACGCGACCGGCGGCCGCTTCGTCAAGGTCATCGCCTGGTACGACAACGAGTGGGGCTACAGCTGCCGCACGGCCGACCTCGCCAGGATGGTGGCGGCGAAGCTCTAGCGACGCGCCGGCCCGGACGGGCGGGAGCGCGCAGCGCGCCCGCCCGTCCGACGGGGCCGAGCCTGGAAGGACAGGACCGATGGAGAAGCGGACCATCCGCGACCTCGACGCGCACGGCAAGCGCGTCTTCGTCCGGGTCGACTTCAACGTGCCGCTCGCGGACGGGAAGGTCGTGGACGACTCCCGGATCCGCGCGGCGATCCCCACGATCAAGGCGCTCCTCGACCAGGACGCGATCGTCATCCTCGCCAGCCACCTCGGCCGGCCCGACGGGAAGGTCTCGGACGGCCTCCGACTCCGGCCGGTCGCCGAGCGCCTCTCGCAGCTGCTCGGCCGCAACGTCCCCGTGACGGGCGACGCGCTGGGCATCGGGACGGAGGACGCCCTGCGGCGGCTCCGGCCCGGCGAGATCCTCCTGCTCGAGAACCTGCGCTTCCACGCCGAGGAGGAGGCGAACGACCCGGAGTTCGCGGCGAAGCTGGCCTCCTACGCGGACGTCTACGTCAACGACGCGTTCGGGACCGCCCACCGAGCACACGCCTCGACGGTCGGCGTGGCCGAGATCCTCCCCGCGTACGCCGGGCTGCTCATGGAGCGGGAGATCGTGATGCTCTCGCGCCTCCTGGAGGACCCGGAGCGCCCCTTCGCCGCGATCGTCGGCGGCAAGAAGGTCGCCGACAAGATCAAGGTGCTGCGGAACCTCGTGGACAAGGTGGACCTGATCGTCATCGGCGGCGGGATGGCCAACACCTTCCTGCTCGCCACCGGCCGCTCGGTGGGCAAGAGCTTCGCCGAGCCGGACCGCGTGGAGGACGCGCAGGCGATCCTCGACGCCGCCGAGAAGGCCGGCGTCCGCATCGTGCTCCCGGTGGACGTGGTCATCGCGAAGGAGGTCACCCGCGGCGCCGAACACAAGACCCTCGGCATCGAGAAGCTCCCGGCCTCCTGGTCGATCGTGGATGTCGGCAAGCAGACCCTGGGCATCATCCGCGAGGCGCTCGCCCCGGCGCGGACGATCTTCTGGAACGGCCCGCTCGGCGTCTTCGAGATCCCCGTCTTCGGGGAGGGGACGCGCCAGATCGCCAAGTTCGTCGCGGACCTGGCCGACGGCGGCGCGACCGTGGTGATCGGCGGCGGCGACTCGGTCGCCGCGATCGAGCAGCAGGGCCTGGCGGCCAAGATGACGCACATCAGCACCGGCGGCGGCGCATCGCTCGAATTCCTCGAAGGCCGTACGCTCCCCGGGATCGCGGTGATCCCCGACCGGGAGCCCGCGACGGCCTGACCCGGGACGCACCCGCCCGAGACCCCGCGGCCGCCGGCATGCCGGCGGCCGCGACGCCCCAGGAAGGACGCAGCGTGGACACGACCATCGAGTTCATCGACGCACGCGAGATCCTCGACTCGCGCGGCAACCCCACCGTCGAGGTGGACGTCGTCCTCGCCGACGGGACCGTCGGCCGTGCGGCCGTGCCCTCGGGCGCGTCCACGGGCGCCAACGAGGCCGTCGAGCTGCGCGACGGCGACAAGACCCGCTTCGGCGGCAAGGGCGTCCTCCGGGCGGTCGAGAACGTGCGCGAGGAGATCGCCGAGGCCGTGGTCGGGATGGACGCGGCCGACCAGCCGGCCGTGGACGACGCGCTCGTGGCCCTCGACGGGACCCCGAACAAGGGCCGCCTGGGGGCCAACGCCACCCTTGGCGTCTCGCTCGCGGTCGCGCACGCGGCCGCCACGGCCCACGAGCTGCCGCTCTACCGCTACCTGGGCGGTGTCGGCGCGCGGATCCTGCCGGTCCCGTTCTTCAACATCCTCAACGGCGGCAAGCACGCCACCGACTCCACCGACTTCCAGGAGTTCATGGTCGCGCCGGTCGGCCTGGCGTCGTTCGGCGACGCGCTGCGGGCCGGTGCCGAGATCTTCTGGGCGCTCCGGTCGATCCTCCACGACGGGGGCTACTCGGTGGGCCAGGGCGACGAGGGCGGCTTCGCACCGTCCCTGCCCACGAACGAGGCCGCCATCGAGGTGATCCTCCGGGCCATCGAGAAGGCCGGGTACCGGCCCGGCGAGGACGTCGCGGTGGCCCTCGACCCCGCCGCCACCTCGGTGCTCGAGGAGGGGACGGGGGTCGAGGGTGTCCCGGCACGCTACTTGCTCGCGCGCGAGGGTCGCACGCTCGACAGCGGCGAGATGGTGGACCTCTGGGAGAGCTGGGTCGCGAAGTACCCGATCGTCAGCCTGGAGGACGGGCTCGCGGAGGAGGATTGGGACGGCTGGAAGCTGCTGACCGAGCGCCTCGGCTCCCGGATCCAGCTGGTCGGCGACGACCTCCTGGTCACCAACCCGCGCTTCATCGCGCGCGGGATCGCCGAGAAGGCCGCGAACTCGGTGCTCATCAAGCTCAACCAGATCGGCACCTTGACCGAGACGATCGCGGCGATCGAGATGGCGCGACGCGCGGGCTGGACAGCCATGGTCAGCCACCGTTCCGGTGAGACGGAGGACACGACGATCGCCGACTTCGTGGTCGCGATGGGCACCGGCCAGATCAAGACCGGCGCCCCGTCGCGCTCCGAGCGCGTCGCCAAGTACAACCGGCTCCTGCGCATCGAGGAGGAGGTCGGCGTGGGCTCGGTCTACCTCGGGCGCGCCGCCCTCGCCGGCGCCGTCCCGTCCGACGCCGCATGACGGTGGTACGCGCCGGCGCCATCGGCGCCTCGCGCGTTCGCCCGGCATGGGCGGGTCCCGCGGCCCGCCCATGGCCGGCCGTCTCCGGCCGCCGGGGGGCCGCCGGCGCATGAGCCGCGTGATCGACCGGGGGGCCGTCTTCGCCGGGTGGGTGGGGATGGCGATGGCTGCCGTCATCGTCGTGAGCTTCCTGCTCGTGATCCCGATCGAGCCGGTCATCTGGTTCATGAGCCCGTTCGCCGGGATCCTCATCGGCTACTACGCGAACGCCAAGTCGGAGCGCCGTGCGGGACCCTGGAGCCGGATCCTCGCCAACGCGGCGTACGCCGGGGCGGTCACCGCGCTCACGCTGGCCCTGCTGCTCCTCGGGACCAAGGCCGTCTTCTTCTTCTTCGACTCGGGCTACCGCGACGTGAGCCTCGGCGGCACCGTGGAGTGCACGGGTGGCGCCGACTGCGTCTTCCAGCGCTACCTCGACGAGCCCGACGGCGCGGCCCGCCTCGAAGAGCTGGGGGTCACGGACGTCGGCTCGTTCACCGCCTACTACTGGGGCCAGCAGCTGCAGACGTCGGCGACGCTCTTCGTCGTGACGTTCGGCGGCGCGCTCGCCGGTGGTCTCCTGTACGGGGTCCTGCGGCCGTGTCCCAGGAAGTCGGCGGGCGAGGCGGGCGAGGCGGCCTGACCCTCAGTCGCCGATCAGCCGGCCCACCTCGTCGAGGGCCTGTCCGATCTCATCGAGCGCGTCCTCGACACCTTCGCCGATGAGCTCCGCCGCGCGGCTGCCGCCGGCCGTGAGAGACACGATCGTCGCGCGGCGGTCGTCCGGCAGGGCGCCGAAGGTCCGCTCGACCAGGCCGAGCCGCTCGAGGTGGTCGAGCTGCTTGCTCATCGCCGCGCTGTTGACCCCGGCGGACGCCATGAGGTCGCGCGGTCGGAGCGGCCCGCGGAGCGCCAGCTCGCAGAGGATGAGGGCCGGGACGTTCCCCACGAGGTCGGCGTAGGCGAGCCGCGCCTCGAAGTGCTCCGTCAGTGTGCGGCCGACGGTGGCGAGCAGGATCGCGATCCGCTGGCCGCGCGCGATGTCCGTATCCGGCACGACGTCCGGCGCTGCGCGCTCGTCGGTCGGATCGCTGGTCGGCATCGG
>JAKOQS010000044.1 GCA_029778235.1 Chloroflexota bacterium | reverse complement strand
CGTCATCCGACGATGGCGGCGGCCACGCCGGGGCCGTCCGGCCCTGCCGAGGCGGGACGCGCACCTGGCGCCCCGGTGCCCCTTATGCTCCGGGCGACAGGGCAGCCGCCGACGAGGTCGTCGATCGATGAGAGCGATCGTCTGCACGCGCTACGGGCCGCCGGAGGTCCTCCGGCTCGCGGACGTGCGGAAGCCCGCCCCGAAGGACGACGAGGTGCTCGTCCGGGTCCGCGCCACCACCGTCAGCGCGGCCGACTGCGAGATCCGGCGGTTCGACTTCGCCCCGTGGATCTGGCTGCCGCTCAGGCTCGCCCTCGGTGTCTTCCGGCCGCGACGACGCGTGCTCGGGCAGGAGTTCGCGGGCGACGTCGAGGGGGTCGGCAGCGCGGTCACGTCGTTCGCGCCGGGCGACCGGGTCTTCGGGACTACGGGTCTCGGGCTGGGGGCCCACGCCGAGTACGTCTGCGTGCGGGAAGACCCCGCGACGGGGGCGATGGCGCCGATGCCGGCGGGCGTGGACTACGCCGAGGCTGCCGCCATCCCGTACGGCGGCGGCGAGGCCCTCGGCTTCCTGCGCAAGGCGGGCGTCGGGGGCGGCCAGCGGATCCTGGTCAACGGGGCGGGTGGCAGCTTCGGCACGTTCGCGGTCCAGCTCGCGAAGATCCTCGGGGCGCACGTGACCGCGGTGGACGGCGCAGGGAAGCTCGAGATGCTCCGCGGGCTCGGGGCGGACGTGGTGGTGGACTACGCCCGCGAGGACGTCACGGCCCGCCACGAAACGTGGGACGTCATCTTCGACATCGTCCGCGGCACGCGGTCCGATCGCATGGTGCGGCGTCTCGCCGAGAGCGGGTGGCTGGTCATGGCCAACCCGGGCTTCATGCAGATGGCCCGTGCCTGGAGCGCCTCGCGCGGGACCCGGAAGCGATGGTCGATCGCCGGGGTCGGCGGGACGAAGGAGGACCTCGTCTACCTGGCCGGCCTGGTGGAGGATGGCCGGCTGCACGCCGTGATCGACCGGCGCTACCCGCTCGAGCAGATGGCGGAGGCCCACCGGTACGCCGAGACCGGCGCGAAGCTGGGGAACATCGTCGTCACCGTCGCGTAGCGGCGGAGGCGAGCGGAGGCCGACGACATGATCACGACCACCGAGGACCTCCGCGATCATCTCGCGGTCGCGATGGAGGTCGAGCTCTCGACGATCCCGCCATATCTCTACGCCATGTACTCCGTGGCGGACCCGGGCGCGGAGTCGGCGATGCTCGTTCGGAGCATCGTCGCCGAGGAGATGCTCCACCTCGCCCTCGCCGCGAACCTCCTCGCCGCGATCGGCGGGCAGCCCGACTTCCTCCGGGCGGACCTGCAGCCCGCGTACCCGTGCCGGCTCGCGCACCACGAGCCCGAGCTCCCCCTCCACCTCGCGCCGATGTCCGTCGAGCTGGTCCGCTCCACGTTCCTGACCATCGAGCGCCCCGGCCCGCACGGCGCGCCGCCCGAGGACGACCGCTACCACTCGCTCGGCCGGTTCTACGGCGCGATCGAGGCCGCCTTCGAGCGGCTCGCGGCTGACGGCCCCCTGTTCGTCCCGGGGAGCGAGGGGCATCAGCTCTCCGGCGGTCCCTTCTACCGGCCGGTCGACCTCGACGCGGAGGACAGCGGCGTCCTCGTGACGGTGACGGACCTTGCGACCGCGCGCGAGGCGATCGAGATCATCGTCCACCAGGGCGAGGGCCTCGGCGAGCACCGATGGGCCGACCCAGCGCACCAGGAACTGACGCACTACGCCAAGCTCCGGCGGATCGCGGACGGGACGGTCCCGGTCGGCGAGGTCCTCCCGGTCCGGACGGACCCGCGCGCCGCCGACTACCCCGCCGACGTGCGCCGGATCGCCGTCCTCGCCAACGCGTCGTACCGCGCCCTCTTCCACGTGCTCGACGACCTGTACCGGCCGATCGAGGACAAGGGCTTCCACGTCCGCGCGCTCTACCACCTCATGAAGGACGTCCTCGCGCCGCTCGCACGCCACCTCACGGCGATCGACCTGGGGGACGGGACGGTCGCGAGCGCGACGTTCGAGCCGGTCGACCTGGGCCCCGACCCGGCGCGATCGCTCCGGGAGCTGGCGATCGAGGTCGCCGACGCGGAGCCGTCACTGGCGGGGACCGTGTCGCACCTCATCGACGGGACCGCGCTCGGGCCGATGCCCTGAAGGGACGCCACGAGCGCAGACGGGCCCGGTCATGGCGTCCCCGTGCGGGTGCCCGCGCGGGGAGTCACTTTCACGACCAGCGCCTCTGGCGCAGCCGTCACCGCCGCGACATGGTTGACCTCGGAGAGGATGACAAGATGCCTTCGGGCACTGCGACGGGGTGCGGACGGCGGTCCGGTGCGAACTCCCTCCGCCACGCCAGGTGGCGGCGGTGGGTGCGGAAGCCGGGTGACCCGGAAGGGCGCCTGGCATGACCGGGTCGGTCATCACGGTCGAGTCGCTCCAGAAGTCGTACGGCTCCGTCCGTGCCGTCGACGCGATCACGTTCGAGGTCGCCGAGGGTGAAATCTTCGGTGTCGTCGGGCCGAACGGTGCCGGGAAGACGACGACGATCGAATGCCTCGAAGGGCTGCGCACCCCCGACGCCGGAACGGTTCTCGTCCTCGGGCTGGACCCCCGCCGCGACGGAGGTGCGCTCCGGGAGCTGATCGGGGCGCAGCTCCAGCAGTGCGCGCTCCCGGCCAGATTGCGTGTCGGCGAAGCCGTGCGCTTGTTCGCGTCGTTCTACAAGCGGCCGCTCGACCCGGGGGCGGTCCTCGAGGGGCTCGGGCTGGCCGACAGGAGGAAGGTCGCCTTCGCCGATCTTTCCGGGGGCCAGAAGCAGCGCCTCTCGATCGCGCTGGCGCTCGTCGGCGATCCGCAGCTGGTCTTCTTCGATGAGCTGACCAGCGGGCTGGATCCCCAGGCGCGCCACGCGACCTGGGACCTCGTGCGCGACGTTCGCGCGAAGGGGAAGACGGTCTTCCTGACGACCCACTACATGGAGGAGGCCGAGCGGCTCTGCGACCGCGTCATGATCGTCGACGCCGGGCGGATCGTCGCTCTCGACGCCCCGGCGGCGCTCGTACGCGCTCTCGGGGCGGAGCAGCGGATCGCCTTCGATGCGGACGGGAGGGCGGTCGATGTGCTCGGGGCGCTGCGGGCGATCCCCGGGGTGGAGCGCGTCGAGCCGTCGGGCGGGCGCGTGGTGGTGTACGGACAGTCGGATCGGGTCCTGGCGCCGATCCTGGACGCTCTCCAGGAAGCGCACGTGTCGTTCCACGATCTGCGAACGGAGCAGCCGAGCCTCGAGGACGTCTTCCTCGCCATGACCGGACGCGAGATGCGGGACTGAGGCGCGATGGCCATGTCGGTCCGTGGGCTGTCCCTCTTCACCTGGACGCAGGCCAAGCTGTACGTGCGCGAGCCCATCGCGACGTTCTTCACGATGTTCTTCGCACCGCTCATGCTCGTGCTCTTCGGGCTCATCTACGGCAACGAGCCGAGCGAGGTCCTGGGCGGGCGGGGGTCCATGGACGTCACCGTCCCCGCTTACCTGGGGATCATCATCGTGACGGTCGGCCTCATCGGCCTTCCGATCCAGACGTCGGTCAACCGCGAGCTCGGGATCCTGCGCCGCTACCGGGTCACTCCGCTGCGCCCGCTGACCTACATCGTCGCCGACGTGACCTCCTACTGGGTCATGGCACTCGCGGGCATGGTGCTGCTCGTCGTCGTCGCGAAGCTGGCGTACGACGTGCGGTTCGAGGGCGACATCCTGAGCGTGCTGGTCGGCTTCACCCTCTGCACGCTGTCCTTCCTCGCGATCGGGTTCGTGATCGCGAGCTTCGCCCCGTCGGCGCGGGTCGCCCAGACGGTCGGGATGGTGATCGCCTACCCGATGATGTTCCTCTGCGGAGCGACCATCCCGCTCGAGCTGCTCCCCTCGAGCGTCCAGCAGATCGCCGCCTTCCTGCCCCTGACGTACGTGGTCAAGCTCATGCGGGGGCTGTGGGTCGGCGAGCCATGGTCCGCCCTGTGGCTCGAGGTGACGGTGCTGACCGCCGTCCTCGTCGGGTGCGGTCTGGTGTCGGCGCGGTTCTTCCGATGGGAGTGAGGGACACCTTCGCGGCCGATGCCGACGTGCCTCCCACGGGATCCGGGTCGCCCGGGCGCGAGGCCAGGAGGATGGAGCGGGAGACGGGTCTCGAACCCGCGACATTCAGCTTGGAAGGCTGACGCTCTACCGACTGAGCTACTCCCGCCCGTCGCGAGGCACCGGCGAGGGTACCACGGGCGGGGTGCCTGGCGGTCGCTGGTACCCTGTCGCCCTGGGGTCCGAGGAGGTGGACCGATGGGCGGCGGGCGATGGCATCGTGGCATGGCGCGGCGCACTCGACGATGGGCCGCGCGGACGGTCGTGGCCACCCTGGTGGCCGCGATCCTCGTGGGCCCGCTCGCGACCGTGCAGGGTGCGTCGGCCTCCGACAGCCCGGCCGCAGCCGTATCCCCGCGCGTCGAGTCGGCCTGGGCCGCCGCGTTCACCGGCGCGTCCGGCAGGGGCTCGGCGACCGTCCGCGTCCTCGATACCGGCGCGGGCACGGCCGCCGTCGCGCTCGCCAGCCTCCGCGCGTCCGCCACGTACACACTGACCGTGCGGCGTGGCGCCTGCCCCAGCCCGGGGCAGGTGATCGCGTCGCTCGGCACCGCGAGGGCGACAGGGGCGGGTGCGCTGAAGACGGTCCGACCGCTGTCGGCCGCCCAGGCCGCCGCTGTGCGCACCGCCACGGCCGGCATCGGCCGCGCGTCGCTCACCGTGACCGGCGCCGGCCGGACCGCATGCGCGACCCTGGCGAAGTCGACAGCCGTGACACCGCGGATCTGGTTCGCGCCGCTCCCGCCGATGCCGCAGCGCCTGGGCCGGATGTACGTGGGATCCACGGACTTCGCCGCGCTCTTCGCGGCGAACGCGCCGTGGAAGGCGACCGCCGGCCGCACCCATGTCTTCAAGCTCTACGGGGAATGGCTCGGCGGGACGGCGACGGACGCCGACCTCCGCCGGGTCGTGGCCGCGCTGGAGGCCCGAGGGATCGAGATCGCGATCGAGGAGGGCCCGCTCGTCGCGGGCGCGTGCGGCGAGGGTGTCGAGGGGTTCGCGGGCGGTTCGGCGGAGACGCTGCGCCAGATCCGGCGCATCGAGGCGGCGGGCGGCCGGGTCCGATACGTCGCGATGGACGAGCCGTACTTCTTCGCGAGCCTCTACGACGGGCCCGATGCCTGCCGCTGGTCGGTCGAGAAGGTCGCCGCGGAGGTCGCACGCTTCGTGCGCGAGGTCCACGCTGCGCGCCCCTCGGTCGTCGTCGGCGACATCGAGCCGCTCGCAGGAGCGGCGACGGCCGAGCGGTACGCGGAGTGGCTCGGTGCCGTCCGCGACGCGACCGGAGCCCCGCTCCCCTTCTTCCACCTGGACCTCGACTGGGGTCGAACGAGCTGGCCGTCCGAGGCCCTCCGCCTGCAGGAATCCGCCCGCTCGGGCGGGACGCGCTTCGGGATGATCTACAACGGGACCGCGGAGCCGACCGATGCCGCCTGGCTGGGCGCGGCGGGGGTGCACGTGGAGACGCACGAGCTCGACGGCGACGGGCCGCCGGACGACGCGGTCTTCCAGTCCTGGACGGACAAGCCCGACCGCGTCCTGCCGGAGACCGGCGCGCACACGTTCACCGGCCTCATCGAGGCGTACACGCGGGCACGGACCGCGATGGAGGTCGCGGCGGCGATGGGCGCGGAGGGGCCGCGGGCGATGGGGCGGCTCCGGACGCTCGGGGGCGCACCGGTCGCGGGCGCACGCGTCGCGGTCTCCGCGACCCCGCTCGACGGTGCGTACCAGGTCCTTGAGATCGCGGGGCAGGTGCCCGCGGGGGCGACCCGTGCCGTGATGGGGATCCGCGTGAACCAGGAGGGAGCAGGGCCGGCCGATGCCGACCTGACCGTCTACGAGGTCGGGTACGTCACGGGTGCAGGCGGGCCGAACCTGGTCACCGACCCGTCCTTCGCCCAGGGCCTCGACCGGTGGGGGTGGTGGGGCGACGGCGTCGCGACGACGCCCGAGAGCGACCGGGGAGCCGGCCGGATGCTGCGCATCGTCACGCCGGCCGATCGCTCCCTCGGCATCAACTCGGCGGAGTTCCCCGTGACGCCCGGCGCGACGTACCGGGCGTGGATCGCGGTCCGCGTCCCGGACGCATCGGCCGGCGCCGCCTACGCGGCTCCGATCTTCCTGGGGACGGACGAGGTGCGCCGCGACATCCTGGCGATCGCACCGGCGCCCATCCCGCTGGGCACCGTGACGACGGACGCGTCCGGCGGCTTCACGCAGGGCCTGACCACGCTCGAGGCCGGTCTGTACCGCGTGACCACCTCCTGGACCGGCGACGCGAAGCGATGGCCGGCGCGCGCACGGGCGGAGGTGCGCCTGCCCTGACCTCCCCGTCCGGTTTGCGGCCGGCGCCGCGGCGTGCGACGCTCTCGTCGATGCAGCCGGGTAGCGGCGCCCGGTCGGGTCGGAGGACGTGCGTGACACAGGAGCAGCGGTCGGTCCAGGGCCGACCCATCGGGGTCAGTCTCATCTCGACGCTCGCGCTCGTCTGGAGCGTCATGGCCTTCTTCGAGGCGCTGACGCTCTTCCCGTCGTCCGCCTCGGCGACGATCGTGGATCAAGGGCTCGACACTGGGCCGCTCGGCCAGACGCTCGCGTTCGCCGCGCTCGCGCTCGGGGTCGTCTACTTCCTCGTCGCGTTCGGCCTGTGGGACATGCACCGGTGGGCGTACTGGCTCACACTCGGCATCTCGGTGCTCCACGTGGCGGGGAGCGTCGTCGGGGCCCTGCTCGGCGGGCCGACATGGGCGATGGCGGTGGCCGCATCGATCGTGCCGGTGATCCTCGTCGTCTACATGCTCACCCCGGGCATCCGGCGGGCGTTCCGCGTCTGACCGGCCCGGGCGTCGCTCCGCGACACCCGGTCAGGCGCGAGGGCGTGCTACCGGCGCAGCCAGCCCGGCAGCGGGAGCTCGTCCCCGCGCCAGCGCGTGATCTCCTCCGTCGCGACGCGACCGTAGAAGTTGAGGAAGTGCGCGCCGCGCGCCCTGAGGACCTCGACGACACGGCCCCTGAGCGTCGCGTCCGGCGCGTGCACCGCGACCACCGCGCGACCGTCGCGGAGCGCTGCGAGGTAGAGGGCGAAGTCCGGGGCCTGGTCCATCGTCATGAAGCGGACCGCGGTCATCGCCCGCTGGACCACGCTGTCCTTCGCGAGGAGGTCCAGCCGGTCGTCGGCGCCGTCGCCGGACAGGGCCTCGGCATCGCCGGGAGCCACGCCCAGCCCGACGATCGCGGCGACGACGGCGGCACCCTCCGCCGGGTCGTCCAGCACCGCGAGGAGATGGTCGGTCGGGTAGCGGAAGGTCCGACGGGGGCGCGGGCCGGCGGCCTCGTCGGCTGCTGCTTCCTCGAGCGCCTCCTCCACCTCGGACTCGTGGCGGAGGCGGGCCCGCTCGGCGGCGATCCGGGCGCGTTCGGCCTCGTGCGGATCGGTCATGACGCTCCCTCCGGCCCGTCGAGCGCGACGGGAGTGGCCCACGCCGCCCGCTCCCGGAGCCACGCGGCGAAGGTCGAGAGGATGGCGAGCCGGTCGTCCGAGCCGAGGCCGCGGGCGAGCGGCACGGGGAAGTGGGCGACGAAGACCGGCGCGTCGCCGTCGGCGGTCCACGCCCCGACGAACGGGGCGAGCTTCACGTCCGTCAGCTCGCGACGGTTCAGGCGAGAGGCGAGAGCAGCCGCGTCCGCGGCCGAACGCGCGCGCAGCGGCAGGCGCAGGCGCATCGCGAGCCCGGCCCCGAAGTCCGGGTGCCGGTCGCCGAACGAGATGCGCAGGAGCGCGGTGCCCGGACGGTCCGACCGCCCCGCGACGCCCGCGGCCCGGTCGAGGTCGGCGCCGGCGCCCGCGGCCCCGGCCCCGGCGCCGTCTCTGGGCCCGGAGCCCATCACGGCCTCCAGCCAAGCGGCCTCGTGCGCACGGGCCGGGTCCGTCCGGTCGCGTCGCGCGGCGTCCACGAGGGCCCGGGTCCGGTCCCGCATGGGACTGCCGGCCCACAGTCCGTCGGCCGTGCGCGCCGGGACCTCCGCGGTCACCGCGTCCGGGCCGTGCACCGCGAACGGCAGCAGCTCGAGCGGGCTGCGGACGAGCGTCTTGAGGTCGCCCTCCGTGAACGGCGTGGAGCGGTCGCCCGCGGCGGCGAACGCCGCGCCGGAGTCGACGAGCTCGTCCGGCTCGGTGCGCCGGCCGGATGTCGGATGGTCGCTCTCCGCGATCGCGCCTCCCAGCTCGGCGTGCAGGGCCTCCACGCTCGACGGCCCGATCGCGGCCTGGAGGCCGCTCGACGAGTAGGCGAGCGGGTCCAGCCACGCGTCGCCGGCGTGGCACCAGATGTCGGTCGCGAGCGTGACCGTGCGGGCGTCCGGGTCCCAGACGAGACCGTCGAGGGCGGCCGACGCGTTGTGTGCGGCGACCCGCGCCGCCGTCTCCGCCGTGGCCGGGACATCGCGGAGCAGCGGCATCGTAGTGGCGACGCGGACGGCGGAGAGGCCGTGGAGGAGGACCGGCTCTCCGATCCGCACCCGCATGGCGAGACGATCGGGCCACCAGGTGAACCCGCGGCCCTCCTCGACCGTCCACTCGGGCTGCGTCCCCAGGTGCTCGTGGAGGAGCGCGAGGATCCGCGGACCCTGGTCGGCGCCGTCGGCGAGGACGGCGTCCGCCTCGGACGG
Organism: Chloroflexota bacterium; assembly: GCA_029778235.1. Taxonomy (GTDB): domain Bacteria; phylum Chloroflexota; class Limnocylindria; order Limnocylindrales; family CSP1-4; genus CAIYQJ01. Next base: position 12,099 of record JAKOQS010000044.1, on the reverse strand, counting down.
GTCGGCGCCTGCCGGAAGGGCGGGCACGGCCGGGAGCAGGTCGGGCTCGAGCGGGCGGGACGGGTCCGCGCCGCCGAACGTCTCGGCGAGGGCTCGGGCATCGACCGACGACATCGGGCCTCCGTGGTGCGGGGAGCGAACGGCGGCCACAGCGTACCCCGGGTCGGCTAGGCTGCGCCGCGAGGGGAGACGCGCGCCGGCGGACGGCCGTGCGGGCGATGCAGGCGCGCTGCCGCGCGGTGCGGCGGCAGTGCCGGGGAGGTGCGGGATGGCGGCTGGGGCGGATGCGTCGCTGCGGGCGGTCGTGGGTGCCGACGTCGCCGTCCCGATCGTGCAGGGCGGGACGCGCCGGTACGTGAACCTCGACGTCGCGGCCAGCGCTCCGGCGCTGGTGGCCGTGGCGGACGGCGTGGCCCAGGTCCTCCCCTGGTACGCGAGCGTCCATCGCGGCGCGGGCTTCAAGAGCCGCGTCTCGACCGAGCTGTACGAGCGGGCGCGCGAGGCGATCCGCGCCTTCGTGGGCGGGCGGCCCGACGACGCGGTGGTCGTCACGCGCAACACGACCGACGCGATCAACCTGCTCGCGAGCGCCCTGCCGGAGCGGACGACGGTCCTCGTGTTCGCCGTCGAGCACCACGCGAACATGCTCCCGTGGCGCCACGGGACGCACCACGGCAGGGTCCGGTACCTGCCCGTCCCCGCTTCTCCGGACGACCTCGTGGCGCAGCTGGACGCCGCGCTGCGGGAGGAGCGGGCCGGCGGGACCGCGCCCGACGGGTCGGAGCGGGCGGGCTCGGGGCCCATCCTCGTCTCCACGACGGGCGCGTCGAACGTGACCGGCGAGATCTGGCCGCTCTCCCGGATCAGCGAGACGGCCCACGCCCACGGAGCCCGGTTCATGGTCGACGCCGCCCAGCTGGCGCCCCACCTCCCGGTGGACATGGCCCGCGACGGGATCGACTACCTCGCGATGTCCGGCCACAAGCTGTACGCGCCCTACGGCGCCGGCGCGCTGGTCGGTCGCCACGACTGGCTGGAGGAGACGGAGCCGTTCCTCTGGGGCGGCGGGGCGGTCCGCTTCGTCACCCTCGACGACGTCATGTGGGCCCCCCTCCCCGACCGCCAGGAGGCCGGCTCGCCGAACGTCCTCGGTGCGGTGGCGATGGGGATCGCATGCGAGACGCTCGCCGCGATCGGGATGGAGGCGATCGCCGCCGAGGAGCTGGCGATGCACGCGCATGCGGTCCGTCGCCTGTCCGCGATCCCGGGCGTGCGGGTCCACCTGACCTGGGGCCTGGACCAGCCGCACATCGGCCTGGTGACGTTCGCCGTGGACGGGTACGACCACGGCGAGGTCGCCGCGATCCTCAGCGCGGAGCACGCGATCGGGGTCCGACACGGCTGCTTCTGCGCCCACCCCCTCATGCTCCACCTGCTCCGCGTGGACGAGGGTTCCGCGGCGACCATCCGGGAGGCCCTGCGCGCAGGCGAGTCCCCCGCCCTGCCGGGGGCCGTGCGGATGAGCTTCGGCCTGACGACGACCGACGCGGACATCGACGCGGTGGCCGACGCGCTGGGCTCGATCGCCGCCGACGGCCCCGGCTGGACCTACCGCATCAGCCCGGCGACCGGCGAGTGGGAGCCCGACCCGGACCCGCGGCCGTGGCCCGCGCTGCCGCTCGCGGCGCCCGGCCCGGCCGGCCCCGCGGGCGCGCACCTGCTCCGGGCGACGGCCGGCGAGGCGTCGTAGCGGGGCGGGTCCCGTGGTCGGGCCGAGACCCCGACCGGGCAGCCGGAGCGGGCGGCGATCAGGCGGGCGGGCAGCCGGAGCGGGCGGCGATCAGGCGGGCGGGCAGCCGGAGCGGGCGGCGATCAGGCGGGCGGCGATCAGGTGGGCGGCCATCTTCACGTGGAGTGACCGGCCGCCCACCTTTCGGGCCGGTTCCTCGGTCGACGGCATCCTCGAGGCCGGCCATCTGCCCGCCTCATGTGAACCGCACGCTTCGGGTGGCCGAGCTGGGCCCATCGAGTCTCGCCCCACGGGGGCCACACGGTCGCCCCACGTGAACGTGGCCGCCTGGGCTCCGCGTGTGGCCGCGTGGCCCCCGGCGCGTGGCCGCGTGGCCCCCGGCGCGTGGTTGCGTGGCCCCCGCGCGTGGCCGCGTGGCCCCCGCGCGTGGCCGCGCGCGGTGCGCCGCCGGCGGCGTCCGCCCCGGATCAGGACTCCGGGTCGGCCGGCGCCGGCTCGGGTGGCTCCGCCACGTGGACCGGCCCCGGGCCGTCGTCCGCGGCGGCCTCGCCCGGGGCGGCAGCCCCGGCCTTCGACGCCTCCGCGCGGATCCCCTTGCGGACCTTCTCGGCGCGGGCCTTCGCGTCGGCCACCTGCGAGCGGACGCTCGCGAGGACGGCCTCCTTCTTCGCCTCCACCTCGGCCTCGATCGCGGCCTCAGCGTCGGCCTCACCCTCGTCGAGCATGGCCTCGCGCTCGGCGAGCTGCTGGTCCATCGCCATCACGCGCTCGGCCCACCACCCCTCGGGGGCCGTCATCGCATCGCGGCCCTCTCGCGCGGTCCGCTCCGCGCGCTCCTTGAGGCCCAGCAGCATCCGGCGGAACATGACGAAGCTCCCCGGCTCGAAGCCGAGGATGAGGGGAAGCTGGCGCAGTCCCGACGCGGATCGGGACGCCGACTCCACGTCCCACTCCGCGAAGCGCGCACGGCCGCGGAAGACGAGGCGCGTGCCCTCGTCCGCGGGGAGCAGCTCGAAGCAGAACGAGCCAGCCCCCTTGTCGTCGGCCGTCTCGAGCAGGAGGAGCTTCTCCGGCTCGAGCGCGACCACCGGCAGGTCGAAGGCGCCGAACGGCATCGAGTCGCCCACCGCCAGCCCCTGGAGCTCCGGGACGATCAGCTCGACCGAGTGGACGTCGAGCCCGAGCCGCTTCTCGATCATGTCGTAGCTGTAGAAGCCGGCGCGCCCGACGCCCATCTGGACCAGCCACGGCCACACGTCGGCCGGCTGCGCCGCGATCGTGGTGCCGTACGTGACCTGCCAGCTGGGGTCGGTGACCGTGTCGTCGCCCGGCATCGGCGCGGCGATCTCCTCGTCCGTGGCGCCCCAGCGCACGAAGAGGGGCCGCAGCCTGCGGGTGTAGTAGACCGCCGCGGTCGTGGCCGCGATGGAGAGCCCGAGTGAGAGGGCGAAGGCGGTGCGTGCCTTCATCGATCGACCCTCCTGCCGGCGGAGCCGGCCATCGAAGCGAGTGGAGATGAGCCCGACCAGTCTGCGCGGCGGCGGCGCCCGGGTGCAGGGCCTTCGGTCACGCCGTCGGGTCGGTCGGGGCGGCGATCCCGGCGCCGGCCGCCGGGTCCACGGCCAGGACCCGGGGAGTGAGGCCGGTGCGGGCGGGGTACTCCGAGTGCACCGCCCGGGCCAGCGCGTCCACGGCGTCCCGCCGGACCAGGTTGACGGTGCACCCGCCGAACCCTGCCCCGGTCATGCGGGCCGCGACGACCCCGGGGACGCCCTCGGCGATCGCGACGAGCGCGTCGAGCTCGGGCGAGCTCACCTCATAGAGATCGCGCAGCGACGCGTGACTCTCGGCGAAGAGCCGCCCGACCGCCAGCAGGTCCCCGCGCCCCAGCGCGTCGATCGTGGCGAGGACGCGGGCATCCTCGCCGACGACATGCGCACATCGCCGGAACGTCTCGTCGTCGAGGACCCCGCGCAGGCCGTCGAGCATCGCGGGCGTGACGTCGCGCAGCGCCCGGACGGGCAGGCCGCGCTCGGCGAGGACGGCGACGGCGCGCTCGCACTGGGCACGCCGGGCGTTGTACTCGCTGGCCTGGAGCTTGCGCTCCGAGCCGGTGTGGCAGACGACCAGCGCGTGCTCGGCGAGCGGGAGCGGCACGGCACGGTGCTCCAGCGACCGGCAGTCGAGCAGGACCGCCCCGTCGGCACGGCCGCAGGAGGAGGCGAACTGGTCCATGAGGCCGCACGCCACGCCGACGTAGGCGTTCTCCGCGCGCTGGCAGATCCGGGCGAGGGTGAGCGCGTCGACCGCCGGGTCGGTCGCCGGCGAGAGTGCCCACGCCGATGCCAGCTCGAGCGCCGCCGAGGACGAGAGGCCCGAGCCCTGCGGGAGCGTGCTCGCGAGGATCCCGCGGAAGCCGCGGAGCGGCATGCCGGCTTCGTGCATCGCCCAGGCCGTCCCGGCGACGTAGTCCACGAAGCCGCCGCGCCGTGCCGGTCCCGCGGCGATCACCGCGTCCAGGTCGAATCCCGCCCGCTCACCGGTCGCGTCGAGGACGATCTCCACCCGCCTGTCCCGCGTGGGCACCAGGGAGATGCGGATCTCCAGGTCGATCGCCGCCGGGAGCACCAGCCCGTCGTTGTAGTCGGTGTGCTCGCCGATCAGGTTGACCCGGCCCGGCGCCCGGACGACCACCACCGCCCCCGGGTCGGCGACGGCGGTCGGCTCGATGGCGGCGAGTCGCGCCCGCATCCGATCGGGATCGACGGCGGACCGGTCGACGGCGCCGGACGGGCTCCCGGGGACCGTGCGGCGGGAGGGATCGCCGGCCGCGCGCGCGACGCCGTCGGCAGGTGCCGGCATCGAACCTCCCCCGCCATCACTGGTCCGTGCCATCGCACTCCTCCCGCCGGGGATGCACCGCGCGACCGTCCGTCATCGCGCCGATTGGTTCAGACCTATGCTCGATTCCTGCCGTACACTCCGGAGGCAGGCTCCCAGGCAGGAGGATACCCGCACGGGTGGGCAAGGAACCGCTTCATTCGATCGTCGCGAGCAGGGCGGAGGCGCGCATCCGGTCCGGTGAGTGGGCCCCCGGCACGCGGCTCCCGCCCGAGCGCGAGCTGTGCCGTGTCCTGGACATCAGCCGCGCGACGCTCCGCCAGGCGCTCGCCGAGCTCGAGCAGCGCGGGCTCATCACCCGCCACCAGGGCAGGGGCACGTTCGTCACCCGTCCGCCCGTCGCTGCCGAGATCTCGGGCTTCTTCACCGTCGCCGCCGCTCTCCGCGCACGCGGGATGCAGCTGGCCACGCGGGTGCTCGCGGTCGAGATCGAGGACGCCAGCCGTCAGCTGGCCCAGGACCTCGGCTGCCTGCCGGGCGACCCGCTCCTGCGCCTGGACCGCCTGCGCCTCGTGGAATCGGAGCCGCTGATGGTGGACTCGACCTGGCTCCCGCTGGCGCGATTCCCGCGGCTGGAGGCCCACGACTTCGCGGGCCGCTCGCTCTACGACATCCTCCGCGAGGACTACGGCTGCGAGCTCGAGAGCGCGCTCGAGTCGTTCGAGCCGGTGGTGACGACGCCGCGCGAGGCGCACCTGCTCGGCGTGCCGCGCCACGCGCCCGCGCTCCTGCTTCGCCGCGTCGCGTTCGACTCCGCGGGCGTCCCCGTGGAGATGAGCAACTCGCTCCTCCGCGGCGACCGGTCGCGGTTCCTCCTCGAGCGCCGGTACCACGACGTCTGGGCAGCCGAGGCCCCCGGCAGCGGACGCGGCGAGCCCACGTCGGCCGGGGCGCGCTCCCGCGACGCGGAGGCCGGGGACCGCAGCGGCATCGATGCGGCTGTGGTCCGCGAGGCGCTGCTGCCCGACCGCAGCTGACGGGAGAGGCCCGGACCGGCGCGCGGCGCGCGATCCCGGCCCGCCACGGCCCGCTCGAGCGGCCGCGGGTCCCGGGTCCCGGGCTCAGCTCGCGTGCGTGCGCGTGAGCGGGACGGCGACCACGAACCGCGCCCCGCCACCGGGCGCGTCGGTGACGCGGATCGACCCGCCGTGCAGCTCCACGATCCGGCGAGCGATCGCGAGGCCGAGCCCGCTCCCCGCGCTCCGCCCGCGACGCTCGCCGGGGAGCCGCGCGAACGGCTCGAAGATCGCCTCGCGCGCATCCGCCGGGACGCCCGGGCCGTGGTCGTCGACGCGGACCTCCACCACGTCTGCAGAGGGCACGACGTCCACGGTCACGGGCATCCCGACCGGCGAGTGGCGCGTGGCGTTGTCCACGAGCACGAGCAGGACCTGGATCAGCCGGTCGGGATCCACGTCGGCCACCAGGGGAGGCCCGGCACCCGGGCCGTCCAGCCCCACGCCGCGTTCGTCCGCGAGCGGGCGGGCCCGCTCGACGGTCTCGGCGGCGAGTGCCCGCAGGTCGGTCGGCCGGCGGTCCAGCACGAGCGTGCCGCGGTCCGAGGCGTCGAGGGCCAGCAGGTCGTCCACCAGGCGGCCCAGCCGGTCCGCCTCGGCCACCATGTCGGCGACGAGCGGACGTCCGTCGTCGGTCACCAGGCCCTCCCGGTCGAGCACCTCCGCCGAGGCCCGGATGATCGCCGCGGGCGTGCGGATCTCGTGCGACGCGTCGGCGACGAACCGGCGCTCGGTCTCGAACGCCGCCCGGATCGGGACGAGCGCACGTCCCACGACGAGGACCGTGACCACGGCGGCGCCGAGGAGGCCCAGCAGGCCGACGATGGCGACGGTCAGGACGATCGTCTGGACCTGCCGGTCTCGAAGGGTCAGGACGTATCCCGACTGGACGTACCCGGCGACGGCCCCGTCGTGTGCGACCGGGACGGTGAGGAGCCGCACGCGCGTCCCGTTCACCTCCACGGTCCGCAGGTCGGAGCCCGCCGACGCGGCGGCACTCACCGCGTCGGCGTCGGGCAGGGAGCCGAGGGGGACGCGCCCCGGGTTGGCCGCCAGGGCACCGTCCGGCGCGAGGACGAGGTGGAACGTGTCCGACTCCGCAGGCGGCCGCTCGTCCTCCTCGGCCTCTGTTGCCGATCCCTGACCCGAGTCGCCGTCGCCCGACCCGTCGTCGCTCGCCCCCTGGCCGGCCGGGGGAGAGGCGATCGCTCCCGTGATCGACCCGTCGAGCCGTGCCACGAACGCGTCGGACGATGCCTGGAGGGCGCGGTCGGCCTCGGCGTCGATCACGCGGACCGCGGTGAGCGCCGTGGCGACGCCGATGGCCAGGACGAGCGCCCCGACCAGGGCGAGGACGACCGCGGCGAGCCGCCGGCGGGTCCGGGCGAGCAGGCGGGCGTGGGGATCGACCTCCCGGTGACGCGCGCGCGGCTCGGCGATCATCCCGGTCCTCGCAACGCGTAGCCGACGCCCCGGACGGTCCGGATCAGGTCGGCGCGGCCGAGCTCGCCGAGCTTGCGGCGCAGGTAGGAGACGTACAGGTCCACCACGTTCGAGTAGACGTCGGGCTCCGCGCCCCACACCGCGTCGAGGATCTGCCGGCGAGTGACCACGCGTCCCTCGTTGCGCATGAGGTAGGCGAGCAGGGCGAACTCGCGGGCGGAGAGGTCCACGGCCGCGTCCCCCACGCGCGCCACGTGCCGTTCCTCGTCGAGCTCGAGGTCGCCGACGGCGAGCCGGGCCTCGTCGGCCGACGCCGTCCGGCGCCCGAGCGCGCGGATCCGTGCGAGCAGCTCGGCGAAGGCGAAGGGCTTGGCCAGGTAGTCGTCCGCCCCCGCGTCCAGCCCCTCCACGCGGTGCTCCACCGACCCCAGGGCGGTGAGCATGAGGGCCGGCGCGCGGACCCCGCGCGACCGGAGGAGGCGGAGGAGCTCGAGCCCGTCGATGTCCGGCAGCCCGCGATCCAGCACGAGCACGTCGTACGTCGCCCCCGCGGCGAGCGCGAGGGCGGAGACGGCGTCCGGAGCGACATCGACGGTGTGGTGCTCGGCGACGAGGACCCGGCGGACCAGGTCGGCCATCCGGGGCTCGTCCTCCACGAGGAGCAGGTGCATCGCAGCCATCGTCGGGGCCGCCGAGAGGGCCGTCAACCTCCACGGCGCCTTCCTGTGAGAACGCTCATCCGGGTCACAGGCCTCCCTCATCGGTGGACGCGACGATGCGACCCGCTGACCGCCCCGGCCCGACGTCCGCTGGTGATCCCCCTCCCCGAGGACGCGGCCGGGACGGTCCGCAAACTCGACGCCACCGCATCTCCACCACGGGGGACGACCGTGACCGACCACCGACTCGACCAGAGGGAGGCTTCCTCCCCTCCCTCCCCTCCCTCCCCGCTCGACGCCGCGGGACCGGGTGCCTCCTCTCGCCCGGCCCCGGCGGCGCGGCGGACCCCCGGGCCCTCCGTCGGCTCGCGGCGGCTGGGCCTCGTGCTCGCGGCCGGCGCCGCGGCCGGCACCCTGGCCGTGGCGCTGGCCGTGGCCTTCACCGGCCCCGGGGCCGCCCCCACGGCGGACGCGGCGGCTCCGGCCGCGGCGGCGACGGCCGCGGCGCCCACCGACCAGGTCGTCGTGGACACGGTGTACGTCCGTGACCCGGCACCGACCGCGAACCCCGAGCCGATCGTCGTCCCGGCGCCCGCGGCGCCGGCCGCCGAGGCGCAGGTGGTCCGCGTGGTCAGGGTCGTCGCCGGCGGTGACCACGAAGGCGCGGAGCACGACGGGGCGGAGCACGAGGGCGACCACGACGGGGCCGGCGGCGGCGAGGGTGGCGAGGACGACTGAGGTGAGCATCCGCGACCCGCAGGACCCGCGCCGAGCGGCCGCAGGATCGGTCCGCTCGACGCTCACAACGCGCCCGGACGACGCCGAAGGCGCCGGAGGGGCGGCGGACGACCCGCTCGCACGCAGGGCGCCGGGGCGACGCCCGGGGCCCGCCACCGGTGCGGGGCACGGTCCCCGACCAGGTGGCACTCCCGCGCGGCCGGACCCCGCCGGCGCGCGCCTGGCCGCCGGCATGATCGGGGCCGCGGCCACGACGGCGATCGTGGCGGCGATCGTCGGCGGGGCGTCGGGCACGTCCGTGTCGGTCGCCGATGCCGGGACCGCCGCGCCCGCGGCACAGCCGGCGGCGGCCGGCGCGCAGGTCCGCCACGTCACGCGGGTCGTCCACCTCCCGTCCGACGCAACGCCCCCTCCGCGCAAGGTCGTCTACGCCACGCCGGTCCCGGCACCCCCCGTGCAGCGGACGGTCGTCGTGACCACGACGCAGTCCGGGACCGTCATCCGGTGATGGTCCCCGTCCACCTCGTCTCCTCCGCGATGGGCGGCCGCCTGGTCCTGCGGGCCATGGCCGACCCGGACCGCGCGCTCGACGCGCCGCACGACCTCGAGATGGTCGCGCGGCGCGTCCGCGCCTGGGCAGCGATCCTCACGCGCCACGCCGACGACTCCGCGCTCCTCCGGCTGGACCGCGACCCGCGGGCGACGGTGCCGGTCGGGCCCACCCTGGCGGCCGCCCTGGCGTGGGCCGCGGACGCGGCCGACCTCACCGGCGGCATCGTGGACGTGACGCTCCTCGACGAGCGCCTCGCCGCCGAGGGGATCCGTGGCCGCACGGTCGCCACGCACGCGCCGGCCGCGCCCTGGTCGGCCGCCCATGAGCAGACCGCGCCCGGACCGGCCATCCACGACGGGCCGACCGCGCTCCCGGCGGGTGCCAGCTGGTCCATTCGGGGCGGTCAGCGCCATCGCGGCGCCGTCGTGACACGCCGTCCGGGCGCCCGATTCGACCTCGACGGCGTCGGGAAGGGCTGGATCGCCGACCGGGCGCTCGCCCTGCTCGACCGCCACCCGGGCGCGCTCGTGGACGCCGACGGCGACATCGCCATCCGACCGGCCCGCGGGGAGCGTGTCTCCGTCGGGGTCGCGGACCCGCGGGACCCGTCGGCGCAGCTCGCCGTCCTCTCGCTCGCGGCCGGGCCGGGCCGGCGGACCTGGGGCGTCGCGACGTCGGGGATCTCCGTCCACCGGTGGGCGACCGCCGCAGGCACGACGCACCACCTGATCGATCCGCGGACCGGTCGGTCGGCGGCGACCGACGTGGTCCAGGCGACCGTCGTGGCCGCCACCGCCCGCGAGGCAGAGGCCCTCGCCAAGACGGCCGTGATCCTGGGGGCCGTGGACGGCCTCCGCTTCCTCGACCGCACCGCCACAGCCGGCGCGGTCCTCCTGCTCGGCGACGGCCGCGTCGTCGCCCTCCCGCGCACCATGGAGCTCGTCGCATGACGTACCGAGGCCTGCCGCTGCTCATCCGGATCGCCGTCGCGCTGGTCATCGGCGTGGTGGTCGGCGTCACCGTCGCCCTCACGCTGCCGTCCGCCGTCTCCGGGATCGCGTCCCTGGCCCTCGCCACCCCCGAGAAGCTGCCCTGGATCTCGTCGCGCGTCACCGCGTTCGTCGCGTACCTCGCGGTGGCGGGATCGGTCGTCTACGGCCTGCTCCTGTCCACGAAGCTGCTCGACGCGATCGCGCATCGTCCGGTGAGCTTCGCGCTCCACCAGGACCTCGCGGCGGTCGGCCTGGGGCTCGCCGCGATCCACGGCGCGCTGCTCGGGCTGGACCGGACGATCCACTTCGGGCTCGCCGACCTGCTCGTCCCCTTCGCATCGCCGTACCGGCCCGTGGCGGTGGGCCTCGGGCAGCTCGCCCTCTACGCGATGGCTCTCGTGACCCTGAGCTTCTACACCCGCCGGCGGATCGGGACCCGGCGGTGGCGACTCCTCCACTACGTGACGTTCCTCGCGTTCGCGGGCGCGACGGCCCACGGGATCCTCTCGGGCACGGACACCACGCGTCCGTGGGCGTTCGCGATCTACACCGTCGCGACCGTCGCGGTCGTCTTCCTTACGACCTACCGGATCGCGATCGGCGTCGCGGCGGCGCGCGAGCGGCGGGCCGCCGGCGGCATCGCGCCGGCGTGACGATGGCTCGCCGCCGCCCCCGGCCGACCCGGGGACGGCGGCGACGGGTGCTGCCTCGACGCCCGCTGGCCCGCTCCCCCCGACCTGGCGCGGTGCGGAGCGAGGCCCCCGCCCACGAAGGTATCCCCGTCCGATCATCCGCCGCTCAACCGCCGATCCACGGCGCGGCGGGGGTGGGATGATGCTGCGTGCGCCGCGCGGCCACGGCGCATCACGGCGGGAGGCGAGTCCGATGCGCGTCCGGGACGTCATGACCACGTCGGTGATCTCCGTGACGCCTGACCGGCCGCTGCGGGAGGTCGCGCAGCTCCTGACCGAGCGGAAGGTCTCCGGGCTCCCGGTCGTCGGCAAGGATGGGTGGGTGCTGGGCGTCGTTTCCGAGGCCGACTTCCTGGCGCACCGGCCGGCCCCCGAGGCCCGCGTGGGCGTCCTCGGTCGGCTCCTCGGACGCGGCACGACGTCCGCCAAGGCCGAGGCGCGGACGGCGGGAGAGGCGATGACCGCGCCGGCGATCACCATCGCGCCCGAGGCCCCGGTGCGCGAGGCCGCGGACACGATGGTGCGGCGCAAGGTGAACAGGCTGCCCGTCGTCGAGGACGGCCGACTCGTGGGGATCGTCACGCGTGCCGACCTGGTGCGCGTCTTCACGCGGTCCGACGCGGAGCTCGCGGCCGCCGTGGGCGCGGAGATCGCCGCCCGCACCTCCGTCGGACCCGAGCCCGGCGTCCTCGACGTGGACGTCCGCGACGGCGTCGTCCGTCTCTCGGGCACCGTGGAGCGGAGGTCACTCGCGGAGACCATCGTGGTGATCGCCCGCGACGTGGGCGGCGTCCTGCGCGTGGACGACCACCTGACGTGGGTCGAGGACGACGTCCGGCACCACACGATCGACCCGGACCGCGGGAGCTACTTCGAGGCGGGCGGGCCCAGCCCGTGACGGACGACACGGCGGGCGTGCGGGATCAGTACGCCGCGGTCGCGGCGGCCTACCGCACCTCGCGCGTCCACGCGACCGGCGCCGACCTGGACCGGATGGTCGAGCTGCTCGCGGCGACGGGACGCGAGTCGGCCGTGGACCTCGGCACCGGAGCCGGTCACGCGGCCGTCCGGCTCGCACGGCACGTGGCGCGCGTCGAGGCCGTGGACCTGGTGCCCGAGATGCTCGCGCAGGCCCGGCTGCTCGCGGCAGAGCGCGGCGTCGTCAACGTCGGGTTCCACGTGTGCGACGTGCGGGCGCTCCCCTTCGCCGACGCAAGCTTCGATGTGGGCGTGACGCGCGTGTCGGCCCACCACTGGGCGGACGTCCCCGCGGGGATCCGCGAGGCAGCACGGGTGCTGCGCCCGGGAGCGCGTCTGGTCGTCATCGACACGGTGGCCCCGGAAAGCCCGGCCCT
>JAKOQS010000296.1 GCA_029778235.1 Chloroflexota bacterium | reverse complement strand
TTCCCCGGCAGCGCGACGAGGAACCACGTCTTCCGCGCCGCCGATCCCGGATCCTCCGGGGCCAGGGCGATCCAGCGCTGCGCACGGTCGCCGCCTCCACGCTCGACCAAAGCCGAGTACGAAGCTGCGAACGTCGGCTCGGTCAGGACCGCGGCCTCGATCGGTCGCCATGCCGCGCCGAGGGCCTCGCGGTCGGCCGGCCTGCCGTCCACCAGGGTGCGCGTCGCCCGGTCACGGTCCGCGAATGCCAGGTCGGGTGCCAGCGCGGACAGGATCGCGCCGGCGTCGGCCGTCGCCCCGTCCCGGAGCGCCTCGATCCCGCCTCGCACCCGTGCTGCGGCCGGACCGAGCCGCGGCAGGTCGACAGCCGGCGTCCCCGTGGCGTCGAAGACCCGCAGCCCGCCGTCCCGCGGCACGTCGGCCACCGCGCCGATCCCCGCCCGGCGCATCCGCCGCCACGCCCGCCGCTCGTCGAGCGGCGCGACGACGAGGCCCCACGGGTGCAGCACGAGGTGCGCGACGCCGGCCTCCGACCCGTCGGGGGCTGCGTACTCGACGAGCGCCAGCGGGTCGTCGGGGACCTGCACGAACGCGTCCGCGAGCAGCTGGCGCAGCCGTCGCTCGCGGAGGGCCGCGATCGTCGGGCCCAGCGCCGGACCCCACCGCTCCAGGAGCCAGCGCGGCGCCTCCGGGTCGTCGCCCGCGACCAGCAGGCCGACGCCGCCGTCGATCGCGATCGTCGTCAGGTCCCGGTACGCGATCGTCGCGGGGCCCGCCCCGTCGATCCCGAGGAGGAACGTCTCGCCCCCGAGGGAGATCGATCCGGGTCGAGCTGCTCGGCCGGGGATCCGGACCTCGCCTGCGACGGGCGGCGCGTAGGCCTCGCCGGCCGCGCCGGCGTCGCTGCGGGGGTCCATCGCGCCATGCTACCGCGGGGTCCGCCGGCCCGGAGACGTACGATGCGCACGCCATGTCGAAGCAGAAGCGCGGCAGCCGCGCGCACCGCGTCCGTCGGTCGTACCGGCCTGGGTCGAACCACCCGCGCGACTGGTTCGAGACCATCGTGGACCGTGCCCTTCGGACGGTCGATCCCGAGCTCGCCCCCGCCCTCGACGAGGTCGCGGTCGTCATCGAGGACTGGCCGTCGCCGGAGGACCTGCGCGAGCAGGGCCTCGACGAGGACGACTGGATCTACGGGCTGTATGACGGCGCGGTGCGCGGGCAGACGACCGACTGGCCGCGCAAGGTCATCATCTTCCGCGCGGCGCTCGAGGAGGACTTCCCCGACCCCGCCGACCTCGAGCGGGAGATCCGGCTCACGGTCGAGCACGAGCTCGCCCACTACTTCGGCGCGGAGGACCACTACGACCACCCGGCCGACGAGGGTGATGCCGAGCGCCGCCCGAAGGGCATCCGTGCCCGGATGTGGGACTGGCTCATCCACCCCTGAGGGAAGGGGTCAGCCGGCGGCCGTCCCGCCGCCGAACGGGGCCGCCGCGGACACGAGCGCGTCGAACCGGTCGCGGTCCACGTTCCCGCCGGAGAGCACCGCGCAGACACGGTCCTGGCGCCGGAGAGGCACGCGGCCGGCGAGCAGCGCCGCCAGCGCCGCGGCTCCGGCCGGCTCCAGCACCTCGTCCATCCGCTCCCACGCGAACCGCATGGCGGACGCGATCTCGGCGTCGGAAACGAGCAGGATCCCGTCGAGGTAGCGGCGGGCCATCGCGAGCGTCCGCTCGCCCGCGAACGGGGCGCCCAGCCCATCGGCGATCGACCGCGGCTCCACGGGGACCACACGGCCGGCCGCGAGGGCGGACGACAGCGCGGTCGAGCCCTCCGGCTCGACCCCGTAGACGCGCGTGCCCGGCGCGCTCTCCTTCACGGCCGCCGCGATCCCGCAGGTGAGCCCGCCTCCCCCGACGGGGACGACGACGACCCCGAGGTCGGGGAGCTCGCGGACGATCTCCAGGCCCACGGTCCCTTGTCCCGCGACGACGTCCGCATCGTCGAACGGGTGCAGGAACGTGAGGCCCCGCGCGTCCCGGATCTCCTCCATCCGGGCCCACGTCTCGCCGATCGTGTCCCCGGCCAGCACGACCTCGGCGCCGTACCCGCGGGTCGCATCCACCTTGGCGCGCACCGCATGGACCGGCATCACCGCCGTCGCGCGGACGCCGGCGGCGCGCGCCGCCCACGCGACCGCCTGCGCGTGGTTCCCGGCCGAGATCACGATGACGCCCGCCTCGCGAGCCGCCGCGTCGAGGTGGCTGATCCGGACGGTCGCGCCCCGCGGCTTGAAGCTCCCCGTCACCTGCCGGTGCTCGGCCTTGAGGTGCAGCGTCGCGTCGGCGAGGTTCACGCCGGTCGCTCGCCGGACCTCCCGCGCCGCCTCGCGGGATGCCAGCATCGGGGTCGGCTCGATCACCCCGGCGAGCAGGCTCCGCGCGTCGAGGATCGCGGAGAGGGGGACGACGAGCGGGTCGCCGGGATCGGAGTGGGCCATCGCGGGGGAGGATACCCGGCCGCGCGCGGGACGGCGCCCTCTCCGCTCCTCTGCGTCGCCACGAGACTTGCGCGTTTGCGCAATCTGTGAGAGAGTCGCGGCATGTCCAGCGTCGTGGCCACCACCGACACGGATCGACAGCGCTTCGCGGCCATCGGCCGAGCGCTCGCCGACCCGAAGCGGCTGTGCGTGCTCGAGTGCCTCTCCGTGGGCGAGCTGTCCGTCGGGGAGCTCTCGGCCGCCGCGCAGTGCCACGTGCCCAACATGAGCCAGCACCTCTCCGTCCTCCGGAGCGCGGGTCTCGTGAAGAGCAGGCGCGAGGGCAGCACCGTGTACTACAGCCTCTCCGACCCCCGGGTCCTCGAGGCCTACCGTCTCATCCAGCACATCGCCCGCTGATCCCGAAGGGAACGGGCGGACCCGCGCGGCGGGGGAAAGGACCTGAAGGTCGGATGGCAGAGATCAGGCACGCGACCGACGACACGTTCGAGCAGATGGTGCTCCAGAGCGAGCGCCCGGTGATCGTTGACTTCTGGGCCGCCTGGTGCGGGCCGTGCAAGATGGTCGCACCCGAGCTCGAGAAGATCGCCGACAAGTACGACGGCTCCGTGGACGTCGTCAAGGTGGACGTGGACGCCAACCCGCGACTCTCCCAGGCGTTCGGGATCATGAGCATCCCCACGATCGCCTTCTTCGTCCCGGGCCAGCAGCCCAAGGGCGTCATGGGCTTCCGCCCGGCGGAGGACCTCGAGCGCTCGTTCGGGCTCGCGCAGTTCGCGCCCAAGCCGGTCGCCTGACCGGTCCGGCGGCGCCGGGGGTCCGGCGCCCACCACGCGCAGCATGACGGCCGGCCCGACGGGGCCGGTCGTCCGATTCCGGGCCTCGACGGTCGCCCTCTGCCCGCGGAGGGTGCGGCCTGCGAGCGCGACGCGTGCCGGCCCTAGGCCTGGGCGGCCGCGAGGATCGCGGCGAGGTCGTCCCGATGCTCCAGGTAGTGGTCGAGCGTCTCGCCGATGAAGAACTCCTGGAACGTCGCGTTCTTCACCCAGCGGCTCTCCGGCACGACGGTGAGGTAGCCGCGCAGCTCGCCGGGGACGCTCGTGAGGCGGGCGCGGATCTCGTCGTTCGGGACGCCGTCCGCTGCGGCGATCCTCTCCGCGTTGACGACGTCGCCGCCCTTCTCCTCCCACTCCAACTCGAACCGCTCCCACGCCGCGCTGCGATCCGAGACCGCGAGCTCCCGTGCGACGTCGAGCGCGAGCTCCTGGCAGTCCACCAGGTGGACGGCGAGATCGCGCGCCGACCAGCCGTGCGCCGCTTCGACAGGCCGAACGAACGCCTCGTCCGGGAGCGCCGCGAGCGCCTCGAAGGGCAGCCAGGCCTCGCGCTCGTCCTCGAGGAACGAGAGCCCATCGACGTACATGCTGCGTCCTCCTTCACGTCCGGCGGCTCGATGGTACCCGCCCCGCCGGACGGGCGGTGGTACAGTCCCGCCGATGGACAGCGATCGCACGATCCCGTCGCTCCACCCGGTGGACGCGGCCACGGCCGGCACGGGCTCGGGGACGGACATGACCCCGGAGCTGCTCGCGGGCCTGCTCGCGGACGGCGACGACGAGCTCGCCGCCTGGGCGCTCGCCAACGCGCTGGAGCAGCTCCCACGCGAGCAGGTGTACGACGGCCTGCTCCGCGACGCGATGGCGCTCATCGGCGCGCGGTGGCGCGACGGGACGTGGGGGATCGCCGAGGAGCATGCGGCCACCCAGGCGCTGACCCGTGCCCTCGACAGGATCGCTCCCCCGCGGGGGCCGCTCCTCCGTGTCGGCCCGGTCGCGCTCGTGGCAGGCGTCCGCGACGAGCGGCACACGATGGGCCTCGTCTGTCTCGCGCACGTGCTCGAGGAGTCCGGCTGGTCGGTGGTGAACCTCGGCGGGGACGAGCCCGCGGACGACCTGGCGCGGTTCGCGGCACAGATGCAGCCGGCGCTCGTCGGGCTCACGGCATCGAACCCGGAACGCGCCGAAGCGGTCGCCGAGGCGGTCCGGGCCCTCCGCTCCGTGCCGCTCGCGCGCCCGCTGACGATCATGCTCGGCGGACGGTTCTCGTCCGACGCGGACGCGGTCGCCGGCCTGGAGGTCGACTGGACCGGGACCTCGCTCGTCGCGGCCGCGGACTTCGCTGCGGAGCTCGCCGAACGGCTCGTCGCAGCAGGCGACGCCGGGCCGGCGACCGAGGTCTTCTAGCTCCGCCGAGACCGCGCCGAGGCCTCCCGGCGCCGGCGCCGCGGTCGTGCCCGGCTCCTGTGCCGGGCCTATGCCGGCTCGAACGAGGCCAGCGTCTCCACTGCCGCGTCGATCGCCGCGTTGCTCACGTCCACCCCGATGACGATGTCGATGGTGTCGGCGGTCGCGGCCGGCCAGACGACCACCACCTGGCGCATGTCCCCGTTGATGAGCTCGATCCGTCGGCCGGCGCGCCCGTCCACCACCCGAGGCTCATCGGAGACGAGCTGCACGCGCCGTCCTGCACCCGATCCGGCACGGAAGGCTGCCGCGACCTCATCGGCGGTGAGCCCGGGCGCGCGGTAGACGATGAGGCTGGTGCCGGACTGGCTGGTCGCCTCGAAGGTGGATCCGGCGAACCGCACCTCGTCGTGCCCGGCCGCGACGAGAGGCCCCAGCATCTTCTCGGAGCAGTAGCGGCCGGAGTCCCGGATCGACGGGGAGGCGCCGTCGAGCGTCCCGGGGATCAGGCGCTCCAGCTCGGGGTAGAAGCCCGCGGCCCGCTGCACGTCCGCTCCGGCGCAGGCCGCCGCCGGATCGGGCGGGGGCGTCGCGGACGCGGTGCAGCCCGCGGCCGCGAGGGCGGTCGCGACGGCCAGAAGGGCGCGGGACAGGGTGCGCGGGAGGGTGCGCCGGGGCGCCGCGGTGAGGGTCATGCACCCCAAGGGTACCGGGAGCAGGAGATGGACGCCGTCGCCGAAAGCGGTGCGTCCGCGCAGCCGACCTTCGTCCCACGCCGACGGGGACCACCTGCCCATCGAACCGCGGGCGGGCGCCGCGTACGGTGTGCACGACCGTCGGGGTCATGCATCGCGGAGGGTCCGCGGGCGTCGGTGACGAGACGCGGGCGGTCGGCCCCCACCGTGGAGGGCGTCCTCGGACGCTGCCGGGGGTCGGGCGACCGCGTACCACGAGCCGAGTAACGGTCAGCGGCCAGCGGGCCCCGTCACCTCGGCGGTCGGCATCATCGCCGCCATCCCGACGGCCCTCGTCCCGCTCCCCCACCGGAGGCGCCTCCCTCGTGGAGGCGCGCCCCCGTCAGTCCGGGAGGTCGTCCGCGAGCGGCGCCGGCCGCCCCGGTGGTCGCGTCCGACGGGCCACGCCCGCGGCGTCCAGGGCGCGCTGCACCACCCGGGCCGACGCCACGAGCTCGGGGTCGCGCCGGATCGTCCGGACGATCCAGTCGATGTACGTGGGCTCGACCCGCTCGACCTCGCCGAGCGTCCGGTCATGGAACTTGCCGAACGGGAGCACGTGCTCGCGGGCGACCGCGAGGTCGGGCAGTCGCTCGGCCGGCGGGCGGCGCGGCCGATGCCGCTCCAGGGGCCCGCTCGGCGCGCCACGCGGGGCCGCCGGTCCCGGACGGTCCGGCGGTGGCGGTGGCTGGCCCGGGAGCCCCGAGCCGACCCCGGGGATCGCGGCGCCCCGCGCCCGATAGACCCCGCTCGTGTCCACGCGCCGCGTGACCGGCGGCGCGCCGCGGCGAGCCGGCGCCTCGCGCCGGGCCCGCGACCCGCCGGTTCCCTCTGCGGGCCCGTCCGGCGCATCGTCCCGGCGGGGCCGCTCCCGCGCCTCCGGCGCCGGCCCGGGACCGCCGCGGCGACGCGCCTCCGCGATCCGGAGCGCGGCCTCGTACGCGGAGTTGATGCGGGCCATCCGCCGCGTGGCGGCCCTCTCCTCCGCGGCCCCCGTCGCGAGATCCGGGTGGTGCGTGCGCGCGAGCCGCCGCCAGGCCGCCTTGACGGCGGCAGGCGGCGCGTCGGCCGGGAGCCCCAGCTCCGCGAAGGGGTCGCGCCGCGTCACTGTCGCAGTCTAGTCGCGCCGGAAGCCGCCTCGCGACCGACCTCGAAGCCGGCCTCCCTTGACAGGGCGGGGCCGAGCGTCGTCTCTTTGGTCCATGCGCTCGAAGCTTCTGGTCGCGGCCGCGCTCGTCGCCGTCCCAGCGGCCATCGCCTCGTCGGCGGCACGGTTCGGCGCCCTGTACCGCGAGCGAGCCGGGTTCCCCCCGCGGGTGCCGGTCACGACCGACCCCGCCGCCGCGGGGCTCCCGTGGACCGCCGTGGCGGTCCCGTCGGCGGGCCGCGCGCTGCCCGGCTGGTTCATCCCGGCGGCGGAGGTGCCCGGGGCCGGATCGGGCGCGCGGCCGGGCGTCACGCTGGTCCACGGTTGGGGATCCAACCGCGCGCGGATGCTCCCGATCGCCGCCTTCCTGCGGGCCGCGGGGTTCCACACGCTCGCGTTCGACGTCCGCGGCCATGGCGACAACCCGCCCGAGTCGATGCCCGTGACCGCCGTGGAGTTCGGCGAGGACGCCGCTGCGGCCATCAAGGTGCTGCGCGCGCATCCGGGCGTGGAGCGGGTGGGCGTGCTGGGCCACTCGATGGGCGGGGTCGGTGCGAGCCTGGCCGCCGCGGCCGAGGAGGGCGCGGAGGCGCTCGTCGTGGTCTCGGCCCCCGCCGACCCGCGCATGCTCGTCCGCGAGACGTTCCGCCTGGCGGATCTGCCACTCCCCGCGCCCATCGCGCATCCGCTCGCGTGGGTGGCGTTGCGCGCCACCCTCCGGCCGAGGGGCCATCGACCGGAGGCTGCGAGCGCCCGGCGGGCCGTCGCGCGCTACGGCGGTCCGGTCCTCCTCGTCCAGGGCGATGCCGACGAGATCCTTCCGCTGCGAGACCTGCGGCTCCTCGAGCGCGCCGCGGCCGGGCGCACCGGCGGTGCGCGCACGGAGGTGCTGGTGATCCCGGGGGGCCGCCACCGGTGGCTCTACGAGGATCCTCGGTTCCGGCGCACCGTCGCCGCGTTCCTCGCCGAGAGCCTCGGCGGGCCGAGCTCGGTCGCGGAAGCCGCACAGGCCGCCGCGGCCACGCCCACGATGCGCCCATCGGACACCGAGGCGCCGCTCGTCCCGGACGACATCGCCCGACGCCGGCGTCGCTCGCCGGTCGGCGGCGGATCGGCCGGAGCGGGGACCGGCGGCACATCGGCCGGGCGACCGGGCGACGCGATCGCCCCCGGCGAGGGAGAAAGACGATGGACGCGCTGACCTCGATCGCAACACTCCGGACGGTCCGCCGGTTCACCCATCGCCCGCTGGACGCGGACGCGCTGCGCGCGATCCTCGACGCCGGACGCCGGGCGGGCAGCTCCAAGAACCTGCAGCGATGGGACTTCGTCGTCGTCCGCGACCGGGCGCTGCTCGACGGCCTGGGCGCGGTCGGCCCGTGGGCCGGCCACATCCGCGGCGCCGCAGCGGCCGTGGCCCTGGTCACCCCGGACCCGCGGGCGCCGGACGCGCCGCTCTCGATCGTGTTCGACCTGGGCCGGGCGGCGGAGAACATGGTCCTCGCGGCCTGGGCGCTCGGGATCGGGTCGTGCCCCGCGACCGTGTACGAGCACGATCTGGCACGGCGCCTGCTGGGGTACCCCGGGACGCACCACTGCGAGTACGTCCTGTCGTTCGGGTACCCGGCGGACCCGGCCGACCTCGTCCGCCCGAACCGCGCCGGCGGCCGCCGGCCGCTCGACGAGATCGTGCACGACGGGAGCTGGGGTCGGCGCGAAGGCTGACGGTCGCCGGGGGCGGAGCGCCCCGCCGTCAGCGGTCTGGCGCCGTCGGATCGTCGTCCGCTGACATCGGTCCCGCCATCGGCCCCGCGTCGGGCGCGACGCCAGGGGCTGCTGGTTCGGCTGGCGCTCGGGCCGGCGACGGCGTGCGCGCCGGTACGGCCGTGGCCGGCGGTGCCGTGCGTTCCGGGCTGGACCTGCGCCCGGGGGCCGTCGCCTCGTCGCTCTCGAGGTCCGGGCCGATCCCGCCGGCCTCCGGCGCAGGCGCACCAAGCGCGAGGTAGGACGCGAGGGCCGCCTCGAGGCCCACGTCCTTGCCCGCCTGCTCGGAGAGCAGCCACTTGTGTTCGAGCAGGTCGCAGTAGGCCTGGAGCGGATCGCGTTCGGCGCCGATCCCGGCCGCAAGCCGTGAGAGGGTGGGCTCGAGCACCTCCGAGCGCCACCGTTCCGCGGACTCGTCGTCGGACACCTCCCGGCCCGCGGACCACCGCAGCCACGCTCCGTACTCGCGGAGGTCGTTGAGCAGCAGGCGCGCCTGGTCCTCCAGAGCCACGATCCCGGTCCGGCGCTGCAGCCGCTCCGCGTGGTAGCGGTGGTTCCCGACCGCGACCCGCAGCCGGACGTGCTCCCCCGTCCCGGCGGGGGCCAGCTCCACCTCGTCCACCGCGAATCCCAGGTCGTTGAGCGTGCGGATCCGCCGGCGCACGGCATGCCGGTCGCCCGGCGCGACGTGGTCCTCGCGGTGCAGCTCGAGCCACAGGCGGTCGTACCGCGTCCGGACCGATTCGGCGGCCTCGATGGGATCGTCGTCGTCCGCCGTGCGCCCCAGGAACGCGGCCAGGTCGGCCAGGCCGAATGCGACGTTCTCGACGAGCACCTCCAGGTCCCAGGCCCGTTGCCCGTCGGAGAGGGCCGGGTGGATCTCGCTCGTCTCGGCGTCCACCAGGTACGCCTGGATCCGGGTCCCGTCCCGCCGGAAGAGCGTGTTGGCGAGCGAGCAGTCGCCCCAGTAGACACCGCGCAGGTGGAGGTCCACCAGCAGCGACGCCATCGCGTCGAGGAGTCGAGAGCGCGTCCGACGGGAGGCGCCGGGCATCCGCATCAGCAGGCGCCGGTACTGCAGCGAGTGCGGCAGGTACTCGGTGACCAGGATCGCCGTCCGGCGCTCGAGGGACTCTGCGAGCCCCGTCGCGACGACGGCAGGGACGGCGAGGTCCTCCATCGCCCGGAGGGTGGTGTACTCGTGGACGGCGACTTCGAGCGGCTCCTCCTTCAGCGCCACGATCCGACCGTCCACGACGACGAAGCGGACCAGGTGGCGCGACGGTCCGACCGGGAGGTCGCGGAAGACGGCCTGGTCGATCCGCCAGCTCGCGAGGGGAAGGTCCCACGGCAGCGCCAGCAGGGCGTCGGTCGCGCGCCGGAGTCGGAGTCGCTGCGGCCCATCCGCGCCGGGTCCAACGGGCGACGGCGCCGCCTCCCCGGCCGGCACGCTCGCGGGCCGGGCGCCGTCGGATGTCACGCCTCGGTGGGCCGCCGCAGATGGAAGAGGGTCGCGTCCGAGGGCAGCTCGATGACGTCCGGGTCGGGCAGGCCCGCCCCACGGAATGCCGCCACCGTGTCCTCGCGCGTCTGCAGCGGCGTCCCCTGGAAGAGCTCGTCGAGCGCGATCCCCGCGATGAGCTCGCCGTGGGCCGTCCGGTACGCCTCGGGATCGGACGGCAGGCACCACGAGAGGACGAGGATCCTGCCGCCGGGTCGCAGGGCGCGGTATGCGGCCGCGAGCGCCACGGGCTTGTCCGCGAGCCAGTGCAGCGCGTGCTGGAAGTAGACGAGGTCGAAGGCGCTGTCGTAGCCGATCGCCTCCACCTCGCGCGCCTCGATCCGGATGCGGTCGCCGAGCCCCGCGGCGTCCGCGTTGCGCATCGCCCGCGCCACGCTGTCCGGCTCCGGCTCGACGCCCACCAGGCGTGTCTCGGGGAAGCGCCGCGCCATCGCGACGAGCCAGCGGCCGCCGCCGCAGTGGAGGTCGAGGATGTCCCCGCCGCGCATGAGCTCCGGCACGAGGTCCGGGAGGAACCCGAGGGCCTCCTCGAAGAAGACGCCGATGTCCTGGCGGGTCAGGCGCTCGATCGCGCGGTGGTAGCGGGGCGGGCGCTCGCCCACCGGGGCGCCGGACCGCATGACGCGGGCGAGGTCGGCGTGGTCCATGGAGGCCGTGACCGAGTAGATGAACTGCCCCCCGAGGTAGTCGGGCTTCTGCTCATCGAGAAGGACGACCGCGATGTCCGGGTCCAGCCGCGCGACGGCCCCGTCGAGGTCCACGATCTCCGACGCGTGCGCGGCGAGCGCCCAGGCGCGGACGGCCGCGGGGCTGCAGCCCGCGTCGTTCGCGAGGGTCGCGAGGTCCACACCCTCGGCGCCGGCCCGCCGGATCCGCTCGAGCAGCCCGAGCTCGAGGCCCAGGTAGATCACCCAGGTCCGGTAGAACCCGACGAGCGAGGCGGCGAGATCGTCGAAGGCGTCGTCGATGGACATGGCCCGAGGATTCTCGCACGCGCGGGAACACGCCGCGGGGCGTGCGCGGCGACACGCGGCGCCCGTCGCCCGTCACACTGCGCCTCATGCCCGCCGCCACCCAGCGGATGACCGCCCGTGCCTGGGCCGCGCTGCTGACCCTGTACCTCGTCTGGGGATCGACCTACCTCGGGATCCGTGTCGCCGTCGAGTCGATCCCGCCGTTCAGCATGGGCGCCCTGCGGTTCCTGGTCGCAGGTGCGATCCTGTTCGCCCTGACCATCCGCCGGGGCGACCGCGTCGGGGACAGGCCCGGCATCCCGCAGTGGCGCGCGGCCGCGATCGCGGGGACGGCGCTCCTGCTCGGCGGGATGGGGATGGTCGCGGTCGGCGAGCAGACCGTGGCCTCGGGGATCGCCGCGCTCTTCATCGCCACGCTGCCCCTGTGGATCGCGGTCCTCGGTCGCGTCTTCCTCGGCGAGCGCCTCGCGCCGCCGGTCCTGGCCGGGATCCTCGTCGGCTTCGCGGGAGTGGCGCTGCTCGTGGCGCCGCTCGGCGGCGGCGCGACGCTCGACCCACTCGGCGTTGCCGCCCTGGTCGTCTCGCCGATCTCCTGGGCCTCCGGCACGCTCTACTCGCGACGCGCGCCTCTCCCGAGGCGGCCGCTCGTCTCCACGGCCATGCAGATGCTCGCGGGCGGCCTGGCGCTCGCGGTCGCCGCGGCGATGACGGGCGAGCTCGGGCGCATCCGACCGGATGCCGTCACGCCGGGTTCCGTCGTCGCCCTCGTGTACCTGATCGGGGTCGGCAGCCTGGTGGGCTTCACCTGCTACGTCTGGCTCCTGCAGAACGCGCCGGTCTCCACGATCGCGACGTACGCGTACGTCAACCCGGTCGTCGCCGTGATCCTCGGCGCGGTGATCCTGGGCGAGCCGATCGGCCCGCGGACCGTCGTGGCGGGCGCCGTGATCGTGGGCGCCGTCGCCCTGATCGTCGTCGCGCAGGGCCGACGGCGCGACGCGGAGCCGCCGCCGCCGGAGGGCTGAGACGGCCGAGGTCAGGCCCGGCCGCCGGGGCGCCGACGCGGCCCCCGGGCACCGACACGGTCCCGGCGCGGACACGGCCCGGCCGTCGGACCGCTGGATGGCCCGGGCGGCGGCCCGGCCGGCGCCTCAGTCGCGCCGTGCGCCCAGCCGGCGAAGGACGATCGCGTCGATCCAGAGCAGGACGCCCGCGGCCGACGCCAGCGCGATCCCGAACCCGCCCGCCCGCCAGTTGCCGTTCACCATGCCCCCGGCGAGCACGTGCCACAGTCCGAAGACGAACGCGCCCAGGAGGGCGAGGGCGACGGCCGATGCGAGCGCGAGTCCCACGCGACCGACGACCCCGGCGCGACGCCAGGCGGCGCGGACGGCGCGCGGCCCGGGAAGCTCGATGCCGGGCGTGGTGCGGCCGCGCGGTCGCGGCCCGGCCGGCGCCGGCGGGCCCTCGGCGACCCC
>JAKOQS010000295.1 GCA_029778235.1 Chloroflexota bacterium | reverse complement strand
TACGGCCCGCTGCGCGACGGCGAGCTCGACCGTGCCCGCGCGTGGGGCGCGTCGCTGGCGCGCGCGATGCAGGGCGTCGGCGGGGCCTGAGTCCTCGCGCGCACGGCGGGACGCGCCGGTGCCTCGCATGCCACCATCCCCGCAGGACGCCCGTCCGCGCACGGCGGACGGCCGCGGACGGGAGGCGCCGGCATGACGGACGTCGAACAGCGAGCGGAGGTGCTCCGGGTCCTCCGCGCGGTCCGATCCGTGCGCGACCTGCGGCCGGACCCGATCCCCGATGCAGTGCTGATGGCCATCCTGGAGACGGCGCGCTGGACCGGCAGCGGGATGAACCGCCAGCCGTGGACCTTCGTCGTCGTCCGTGACCGCGACGCGCTCGCGGCGATCGCCGCCGCCTCGCCGAACGCCGGCCACGTCGCGAACGCGGCGGCGGCGATCGTGCTCGTGATGGACGGCGAGATGCCGGAGATCACGACGTTCGACGAGGGCCGCGCTGCGGAGCGCATCCTCATCGCCGCGACGGCGCAGGGGATCGCGTCCGCGCTCGGGTGGATCCCGCCGGAAGGGCGCGAGGCGGTCCGCTCGCTGCTCGGGGTGCCGGAGGGAAGGCGCGTGCGCACGCTCGTGTCGCTCGGGATCGCGACGGAGGCCGGGGCGCGCCCGAAGTCGGCGCCGGGCACGGCGCGAAAGCCGTTCGACGAGGTCGTGCGCTGGGACCGGTTCGGTTGACGCGATGACGGGAGCCGCGCACGCCCGGGCCGCGGAGTCGGCGGCGGCCGCGCCGACGCCGCCCGGCCGTGTGGCGGCGCTGACCGCCGGGGACGGCGGTCAGCCCAGCCGGACACGTGGCTCCGCGCTGGTCCTCGCGGCCGCCGCGATGATGGGGACGCTCGGTCCGGTCGCCGGCATCGCGTATCGCACGGGGATCGCCGGCCCCACCCTGAGCGCCATGCGCGCGGGCGTCGGCGCCACGATCCTCTGGATCCTCATCGCCGCCCGCCGGCAGCCGTCGATCCGGCTCCGCTCGCTCAGCCGGCGCGAGGGGACGATGCTCGCGGCGGCCGTGCTCGTGAACGGCCTGATGAACCTGTGCCTGTTCGTCGCCTGGGGCCTGATGACGGTGGCGCTGGTGACCGTCATCTTCTACACGTACCCGCTGATGACGGCGGTGGGCTCGGCCGCGCTCGGGAGGGAGCGGCTGACCCCGATGCGCGTCGCCGCGCTCGCGGTGGCCGGCTTCGGCGTGCTGCTCGTGCTGGGGGCACAGGTGGGCCCCGAGGCGCAGGCATCGGCCCCGGGCGTGGCGCTCGCCCTCCTCGCGGCGCTCGGGCACGCGGCCTACCTGATGATCGTGAAGGGCGGCTTCGACCGCGTCCCGTCCGCGCAGGCGACCGCGTGCGTCCTCAGCGGCGGCTTCGTCATCTCCGGGACGGCTGCGCTGATCGCGTTCGGCATCGGCGCGGTGGGATCGTGGGTCGTCTCGCCGGTGGCGTGGGCGGCCATCCTGTTCGTCGGCTCGTTCGGCGCCGCGATCCCGAAGATCTGGGTGATCAGCGGCGTGCGGATCGTGGGCGCGACGCGCGGTGCGATCCTGATGCTCGCGGAGCCGGTCTCGGCCGTCATCGTGGCGGCCCTGGTGCTCGGCCAGACGCTCGTCGCCCAGCAGGTGGCCGGAATCGCCCTCGTCCTGGCCGCGGTGGTGCTCGTCCAGCGCCGGGACCCGCGGGCCGAGGTGGCACCACCCGTCGCCGAGGAGGAGATCCGCGTCGCCGAGGACGCGCTGGCGCTCGAGTAGCGCGAGAGCGGATCGGTCCGCGCCCGGCGCCGGCGCGGCACCCCGACGCGGGGCTCGCCGGTCGCTACGATGGGCGGGCGTTCCGCCCACCGCCCGCGCGCGGGGCCGCCGGGCCGCCAGGAGAGCAGCCATGCGCCAGTTCGACCGGGGGGAGATCCACGCACGCCTCCGCGCGGTGATGGATCGGGGTGAGCCCATCGTCATGGGCGGCGCCGGCATCGGCCTCGTCGCGAAGGCCGCCGAGCGCGGCGGCATCGACATCCTCATGGCCTACAACACCGGCCCGTTCCGGATGGCCGGGCACGGGTCGCTCGCCGGCTATCTCGCGTACGGCGACTCGAACGCCATCACGGTCGAGCTCGGCCGCGAGATCCTCAACGCCGTGGACGACACCCCCGTGATCGGCGGGATCGGCGCCGCCGACCCGTTCCGCGACATCCCGCGCCTGATCGACGAGTTCATGGCGCTCGGGTTCTCGGGGATCACCAATGTCCCAACGACCGGCCTGTACGACGGCAGGTTCCGCGCCCACATCGACGCGACGAACCTCGGCTACCCGCGCGAGGTCGACCTCGTCCGGATGTGCCGCGACCGCGACGTCTTCACGGTGGCCTACGCGTTCTCGACCGACGAGGCGAGGGCGATGGCCGAAGCCGGCGCCGACATCGTGGGCGCGCACGTGGGGCTCACGTCGGGCGGGTGGATCGGCGCGGAGGCGACCCTCGACCTGGGCGCCGCCTGCGACGCGACGCAGGCGATGCTCGAGGCGGCGAAGGCCGGGCGCGCAGACGTGCTCGTGGTCGCCCACGGCGGGCCGTTCGAGGATCCCGAGAGCGTTCGCACGGTCTTCGAGCGGACGGACGTCGTCGGGTACCTGGGTGCGTCGTCGATCGAGCGCCTGCCGGTGGAGCGGGCCGTCTCCGGCGTGGTCCGCGACTTCAAGGCGCTCCGGCCGCGCGCGACGCGAACGGCAGGCTGAGCGATGGGGACCGTCGTCCTCGTCGGCACCCTGGACACGAAGGGGCCCGAGTACGCGTTCGTCCGCGAGCGGCTCCACGACCAGGGTGTGGACGTCGTCGTCGTGGACGTCGGCGTCCTCGGCGAGCCGTCGTTCACGCCGGACGTCAGCGCGGCCGAGGTCGCGCGGGCTGCGGGCGCCGAGATCGCCGACCTGCGATTCACGCGCGAGGGCTCGGACACGCGGGCGGTCGCGCTGGCGACGATGGAGCGCGGGGCGGTCGCGGTCGTCGCCCGGCTCCGCTCCCAAGGCCGCTGCGACGGCGTCATGGGCCTCGGCGGGAGCGGCGGGTCGACCGTCGTCTCCGGTGTCCTGCGATCCCTCCCGGTGGGCGTCCCCAAGCTGCTCGTCTCGACGATGGCATCCGGGAACGTCCGCAACTTCGTCGGGACGAGCGACGTCTGCCTCGTCTACTCGGTGACCGACGTCCAGGGCCTCAACCGCGTCTCGCGGACGGTGCTCTCCAACGCCGCCGCGGCGATGGCGGGGATGGTCCGGGGGCTCGCGGCCGCGACGCCGGGCGCGGAGACGCCGCTGATCGCCCTCACGATGTTCGGGATCACCACCCCGTGCGTCCAGCGGATCCAGGCGGCGCTCGAGGCGCTCGGCTTCGAGACCATCGTCTTCCACGCCGTCGGATCGGGCGGCCAGGCGATGGAGGCGATGGTGGACGCCGGGCTGATCGATGGGGTCGTGGACGTCACGACGAGCGAGCTGACCGACGAGCTGTGCGGCGGCGTCTTCTCCGCGGGCCCGGACCGGCTCACCGCGGCCGGGAGGAGGGGGATCCCGCAGGTCGTCGTGCCCGGTGCCCTGGAGGTCATCAACTTCGGGCCGCGCGACTCGGTGCCGGCTCACCTCGACGTGCCCGAGCGCACGATCGTCGTCCACAACCCGTCGGTCTGCGCGGTCCGCACGAACGCCACGGAGTCGGCGGAGCTGGGGCGGATCCTCGCCGCGAAGGTCAACGCGGCGACCGGCCCGACGGCGGTCCTGCTGCCCCTGCGCGGCCTGTCGAAGTACGAGGCGCCGGGCGGGCCGTACGTGGATCCCGATGCCGACGCGGCGCTCTTCGACGCGGTCCGCGCGACGCTGCGGCCGGGGATCGACCTGGTCGAGGTGGACGCGAACGTGAACGACCCGGACTTCGCGGATGCGGCGGTGGAGACGTTCCTGCGCCTGTGGGCCGCGCGCGGGGACGACGGCGCAGCCGACGCCGGTGGAACCGGATGGGCCGGAGCGTCCGGCCCGGCGAGCGAGGTGGCGTCATGACGCGCGAGTCCATCCTCTCCGCGCTCCATGCCCGTGTCGCGGACGGCGACGCGATCGTGGTGGCCGGTGTCGGCAGCGGGCTCACCGCCGCGGGTGCCGCCGCGGGCGGGGCCGACCTCATCGCCACGTACTCCACGGCCATCTACCGGATCCTCGGCGTGCCGACGGCGCTCGCCTTCATGCCGTACGACGACACCAACGCCGTGACGCTCGACCTGCTTCCCCAGGTGGTCGGGCGGGCGGGCGCGGTGCCGGTGATCGCGGGCCTGGGCGCGCACGACCCGCGGCGTTCGACGGACCGCCTGGTGGGCGCGGCGCTCGACGCCGGCGCGGCCGGCCTGACGAACGAGCCGTTCGTCGGGATCTACACGGAGGAGATGCGGGCCGACCTGGATCGGGCGGGGTACGGGTTCGCGCGGGAGGTCGCGATGCTCGCGGAAGCCCGCCGACGCGGGATGGTCTCGCTCGGGTGGGCGTTCGACGCGGAGGACGTGCGGACGCTCCTGGGCGCGGGGGTGGACGTCATCGGCGCGATGGCGGGGATCACGTCCGGCGGCGGTGCGGCCGAGGCGCGGGCGGCGGCGTTCGACCGCTTCGCCGCGATGACCGCGGCGGCGCGCGCGGCGGACCCGTCGGCGATCGTCGTGCTCCACGGCGGCCCGCTCGCGGATCCGGCCACGGTCGCAGAAGCCCTCGCGCACACCGGTGCGGACGGCTACGCCACGGGATCGAGCGCGGAGCGGACGCCGGTCATCGCGGCCGTGGGCGAGGCGGTGGCCGCCTTCCGGGCGGTGCCGGTGTCGCGCCGCTGAGAGATCCGCCGTCGTCGGCGACCGGCGGCGGACCTCACGGGGCGTGGTCGCCGCCGCCCGGGCGGTGCCGGTCGCGCGCCTCCGACGGAGCGACCTGCCGACCCGCGGCGCGGAGAGCGCCGTCTCGCAGCACGGGCACGACGCGGGACGCGCCGACCTCCAGCGCGATGTCGAGGTCCGCTCCGAGCCCGGCCGCCGCGACCTCCACGCCGGACGTGCACGCGCGGACCGTCTCATCGATCGAGCCGGTGGCCGCGAAGACCGCGCGAGCTGCTTCCGCCTCAGGAGAGAGTGGCCCGCGGCCACATCGGGCGACCGCGTCGATGACGGCCCCGGCGCACACCAGGTCCTCGAGCGCCGGCCGCAGGGAGCCGTCGGGCCAGCGCTCGCCCGCGGCGACCACGGCAACGGGTCGGTCGGGGGTCCCGTGCCGTCGGCATGCCCACTCCCCCACCGCACGCGCGTTCCGCAGACAGGCGACCGCGACGGGGCCGGCGGGCGACGCGGACGCGGCCGCGACGATCGCGGAGCCGTTGCGCGATGGCAGCACGAGCCGCGCCGGCGGCGCCGTCGCGCGGAGCGACGCGGGGAAGACCGTCCACGGGTGCCGGGCGCTCGCCTCGACATGCCGGGCCGCGACGATCCCGCCCAGGCCCGCGGCAAGCCGCCGTGCGACGTCGTCGTCGGCCGGCGACGGGACGACGGCCGAGCCGGCCTCCACCGCCACCGATACGGTCGTGCCGAAGAAGAGGACGTCCACGACGACGAGCGCTCCCGGGGGCTCCGCGATGCGCGATGCCGCCTCGGCACCCCAGTCGAAGCGGACCCCGAACGGGCGCTGCGGAACAGGGTCCTTCCTCGCCTTCACCGCTCCGCCTCCGACATGCGCCGGACGGCGTACACGCCTGCCTCCTTCATCTCCGCGTCCTCCAGCTCCCGGCTCGTGCGGACGCGATACCGCGCGACGAGGTCGAGGCCGGGTGGCAGATACGCGCGACCCGGGTCCCCGAGGAGGACCTGCGTGCCGCGCGCAGCGGCGCTGCTCAGCCAGGGCAGGATCCGTCCGGCCATCGCTCCCTGGTAGACCACGTCGCCGGCGAGGAGCACATCGCAGGGTGGAGGCGGGTCGTTCAGGGGGTCGCGCAGGTGGAACGCGACGCGGACCCCGTTCGCTCGTGCGTTGACCGAGACCGCCGCCTCGGACAGCGGATCGACGTCGAAGGCGGCGACCGACGCCGCGCCCGCGCGTGCGGCGACGATCGCGCAGAGGCCGGAGCCGGTCGCCACGTCAACGACGCGGCGTCCCGCGACCGTGTCCGGGTGATCCACGAGGTGCCGCGCGATCGCGAGCCCGCCGGCCCAGGCGAACGCCCAGTACGGCAGGTCGGCGTCCGGGATGCCGATCTCCACCGTCGCCGCACGGGAGACGAGGGCCACGTCGTCCGCGAGGTGCAGCCGGAGGCCCGGGATGTCCGGCACCGACACGAGGCGCGTGCGGCGCCGGACGAACGCGCGGAGGTCGGCGGGGGACGGGGTGGGCATGGAGACTGCGCTCCTCGCTCCCGGGTGCGGTGCGGGACGAGCGGATGGTAGCGGGGCGCCGCCACCGCGTATCCTCGGCCGATGGATCGGTTGCGTACGCTCGCGGGCGACCTGTGGGTGATCGTCGGCCTCGCGTGCGCGCTCGGCTTCGTCGCCGTCGCGGCCGTCGTGAACGGCCGGCCCACCATCTTCCTGGACGCCCCCGCCATCGAGATCGTCCAGGGGCTCCCGATCCCGGTCGCCTCGTGGGCCGCGGTGACCCAGGCGGGCGGCTGGGTGCTCGTCGTCGTCGGGGCGGCGCTCGTCCTCGGCCTCGTGGCCGCCGGTCGGGCGCGGATGGCCCTCGTCGTCGCGATCGCCCTCGTCGCCTCGTCCCTCTTCACGGATGCGATGAAGGACCTCGTCGCCCGGCCGCGTCCGCCGGACCCGGTCGCCGATGCCGGGGGGTACAGCTTCCCTTCGGGCCATACGCTCAACAGCACCGTCACGTACGGGATCGCCGCGCTCATGGTCTGGCGGAGCGCGCTGCCGTCGCCGGTGCGCGTCGGCATCGCCGCCTCGCTCGGGGTGCTCGTCGTGCTCGTGGCCCTCTCGCGGATCGCGCTCGGGGTCCACTACCCGAGCGACGTCGTCGCGGGGTGGCTCGCGGGGATGATGGTCGTCGCCGTGGTCGCCGTCGTCGACGCGGCGGACCGCCGGTCGCGGGCGCTCGGGCGCGCGGTCCCGACGGCGCAGGCACGGGCCGACCGGCCGGGATGACCCGGCAGACCGGGTGACCCGGCCGCGGACCTGCGCTACCCTTCATCGCTCAGCGGGGAGGGCCGTGTGTCGTCGATCCACGAGGCGGAGATGCTCCAGGCCGGGACGCGGTCCGAGTGGCGTGCCTGGCTCGCGCAGAACCACGGCCGCGAGGCAGGGATCTGGCTTGTGACGTTCCGCGCGGGGACCGGCCGGCCACGCGTCACGTACGAGGAGTCGGTCGAGGAGGCGCTCTGCTTCGGCTGGATCGACAGTCGTCCGGGGACGGTGGACGCAGAGCGGTCGAAGCTGTGGTTCACGCGGCGCCGGCGCGGGAGCGCGTGGTCGCGCGTGAACAAGGAGCGCGTCGAGCGCCTGGCGGTCGAGGGCCGGATGGCCCCGCCCGGGATCGCGGTCGTCGAGGCCGCGCGGCTCGACGGGTCGTGGGAGCGGATCGACG
Organism: Chloroflexota bacterium; assembly: GCA_029778235.1. Classification (GTDB taxonomy): domain Bacteria; phylum Chloroflexota; class Limnocylindria; order Limnocylindrales; family CSP1-4; genus CAIYQJ01. The sequence goes on along the minus strand of JAKOQS010000295.1, from coordinate 15,851 downwards.
CCGCCGAGGCCCTCGAGGTGCCTGACGACCTCGCGGCGGCGCTGTCGGCGGACCCGCTCGCGGCGACGAGCTGGGCCGCGTTCCCGCCGTCCGCGCGGCGAGCGATCCTCCAGTGGATCGGCTCGGCGAAGCGGCCGGAGACCCGGGCCGCGCGCGTCGTCGAGACCGCGACGCTTGCCGCCCGCGGCGAGCGGGCGAACCAGTGGCGGCCGCGGGGGTGACGGGCGCGGGCGGACCGCACATCGCCGGGGCCTCGGTGCGGATCGCCGTCGCCTCGACGCCGCTCACGGCCACGCTCGCCGAGGCCGTCCCGGCGGCGATCGCGGCCGTCGAGGAGGCCGCCCGCCGCGGGGCCCGGATCGTCTGCCTGCCCGAGACGGCGCTGCCCGGCCATCGCGGCCAGCCGCGGCCCGTGCCCGACGTTCCGCGGGAGGCCGTGGACGCGGCGGTGCGGGCGGTCGGCGACGCGGCGGCGCGTGCCGGGATCGCGGCGATCGTGGGCGCGGAGCGCCCGACCCCCTCGGGGCGCGAGATCGTGGCCCACGTCATCGACGCGACCGGCTCGGAGGTCGGCGTGCAGGCCAAGACGCAGATCGACCCGAGCGAGGAGGCCGACTACGTCCCCGGCTTCGGGCGGAGGACGTTCACTGTCGCCGGCCTGACGTTCGGCATCGCGATCTGCCACGAGGCGTTCCGTTACCCGGAGATCTCACGGTCGCTCGTCCTCGCCGGCGCGCGCGTCCTCTTCGTGCCTCACTACGTCACGACCGATGACGGCTCGCTGCCGGAGCGGTGGTGCGACGCGGCGAGCCCGTACAACGAGAAGGCGCTCCTCGTGCGCGCCCTGGAGAACTCCGTCTACGTCGCACAGGCGAACGTCGCTGCGCCCGACCAGGGGTCCGCCACGTGTGTCGTCGGGCCGGATGGGACACTGCTCGCGTCGCTGCCGTACGGGGCGATCGGGGTCGCCGTGGCGGATGTCGTCCCCGAGCGCGCCGATCGACGCATCGCCCTGCGATGGGCGCCGGAGCGCAGTCTCGTCGATCCGGCGCGGCCCTGAGGCGCCCAAGGAGAGGGCAGCACCCCGTGGGGGCGACGCGGCCGTCCCGGGGCGTCGCCGGCCCCGAGGCGTGGGCGACCGTCCGCCGGTAGACTCTCCCGGAGCGGTCCGCCGGGACGGGCACGGGCCGCGATCGTCGTCCGGACAGGAGGTTCGTCGCGGGTGGATCGGCGCACTCTCGGCATCGCAGCCGTCGTCCTCGTCGTCGGCGGGATGGTGGCCGGGATCCTCCTCGCGACGCTCGGCTCCGGCGCCCTGAGCGGGCCCGGCTCCTCGACTCCGTCCGCGCCCGCCGCGACGCGCTACACGTCCGGGGCCTTCCGCCCGACCACCACGGTGACCGTCCCGGGGAACTGGGCCGTGACCATGGACCAGGCCGACGCGCTGACGCTCTCCCCGCTCGTCACGGACGGCACCGCCTCTCCGGTCCCCACCGACGTGGCCGGCATCTTCCTGTTCCGCGACACCCTGGCGGCGATGCAAGACCCCGCGTGCACGATGAAGCCGGAGGCGGGCGTCGGACGCGACGCCAGGTCGCTCGCGGGCTGGGTCGCGGCGCGCCCAGGGCTGACGGCGACGCAGCCGCAGCCGGTGACCGTCGGCGGGCTCTCCGGCTACGAGGTCGAGGCCTCGATCGCCCCGTCGTGGACGACGTCCTGCCCGTTCGCGAACGGCTCACCCTCGGTCTCGCTGCTCACGAACGACGCGGGCACCGTGCGATGGGTCGTCTTCGGCACGGAGAAGCTGCGGCTGCAGTTCCTCGACGTGCCCGGCGGTGGCACGGTCGCCGTGAACACGTCGGCGACCGACGGGTCGATCTACCCCGGCCTCGTCAACGAGGTGGCGCCCATCATCGGCAGCCTGTCGTTCGCCGCCCGGTAGCCTCTCGACGACGCGCCGCCAAGGGGCGCGCGGCGAGGGGACGCGCCCGACCCCCGCGCCGACGCGATCCGGTGGGAGCCCGACCCTAGCCGCCCGACACGCAGAACTCGTTGCCCTCGGGATCCGTCATCACCGTCCAGCGCAGGCGACCCAGGGAGCGCTCGACGACCGGCGTCGCGCCCAGCCCCCTGAGGCGGGCGACCTCGTCGGCCATGATCTCCCCGCGCAGGTCGAGATGGACACGGTTCTTCACGACCTTCGCCTCGGGGACCTTCTGGAAGAGGAGCGACGGTCGCCCCGGCTCGGGTGGCCCCGGCGGGACCAGCGCGACGTACTGGTCGTTCACGCGATGGCGCACGTAGCCCATCGCGGCGGCCCAGAAGTCCACCACCGCACCGTGCACGGCGCAGTCGATCACGATCTCCGTGACGTGCAGCGTCACGCTCGCCCTCCTCTCGACCGCGGACGCAGGGTCCGCGCGCGGCTCCGAGCCCGCCGTCGCCGCCCGCCCGCGGCGGCCGCTCCTCAGACCCCTGTGACCGCCGGGATCCGCCCCGCCTCGATGCCCCGCACGAACGCGGCGTGGTCCCGCTCGGTCTGGTCGGCGTACCGCGCCGCGAAGGTCGCCATCCCGTCCTCGAACGCGGCCCCGCGGCCGAGGTACCCGGCGATCGTGGCGGGGTTGCCGGACCGCGCATGAGCCCGCGCGAGCGCCCAGCCGCAGACCTCCGCCGTGAGCTGCATGCCGACCGGCAGGAGGTCCTCGATGTCGAAGGCGTACTTCATGTCGTACAGCTGGCGGACGTAGAAGTCCGCGTCCACGACCGGCGAGTGGGTCCACCCGAGGAAGATGTCCGAGAACGCCTGCATGATCCGCTGGCCGGTCACGACGCGCTCGCCCTGGTGCTTGCGGAATCGCGCCCGAACGTACGGCGCGACGACCGACTCGCGCGCCTCCTTCACCTGCAGGACGAGCGGACCGCCCGCGGGGCCGGCGAACAGCACGACGTAACAGCGGGTCCCCACGCTGCCCACGCCGACGACCTTCAGCGCGACGTCGAGCAGTCGGTACTTCTCGACGAGCACGCGGCGGTCGGCCGGCAGGGATCGGACGTACAGGTCGCGCATGATCGGCACCGCGGACCTGCGCACGTCGTCCTCCCCGAGTCGGATGAGGAGCGGCGGCTTGTCGCGGAAGAACCATCCTCCGCCCGGCGCCTTCTGGGAGAGCTTGCCCAGCGCGGCCATGTGGTCGCGCCGCTGCGCGTCCTGGAGCGAGATCCGCAGCCCGGTCTTGCGGCGGGCGTCCTCGACCTTGCGCATGATCTCCGTGATGGGGATGTGGGCGTACCAGACGTCGAGCGCCTTCATCCCGGCGTAGCTGCGGATCCACCGGCGGTAGCTCCTCGCGGCCGTCCACGCCATCTCCCGACACGTGGGCTCGGGGTAGCCGTTCTCGCGAGAGGCGACGACGAAGCTGGCGACGAGCCGCTTCACGTCCCACTCCCACGGGCCGGGGTGCGTCTCGTCGAAGTCGTTGAGATCGAACACGAGTCGGCGTTCAGGGCTCGCGAAGACGCCGAAGTTCGCCAGGTGTGCGTCCCCGCAGAGCTGGACGCGGATGCCCGTGCTCGGCGTGGTGGCGAGATCGGCGGCCATCGCACCCGCCGACCCGCGGAGGAAGGCGAACGGCGACGCGGCCATCCGTCCCATGCGCACGGGCACGAGCTCGTCCAGCCGGCCGGCGTTGGAGGCGAGCACGCGGTCCACGGCGACGTCGGGATCGCGCGTCTCGAAGGAGGCGTGCGAGCCGCGCGGGACGAGCTGCCGGACTTCGCGCCCCCGCTGCAGCGCCTGGGCAGCCGGGCTGTGGGCCGGCAGCGTATCGCGCGGGTCGATCGTCGTCATCTGCCTCTCCCCCGGTGGGCGCCCCGCGCCCGTCGATCACACGCCGCGAGCCCCACCCGCGGACCAGCCTGCGCGCGGCAGCGTACGCCGTCGCGGGCTCCTCAGTCGGCCGTCTCCGTCCCGACGTCGAGGCCCAGATCACGGCCGATCGCCGCGGTGAAGGCCTGGAGGGCCGCCGTGTCGGCCGCGGCGCCCGCGGTGTCGGAGAGCACGGGCGATCCGTCCACGATCGAATCCGCGAACGCCTCCAGCTCGCGGACGAAGGCAGTGGTGTGGCCGGCGCGGGAGACCGTGTCCCGGCGGATCTCGTCGTCGAAGAGCTGGACGCTCAGCTCGGCGCGGTGGGCGGCGAGGTACGGACCGGGCATCGCGAGCCGGATGCGTCCGTCCGGCCCGAAGACGGCGATCTCCTCCGCGTAGTCGGGGTAGTGCGGCAGGTAGTTCCAGCCGATCTCGAGGAGGCTGCCGTCGCCGAGATCGGCGACCCCGTGAAGGCTCGCCGGATCGTCGCCCGGGGCGTCGACGTCGAACGGCCAGGCGCGCCCGAAGTCGAACCGGCGCGGGAGCGGGAGCCCGAGCGCCCGCATGAGCGAGAGCTCGTGCGAGACCGACCCGAGCATCGTCCCGAGGTAGATGTCGCGAAGTGCCTTCGGGGCGCCCGGGACGGCCTCCATCGCTCTGTCGTCCTCGTACGCGAGCGCCGACGCGAACGCGGACGGTTCCACGTCGGTGCCGCGCCGGACCGCGACGTGCGCGAACTGGGGTGCGTCCGCAGGGTGGAGGACGGTCACGCGGACGACGCGGCGCTCGCCGAGGTCGGACAGCGCGTCGCGCGCCGGTCCCACCGCGGGGTCGTACATCTTCATGTACGCGACCTGCATGACGCGTCCGGCGGCCTCGGCCGCCGCCTCGATCGCCCGCGCCTCGCGGATCGTCACGGAGAGCGGCTTCTCCGCGAGGACGTGCTTCCCGGCCTGGAGCCCGGCGAGCGCGATCGGGCCGTGCGCGCCGGGCGTCATGACGAGGATCGCGTCCACCCCCGGGTCGTCCAGGACCGCTCGCCAGTCGGTGGAGACCCGCGCCGCGGACGGCAGCTCCGCCGCGATCTCGCGTCCGAGCGTCTCCGAGAGGTCGCAGACGTGCGTGACGACGAAGCGGTCGCGCAGCGTCCGCAGGTTCGGGAGATGCACGGCCTGCGCGATGAGGCCGAGCCCGATGACGCCGATCCGGATCCGCTGCTCCACCATCGTGAGCCTCCCGCTGCGTGACGCCGCTGCAGCCCGCCCCCGTGCTGGCCGCCTCCTGCCGGCCGTCGCGCCCGTGGCCCGTCAGCCGGCGACCGGCGTGACCGTCAGGCTGAAGCCGCGTGCCCGCAGCGCGTCCGCGTACAGCGCGGGCGGGACCGCGAGCTCGGCCGGGTTCGCCCCCCGCGGCGTGACGCCATGCGCGTTCATGATCGCCTTGATCGAGCCGTCCCAGCCCGTCGTCCGCTCCATCGCGGTGAAGCCGGTCGCCGGGTCCATCCGGTCGATGAGCTCGACGACCACGCCGGCCGGCCGGCCGTCCTTCCGGCCCTTCGCGAGGACCCGGACGATGACGAGGTCGGGGTCGCCCGGCCGCGCGCGGAGCTTCGGGTCGAGCAGGGTGTGGAGGACGTCGCGCGGCGCGACCTCGACGCCGCCGACGTCGACCGGGTCGGTCTCAAGGAGGCCGGCGTCCATGTACGCCTTCCACGCGGCGAAGTGCCCGGGCCAGCGGAGCGTCTTGTTCCAGAGCGTCCGAAGCCTCCCCTCGAACGTCCACGGCATGGTGGAGGTCCCGCCGCCCGCGACGAACGCCTCCATCCGCCCGATGGGCTCCGGGAAGTCGACCGTCTCGTAGTCCTCCTCGCGGAACGTGGGCACCTCCACGTGCCGCCCGTCCCGCAGGAAGTGGGCGACGCCGTAGTACTCGTTCGTCAGCCCCGCGATGTTGAACGTGAGCGTGTAGTTGAACGGCGGGACGGGGTGGAGCGGGTTGCCACCGTCCCAGAACGTGACCTCCTCCGCCTCGTCGAGCAGCGACATCGCGTACGTCGAGAGGGACGTGCCCATCCCGGGGACCTGTCCACAATCGGGGATCATCGCGATGCCCGCGGCCTCCGCGAGCGGGCTGAGCGCCAGCTGCTCGCGCACGAGGTCCGTGTTGCCGCCCAGGTCGGTCATGCTCGCCTTCGCGGTGATGGCGACGCGCGCGATCCCCGGGTTGAGCCAGTACGGGACCGCGGAGAGGAACGAGTCCACCGGCTCGAGGAAGGCCCGGAGTGCGGCTGCATCCTGCACGTCCACGCCGTGCGCCGTGCAGATCGCCGAGCCGAGGAGGCCGTTGACGCGGTCGGCGGCCCGACGGGCGGCCTCCGGGTCCGCGTCCGCGAACCTGACCTCCGCGGCATCCCCGAACCGCGCCATGTCGTAGCCGGCGGCCGTCCCCTGGCGCCCCGCACCCACGACCGCGTACGTGTAGCTCACTGTGGTGACTCCCTCGACGCGTCCCTGCGGGACGCATCGTGCCAGATGCGGCATCGCCCGCGTCGGGCCGTGGCGGGGCCCGCCGCGCCCGGCCATCGCAGCGCGCGTCCGGCCTCCCGCCCGCCGCGCGCTATGCTGGGCTCCCCGTCCGGCCGACGCACGCTGCCGCCGCGCGGGCGCATCGGAGGGAGCCGCGCCGTGTCCGCATCCGAGCTGCCGGACCTCATCCCGCTCGACGAGGCGCAGCGTCGCGTCCTCGACGGCGTCGTCCCGCTGCCGTCGGTCCACGTGGACCTGGCGGATGCGGCCGGGCTCGTCCTCGCCGCGCCGGTCCGCTCGCCATTGACCGTCCCGTCGTGGTCGAACAGCGCGATGGACGGGTTCGCCGTCGTGAGCGCGGACGTCGCCGGCGCCGGGACGGCCGCGCCGGTCGTCATGCGCGTCCTCGGCGAGGTGCCGGCGGGTCGGGCACCCGATGCCGCCGTCACGCCGGGCACGGCCCTGCGGATCATGACCGGCGCGATGATGCCGCCGGGCGCGGACGCGGTCGTGCCCGTGGAGGACACGGATGCATCGCCGGGCGCCTCGGCGCTTCCGACGACCGTCGCGATCCGGGCGCCGGCGCGCGCAGGCGACAACGTGCGGGCCGCGGGGACGGACGTGCGCGAGGGCGCGCACCTCCTCGATCGCGGCCGAGCGTGCGACCCGGCCGCGATCGCGCTGCTCGCCGCGACCGGGATCGCGCGCGTGGAGGTCCACCGCCGGCCGCGCGTGGCCGTGATCTCCACCGGCGACGAGCTCGTCCCCCCGGGCGAGCCGCTCGGACCGGCGCAGATCCACGACGCGAACTCGCTCTCGCTCGCGGCCCAGGCGGCCGAGACGGGAGCGGAGGTCCGCCGGCTCGGGATCGCCCGCGACACGCTCGACTCCCTCCTGTCCCTCGTCCGGGAGGCCGTCGCATGGGCCGACGTCGTGATCCTCTCGGGCGGGGTCTCCGTCGGCGCGCACGACCACGTCAAGGCGGCGTTCGAGTCGGTCGGCGAGCTCTCGCTCTGGCGGGTCGCGATCAAGCCGGGCCGTCCGTTCGCGTTCGCGCGGGCGACGTTCGATGGGAGGCCCGTCCACCTCTTCGGCCTTCCCGGCAACCCGGTGAGCGTCTTCATCACGTTCGAGCTCTTCGTCCGGCCCGTCATCCGGACGCTGGCCGGGCATCCGCGAGCGTTCGGGCGGCCGGTCCGGATCGTCCGGCTCGGCGAGCGCATGCGCGGGTCGGGCGGCCGGCAGAACATCCACCGGGTCGTCCTGGAGCGGGACCCGGAGCGACCGGACGGCCTCGTCGCCCGGTCGTCGGGCGGCCAGGACTCGTACATGCTCGCGTCCCTCGCGGCCGCGAACGGACTCGTCTTCCTCCCCCCGGACGCGGACCTCCCGGCCGGGTCGGAGGCGGTCGCGTGGGAGCTGCGGGAGCGGGATGCCTGACGGCCCCGTGGCGATGGAGGGGCCGGAGACGCCCGGGGCGCGACGCGACCCGGTGGCGCCCGACGGAGCCGACACACTCGAGGCGCACGCCGCCGAGGACGGTGGGTGGCGCGCGGTGCACGCGTCCACCCTCGTGGTGGACGGCCTCGACTGCTCCCCGCCGACGGACGCGTACGCCGCCCGGCTGCGGGCGGCCGGCGTCGGCTGCGTCCACCTGACGATCGAGGACCAGGACCCGCGCGGCGGCCACCACCCGTTCGAGACGGTGGGGGCGATGCTCGACGCGCCCGGCTCCAGCTTCCGGCTGGCCACGACCGTCGCCGAGGTCGAGGCGATCGCCGGGGAGGGCCACATCGCGCTCGTCCTCGGCAGGCAGGCGTCCGACCCGGTCGGCGTGGAGCACGGGACGCTCGCGGAGTACCACGCGCTCGGGCTGCGGATCACCGGGATCGCGTACAACCGCCCGAACCGGTATGGCGGCGGCTGCCTCGTCCCCGAGATGGGGCTGACGGCCGACGGCCGTGCACTCGTCGACGACGTGGGCAGGCTCGGGATGCTCCTCGACGTGGGCGGCCACACCGGCGAGCGGACCTCGCTCGAGGCGATCGAGAGGTCGGACGGGCGGCCGGTCATCTGCTCCCACACCGCCCTCTCGGCCCTCAACCCGAACCGTCGGAACACGAGCGACCGGGTCTGCGAGGCGATCGCGCGCTCTGGGGGTGTCGTCGGCGTGCTCGCGGTGAGCGACTTCCTCGCGCGCAACGCCGCGAACGCGCACGAGCCCGTGACGCCGCGGGCGTCGCTCTCGCTCATGCTCGACCACCTCGACGGCCTGCGCCGCCTCGTCGGGGCGGACCACGTGGGGCTCGGGCCGGACTTCGAGGAAGGGCTTCCGCTGCACGGCCCGATGCCCTACCCGATCGCCGACGCGTTCACGCCCGAGATGGTCAGCGACCGCGACGACCTCCTGTTCGTCGACGGGTTCGCATCGATCGACCAGCTCCCGAACGTGACCCGGGGCCTGCTCGACCGCGGATGGCCGGACGATGACGTCCGCAAGGTCCTCGGCGCGAACTGGCTCCGCGTCTACCGGGCGGCCTGGGGCGGCTGAGCCGGGACGGGCGGCGCCGCCTCAACCCCCGCTCGTGGGCGGGAAGAGGTCGAGCCGGTCGTCATCCGTCACGGTCAGTGCCGGGTCGTCGAGGCGCACGACCTCGCCGTTGAGCCCGCAGACGGCGACGTCGGCGGCGGGGACACCCATGCGCCGGAGCGCGTCGAGAAGCGGCATCTCGCCCTTGACGGGCCACTCGAATCGGCTCCGCCGCTCCGGACCGTAGTAGCCGAGCTCGCCCCAGAGGTGGACCTTCACGGGCGGGGCGCCGGCACCGCGGCCCCGGAGGGCGCCGGCACCGCGGCCCCGCTCACACCACCCCGACGAGGTCGGCGGTCCACTCGATCCCCAGTGAGGCGAGCTTCTCGCGCGTCGGGATCCCGGTCGCCGGGTCCCAGCCCTTCCGCCGGTAGAGGCCCGTGATCGCCTCCTCGAACGCGGCGCGGTCGATCGAGGTCCCGGTCAGCGGTCCGCCCTCGAGCGGGGTATGCAATCGGGCCGGCAGTCGGTCGTCGGGACTCCGCCGGAGCCCCTCGCGGACGTTGAACATCCGGGCGAGGTTCACCGCGCGCTCGCCGACCTCGAGCAGGTCTGCGACACCCACGTCCCAGCCCGTCGCCGCCCGCACCGCCGCGACCATGTCGTCGGCCTGGATGAACGACCGCGGGACGACCCCGAAGAAGCAGAACCCGGTGACCTTCTCGGCGCTGTTCCAGCGCTCGCCCGTGTACCAGATCTCGACCTTCTTCGGCCCGAGGTCCAGGGCGCCGGTCGGCTCCGTGATGCCGATCCCCATCGCGCCCTTGAACGGCACGGACTCGGGGTTCACGAAGATCGGGTCGTGGAACGCGACGAGGTGGTCCGCGCCCGCCTCGTTCGTGGCGTAGCCGAGCGCGACGCCGACCTTGCCGCGCGGCTCGTGCATCGCGAGCTCCAGTCCCTTCACCTGCATCGCCCAGTCGAGCGACTCGCCGCCGACCTGCTCGGCCAGCCGCCGCGACCCGAGCGCGAGGAGCGCGCCCACGCCCCGACGCTCGGCGATGAGCGGGATCGCCTCCAGGAGCGCCTCGCCGTTGCCGAACCGGAGGTCCGTCCCCTGCAGCTCGTCATCCCCCATCAGCCCGTGCTCCACGCACTCCATCACGAAGGCGACGGTGCCGGCGGTCGAGATGACGTCGAGGCCCAGCTCGTTGCACAGCTCGTTCGCTCGCGCGACGAGCTCGATGTCGAAGATCGCGCAGTTGGACCCGAACCCGGCGATCGCCTCGTACTCGGGGCCGTCGTACGTGTCCGTGACCCGGTACCGCTGGCCTTCGAACGCGGTCTCCGGCTTGCAGCGGACGGCGCAGGCGTAGCAGGTCCGGGTGGCGCTGCGGATCGCCTCGAACGCCGCGAACCCGATGCCCTCGACGTGCTCGAACGAGCCTTCCCGGAAGTTCCGCGTGGGGAGGATGCCCGCGGCGTTGAGGCCGTCGGTGAGGCCGGGCGTCCCCTTCGTCCGGAGATCCCAGCTCTGGGGATGCTCGGTGACCTGGCCGGAGAGGCGCTTGCCGAGGGCCTGGAGCGCCTCGGGGTCGTGCGCCAGCTCCAGGTACCGGCGCGATCCCTTCACGGCGATCGCACGCAGGTTCTTGGAGCCCATGACGGCGCCCATGCCGGTGCGCCCGTTGTAGTGGCGCAGGTCGTTCATGAGCATCGCGTACGGGACCAGGTTCTCCCCGGCACGGCCTATCTGGAGGACCCGGGCGTTCTTCTCCCCCACCTCCTCGCGGATGGCCGCCTGGACGACGGGCGGGTGCTGGCCCCAGAACGCTCCCGCGTCGCGCAGCTCGGCGACGCCGTCCTTGACCCACAGCCACACGGGCTCGGGCGACCGACCGGTCAGGACGATCGCGTCGATGCCGGCCATCTTCAGCTCGGGGCCCCAGTAGCCACCTGCCTCCGATTCGCCGAAGGCGCCCGTCAGCGGCGAGCGGGCGATCGCGTTGAAGCGCGTGGCGGTCGAGACGGGCGCCCCGGTGAGCAGCCCGGTCGCGAGGACGAGGACGTTGTCCGGTCCCAGGGGATCCGCCCCGGCCGGCATCTCGCGGAGGAGGTGGTACGCGGCGAGTGCCTTGCCCCCCGGGTAGCGCCGGTAGAACTCCTCGTCGAAGGTCTCCACGGACGTCGTGCCGCGGGTGAGGTCGACCCGGAGGATCGTCCCGTTGCTGCCGAAGCTCATCTGGATCCTCGGTGCATGCCCCCCAGGCGGTCGTGGCGGGCCCCGCGTCACATCATGCACCGCCCGGGCGCTCGCCGCCGGGGCACGTCCGGGAGCGCCGGCCTGCCCGTCCGGCGACGTCGGGCCGATGGGCGGGTTCAGTCGACGCCGGCGCCGCCAGGCCCGTCCACCTCTCGTCCCCGGTCCGTCCGGGTGTCCACGACGACGATCCCGTCCTTCGCCGAGACGATCCGGCCCCGGACGCGCGCCTCTCCGCCGACGAACGCCGCGACCTCGGCATCGATCGGGGACGACACGACCCGGTCGGGCACGTCGCATTGGCGGATGCGGCCGTCGAGGAGGACCGCGAGGCGGTCCCCCAGGCGCACCGCCTCGTCGAGGTCGTGGGTCACGAGCACGCACGTGCCGGGCGTCCCGGCCTGCAGCCGGGCGAAGTCGTCCACGAGGGCGACCCGTGTCGTCGCGTCCACCGAGGCGAACGGCTCGTCGAGGAGCAGCAGCTCCGGGTCGAGGACGAACGCGCGTGCCAGGCTGGTGCGCTGCGCCTCGCCGGAGGAGAGCTGGCCGGCGGATCGCACGGCGAGGTGGCCGATCCCCAGCCGGTCGAGCCACGCCTCCGCGCGGCGGGAGGCCTCGGCCGCCGGCACGCCGCGGAACCGGAGGCCGGACGCGACGTTCCCGCGGACGTCGGTGGAGAGCAGGAGCGGGGCGGCGAGGACCAGCCCGATGCGGCGCCGGTAGGCCAAGTCGCCGGTCGCCACGGGCGCGCCCCCGAACGACAGCGAGCCGCGGTCGGGGCGCAGCAGGCCGGCGAGGACCAGGACGAGGGTGCTCTTGCCGGCGCCGTTCGGGCCGACGACCGCGAGCGTCTCGCCCTCACGGACCGCGAGGTCGTCGACCTGCAGCACCGGCCGCCCGCCGCGCGTCACGAGGAGGTCGCGGACGCGGACCACGTCGCGGGCCGCGGGGGCGGCCTCGCGCGCCGCGGCCCGGGGGGCGGACGTCGCGGGGGCGGCAGCCTCGCCGCTCACCGCCGCTGGCCCCGCTGCTGCGCCCACGTGAGGATGCCGTTGACGATGAAGGCCAGGCACAGGAGGACGAGCCCGAGCGCGATCGCCGCCTCGAACTCGCCGCGCCCCGTCTCGAGGACGATGGCCGTCGTGAGCACCCGCGTCTGGCCGGCGATGTTGCCGCCGACCATCATCGCGGCGCCGACCTCGGAGATCACGCTGCCGAAGGCGGCCATCACAGCCGCGAGGAGCGGCAGACGCGCCTCCCGCCAGAGCCAGCGCGTCGTCTGCCAGCGCGACGCCCCCAGGCCCAGGAGCTGGATCTCCAGGCGCGGGTCGAGCGAGCCCAGGGCCGCGTAGGTGAGCCCGATGACGACGGGCGTCGCGATGACCACCTCCGCGACGACCATCGCCGCGGGCGTGTACATGAGGCCGAGGCCGCCGAGGATGCCGCTGCGCCAGAGGAGGAGGGCGACGGCAAGGCCCGCCAGGACCGGCGGCAGTGCCATCCCCGTGTTGACGACGCTGAGGATGACCCCGCGCGACCGGAACCGTCGGACCGCCAGCCAGGTCCCGATCGGCACACCGATCAGCAGGCTGACGCCCGTCGCCGCGCCCGAGACGGCGAGCGAGAGCCCGGTGATCCCGGCGATCCCGGTCAGGTCCATCGATCCGCGGTCCGTTCCACGGCCGCCCGGCCGGTCGCCGGACCGCCCCGGCTCACGGCCAGGTGAGCGTGTCCTCCGCCTTCCCTCCGGCGGCCTTGAACAGCTGCATCCCGAACTCGTCCACCCCGAACGAGTCGATCATCGCCTGGCCCTCCGGAGAGAGGAGGTACGCCGCGAACGCCGTGGCTCCATCCGCGTTCACCTTCGGGAACTTCTCCGGGTTCACGCCGATGACGTGGTAGATGTTCAGGAGCGATGGGTCGCCCTGGACGAGGACCTCGAGGTCCAGTCCATCCTTGAGGGCCGCCCACGTCGCGATGTCGGTCAGCGTGTACGCGCCCTTCTCCGACGCGACCCGCAGCGTCGCCGCCATCCCCTGGCCGGTCTGGAGGTACGCGTCGCCCGACGGCTTCACGCCGAGCTTGTCCCAGTAACCGAGCTCCTTCTTCTCGGTGCCGGAGCCGTCGCCGCGGGAGACGAAGGTCGCACCGGAGTCAGCGATCTTCTTGAAGGCGTCCGATGCCGACGTCATGCCGGAGATCCCTGCCGGGTCGCTCTTCGGTCCGACGAGCAGGAACGTGTTGTACATGACGAGCTCGCGGTCCACGCCGTTGCCCGCCGCCATGAACTCCTTCTCGGCCGCGGGCGAGTGGACGAGAAGCACGTCGGCGTCGCCCTTTCCGCCCATCTCCATCGCCTGGCCGCTCCCGACGGCGACCGTCTTGACGACGTACCCGGTGGCCTTCTCGAACGCCGGGACAAGGACGTCGAGGAGGCCCGAGTCCTGGGTGGACGTGGTGGTGGCGAGGATGATGTCCTTCGACCCGACCGGTCCGGTCGAGGCCGACGGAGCCTCGGTCGGACTGGGCGCAGCGGTGGCGGGCGCCTGCGTCGCCGGCGCCGCGGTGGCGGGCGGCGCGACCTGCTCCGTGGGGGCCGGGGTCGGCGCCGGGGTGGCCGCCGAGGAGCACGCCGCGGCGAGCAGCACGGCGACTGCTGCGAGTCCGGCCATCAGCCCGGCTCTGCGGCTCCGGGCACCCGCTGCGCGCGTGATCATCCTCCGGCCCTCCTCGTGGTCCATACCTTGTCACGGAAGCCCCGACAGATAGACATCGGGTGCAGGAGACAGGATACTACCGTGGTATGGCCCGTTCCTCGCAGTCCGCCCCGGTCCGCCTCCGCGTCGGCCAGGCCGCCGAGATGCTCGGCGTCTCGGTCGAGACGCTGCGTCGCTGGGAGGTCGAGGGCCGCCTCCGGATGGAGCGATCCGGGGGCGGCCAGCGCCTCGTCGCGCTCGACGAGGTGACGCGCCTCCTCCGCGAGCGGCGCCGCGAGACGGCGGATCGCCCGATCGTCGCCCAGTCGGCACGCAACAGGTTCTCCGGCATCGTGTCGCGGATCGACCGTGACGCGATCGTCGCGGTCGTCGAAGTGATCGCCGGCCCGCATCGACTGGTGAGCCTCATGACCGCCGAGGCGGTGGACGACATCGGCATCGAGGTCGGGAGCGAGGTCGTCTGCGCGGTCAAGGCGACGAACGTGGTCGTCGAGGTCCCGGCGGGGGCGGCGATGAGGCAACCGGCGGACGACCACGGCGGCCCGGGCGGGGGCGGGGCGCCGGAGCGGTAGGCCTGGGCCTCCGGGCACGGCCGGGGGGAGCCGGGGACATGGCGCCGGCACGTGCCGCGAGGCGGGGCGTGTCGCCGCCCCGGATGGCGCGTGACGGGGCCCGCGTCACATCGACCCGGCGAGGACCTCCGCGATCTCCGCGTCGGTCAGGGCCACGGGGTTCGTCCGCATGCTGCCGCCGCGCGCGCCCGCCACGACCTCCGAGACCAGGGCGCTCGTCAGCCCGCGGGCCGCCAGCCCCTCGATCCCCAGGCGGCCGGTCCACGCCCGAAGGGCCGACACCAGCGCCTCCCGGGCGGCAGCGTCGTCGAGGCGCGGCTCGTCCACGAGCACGCGGCCCGCCTGCGCGTAGCGCGCGAGCCCCGGTCCTGCCGGGTCGCGTTCCGCGAGGGCGGCGATGTTCACCTCCGTCGCGGCCACGAGGACGGCACCGCACGCGACGCCGTGCGGGATCGGCAGCGCGGCGCCCAGCGGCGCGGCGAGGCCGTGGACGGAGCCGAGCCCTGCGTGGGCGAGGCAGACCCCCGATGCGAACGCGGCGAACGCCATGCGCTCGCGGGCCGGCGCCGTCGCCTCTCCGCCCTCGGGGCCGACCGCGTGCCACGGCAGGAGCGCGTCGCGCGCGGCCGCGAGGCCCGCGAGCGCGAGGGCGTCCGTCGGCGGCCCCGCGCCGGTCGAGACGTACGCTTCGAGCAGCTGGGTGACCGCGTCCATCCCGTCGGCGGCGATCAGCTCCCGGCCGCACGTGTCCAGCAGGTCCGGGTCCACGACCGCGACCGCGGCCACCAGTCGGTCGTCGCGGAACGAGCGCTTGAATCCCGTCGGGCCCCGCTCGGAGAGCACGGCGTTCTTCGTCGCCTCGCTGCCCGTCCCCGCGGTCGTGGGGACGGCGACGAACGGGACGGACGGGCCCGCGTACGGGAGGCCGCGGCCCACGACCTCCAGGTGGTCCAGGACCGATCGTCCGGTCCGCAGGAGGCCGGCGATCGCCTTCGCGGCGTCGAGGACGCTCCCGCCGCCGATCCCGACGACGACGTCGATCCCGTCGGGCGCGAACCGCGCGACGGCCTCGTCTACGAGCCGCGGCGACGGCTCGCCGACGACCGCCATCTCGCGCGTCTCGAGGCCCTCGTCGGCCAGGGCCGCGAGCAGCGACGGCCAGGCCGGCGTGGAGCGGAACGATCGCCCGCCCGTGACCAGCAGGGCCCGCCGCCCGAGGCCGGCGACGATCGACGGGATGCGCGCCGCCCGGCCGCGGCCGAACTCGACCGCCGGCAGGCGCCCGAGCGTGAACGCGCTGGCCCAGGGCGCGGCCGGCGGCGGCGCCACGGTCAGAACCCGCCGCCCGCGTCGCCGCCTGCCCGCCCGGGGAGGGG
>JAKOQS010000003.1 GCA_029778235.1 Chloroflexota bacterium | reverse complement strand
CTCGACCTCGCGGGCCGAGAGCTCGTCGGGCGAGCCGCCGCGCGGGCGCAGACGAGCCACCGGCGCCGTGGTGCTGGTCGGGGAGTCCTCCGGGGTGACGACGTAGCAGCGGACGCCGGCGTTGATCGCGGCGCGGACGGCGTACGGGTCGTCGCGGACGGTCAGGAGCACGACGCGGCGCCAGCCGAGGTTGCGCAGGTCGCCGAGCAGGGGGAGTGCCGGGCCGTCGGACAGACCGCCCTCGATGACGACGAGGTCGCGCTGACCCTCGTGGTGGGCTCGGACGCGCGCCTCGGCACCGCTCGCGGCCTCGATGACGTCGCGGGCGCCGAGCAGCCGCAGGCGGCCGACGAGGTTCTGCCGGCGCGCGGCGGACTCGGCCACGACCAGAGCCGTGAAACGAGCCCTCGGCAGCGGCACCACCGACGCAGTGCGCTCCACCAGTGCGACCACGGCACGCCTCCCGGCATCACCCGTGCCGGACGCCCATCATCCGGCTACGAGAGGGCTATCGACCCGGGTGCGCGGGGTCTTGACCCGTTTCGGGGAACCGGTTGCGGTGACCACGGTGACACGATCGGGTGAATCCGCCCGCGGTCGCGCGTGTCCGGACGCCGCGGCACGCCGCTGCCCCGGGACCGGACGCCGTCCGTGCGGCGCCGCGGCAGCCGTCAGCGCCGACGCGGACCGGGCAGCGTCGCGACGCCCGGAGGGATCGGCGGCAGGCCCGCCACCTGCGCGAGCAGGTCGGCCCAGGCCTCGAGGTGCGCGCCGATGTCGGGGTCGGCGGGCGTCCACGAGGCGCGGATCTCCACGTCGCCCGAGGGAGCGCGGTCGGCGATCTCGCCGAAGGACTGCGACGCCGTCCGGGTGACGGTGCCCGACACGGCGCGGTACGCCGCACCCCGGGCCTCGAGCGCCTCCTCGAGCCAGGCCCAGGCGACCTCGGTGAGCATCGGGTCCTCGGCGATGTCGAGCTCGACGGTGCCCTTGGCGAAGGTGACGACGCGGAACTCGCCGTCCCAGGGCTCCTGGCCGGTCGGGTCGTGCAGCAGGACGAACCGGCCGCTGGCCGCCTCCTCGTCGGCGACCACGACCTCGGCCTGCAGGGCCACGGCGAACGGCGAGAGCCGCTGCGGGGCCGGCGTCTCCTCGATGACGATCTCCGGGCGCAGCTCGGCCGCG
>JAKOQS010000294.1 GCA_029778235.1 Chloroflexota bacterium | reverse complement strand
GGGCGGGGGCTGCGGCGCCCCGGCCCGCGCCCGCCCGGAGCCCTGCCGATGAGGGACGCAGCGGCGTTCGAGGTCGCGGTCGAGGACGTGCGCAGCTCGCCGCCCCCGCCCAGCACGGGCCGGCTCCGCCGGTCCGAGCGGCGGGCCGGGGCCGTCTTCGTCCTGCCCGCGGTGGTCCTCTACGCGCTGCTTCTCGCGCTGCCCATCATCCAGACCTTCTACTACAGCCTCACCCGCTGGAACGGCATCGACTCGACGTTCCTGGGCCTCGACAACTACGAGCGGCTGTTCACCGATCCCGTCTTCTGGCGGGTGGTCGCCAACAACGTCTTCCTGCTGCTGGCGATACCGGTGGCGATCCTCATCCCGCTGGCCGTCGCGTTCCTCCTCAACGAGCGCGTGCTCGGCTGGCGGTTCTTCCGCTCGGCCTACTTCCTGCCGACCGCGATCAGCTGGGTCGTCATCGGCATCGTCGCCGTCCGCTTCTTCGCCCAGCGGGGGATCCTCAACAGCATCCTCGCCGCCCTCGGGATCCCCGTGCAGACGGACATGCTGGCCTCCGAGTGGACCGCGATGCTCGCGGTGACCATCACGTTCATCTGGTCCGTGTTCGGGACGAACACGATCATCTTCATCACGGGGATGGCCACCCTCGACCGCGACGTCTATGAGGCCGCGCGCGTGGACGGCGCCGGCGGCTTCGCGACCTTCCGGCACATCACCGTCCCGCTGCTCATGCGGTTCATACAGTTCGCGTTCATCCTCACGCTCATCACCGGCTTCACCGCGCTGTTCAGCCTCATCTTCGTGATGACGACGGGCGGGCCGGGGTTCGGGACGACGACGCTCGAGTTCTACGTCTACCAGACCGCGTTCGCGCAGGGCGAGTTCGGCTACGCCGCGGCCGTGGGCGTCGTGCTCTTCGGGATCGTCTTCGCCATCAGCATCGCGCAGCGGCGCCTGCTGCGGGACCGGAGCGAGTAGGCCATGACCCCCGCGCGCGTCGGGCGTCGAGCGAAGCGGCTCGCGATCTTCGCGGTCCTCTGTTTCGTCGTCGTGGTGATGCTGTTCCCGTTCGCCTACATGCTCCTGGTGTCGTTCCGCTCGTACGACCAGTTCCTCACCGGCCAGGGGTTCTCGCTCGACAGCTGGCAGGGCCTCTTCGACGAGCTGCCCGTGGCCCAGCAGCTGCTGAACTCCACGATCGTGACCGTCTCAGCCGTCGCGCTCATCCTGTTCACGAGCACGACCGCCGGCTATGCCTTCGCGAAGCTCCGCTTCCCCGCGTCCCCGCTCCTGTTCGTGGCGATCCTGGCCGGGATGATGATCCCGGTCCAGTCGATCATCATCCCGGAGTTCGTGAACATCGCGAACGTGGGGCTCATCAACCAGTACCCGGGCGCGATCCTCGTCTACGCGGCGCTGGGGATCCCGTTCGGCACGTTCCTGATGACGACGTACTTCCGCGGCGTCCCGAACGAGCTGATCGAGGCCTCGCTGATGGACGGCGCCTCCTATCGGCAGATCTTCACGGGCGTGATGCTCCCGCTCGCGACCCCGGCCATCGTCACCGTCGCGGTCCTCCAGTTCATCCAGATCTGGGGCGACCTGCTGATCGGGCTCCTGTTCCTCCAGCAGCCCGACGTGCGGACGATCACGGTCGGGCTCGCGACGCTCCAGAGCGCGCGGATCATCCCCGTCCCGATGATCATGGCCGGCTCCGTCCTCTCCGCCCTTCCGGCGGTCATCGTCTACCTGTTCTTCCAGCGCCAGCTGATCGCCGGCCTCACGATGGGGATGGGGAAATGAGCATCGAGATCGGCGCCGTCGCGGCCCGCGACCGGCGCCAGGCGATCGCCGAGATGCTCGAGGAGGACGGGCGGGTCTCCGTCGCCGACCTCGCGGAGCGCTTCGGCGTGACGGATGTCTCGATCCGCCGCGACCTGGTGATCCTCGAGGATGCCGGGCAGCTGCGCCGCGTGCACGGCGGCGCGGTCGTGGCGGCGAGACACCGGCGGGAAGGGGCGTACGCGACCAAGGCGCGCGAGAACCGCGAGCTCAAGGTCCGGATCGGCGCGGCCGCCGCGGCCCTCATCCGCCAGGACGACGTGGTCGTCTTCGACTCGGGATCCACCGTGGCCCAAGTGGCCGTCCACGCCCCGGCCCCCCTCCGGCGCGGCAGCGCGATCACCGTCGTGACCAACTCGCTGCCGGTGGTCGAGGAGATCTCGGGGTGGGACGGCCCGCACCTGATCGTCCTCGGCGGGCTGTACCTCCCGGACCACCAGGCCCTCGTCGGGCCGCAGACGGTGGCGGACCTGCGCGAGCTGTCGGCCGACCTCGTGTTCGTCGGATGCGACGGCCTGACGGAGGCCTCCGGCTTGACGACGCCGCACGTCCTCGTCGCCGAGGTGGGCGCGACCATGGTCTCGCGGGCCGCCCGCGTGGTCGCCGTTGCGGACGCCACGAAGCTGGGCCGGCGGGGGTTCACGCCGATCGCGCCGCTCGCCGCGATCGACGTCCTCGTGACCAACGCCGAGGCGGATCCGGGCCAGCTGCAGGTCGTGCGCGACGCCGGCATCGAGGTGATCCTGGCCTGACGGGCCGTCGCCACGGACCGCACGAGGAGGATGGATGGACGGACGACTCGAGGGGCGGATCGCCATCGTCACGGGCACGGCCCGCGGGATCGGCGCGGCGATCGCCCGCGCCTTCGTCCTGGAGGGCGCGCACGTGACGGGCGTGGACGTGCTCGATGCGGCGGGTCGGGCGACCGGCGCGGCGATCGCCGGCGAGGCGAGCGCGGCCGGCTCGGGCGGATCCTTCGGCTACGCGCACTGCGACGTCTCCGACGAAGCGCAGGTCCGTGCCGCGGTGGCCGCGGTCCTCGCGGCGCGCGGCCGCGTCGACGTGATGGTGAACAACGCGGCGGTCCAGAAGGAGCACCTCGCGGCCGACGTGGCGGTGGCCGACTTCCATCGGATCGTGGACGTCAACCTCCTCGGCTGCGTCCTCTTCTGCCGGGAGGTCCTCCCCGCCATGGTCCGCCAGGGGGGTGGTGCCGTCGTGAACATGTCGTCGGTCAACGCGTTCTCGGCGGACCCGCTGCTGCCCGTCTACGGGGCCACCAAGGCCGCGATCATCGGCTACACGAAGAGCGTGGCGACCGCCTACGGCCCCTACGGCGTGCGGGCCAATGCGATCTGCCCCGGCGATGTGGACACGGAGCTCAACCAGGCGTTCTTCGCCGCCCACGACGACCCGGTCGCGTTCCGCGCCAGCGTGGAGCGCGAGTACCCGGTGCGCCGGATCGCGTCCACCGACGAGATCGCCCGCATCGCGGTCTTCCTCGCGTCGGACGACGCGGCGTTCGTGAGCGGGACGGCGCTGGTGGTGGACGGAGCGATCACCTCGCGGATCTACGAGCTGTAGGGCGCCGGCGGGAGGCCGTCCCGCCGGCGCGATCGAGGGCGAGCCCGCGGGCGCCGCCCCGGGAACGGAGGCATCGATGCAGGACCGGGTCGCGCGGACGATGGTGGACTTCGCCCAGATGAAGGCGTTCGCCGAGGAGCCGCTGGTCCTCGCGAGCGGGCGGGGGATCCGGGTCACGGACGTGGACGGCCGGACCTTCATCGACGGGCTCTCCGGGACGTTCTGCGCGAGCCTCGGCCACGGCAACGATCGCCTCGCAGACGCCGGGGCGGCGCAGCTCCACCGGCTGGCGATGGCGGCGCCCACCATGGCGACGAACGACCGCGCCCTCGAGCTCGTGGACACGGTGCTGGGCCTGCTGCCCGACCGGTACGGCGTGGTCAAGCTGTTCTCGGGCGGGAGCGAGGCGACCGAGAACGCGATGAAGATCGCCCGCCAGTACCAGAAGCAGACCGGGAGCGCGGGCCGGTACAAGATCCTCTCGCACTACCGCGCCTACCACGGCGGCACCGGCCACGCCGTCGCTGCGGGCGGGTGGCCCACGTGGCGCGCGCCGTACGAGCCACTCGCGGGCGGGTTCGTCCACTTGCACACGCCGGACCCGTACCGGCCGCCTTTCGATGCCGCGCCGTGGCGGATGTCGCCCGAGGACGTCTGCGCCGCCTACCTGCGCCTTGTCGAGGAGACGATCGAGCTGGAGGGGCCGGGGACCATCGCGGCGCTCATCACGGAGCCGGTGCTCATGTCCGCGGGTGTCGTTGTCCCGCCCGACGGCTACCTGGCGGGCCTCCGCCGCCTGTGCGACCGGTACGGCATCCTGCTGATCTTCGACGAGATCATCACGGCGTTCGGGCGCCTCGGCGCCGGGTTCGCCGCCGAGCTGTACGACACGTGGCCGGACATCATCTGCCTGGGCAAGGGGATGTCCGGCGGCTACGCCCCGCTCTCCGCGGTGGTGATGACGAAGGACGTCGCCCGCCCCTTCTGGGGCGATCCGCGCGACCTCGTGCAGTTCCACAGCGGGCACACCTACGGTGCCAACCCGGTCGCCTGCGCCATCGGGCTCGCCGCGATCGCGCAGCTGCGCGACGACGACCTCGCCGCGCGGGCGACCGCCCGGGGCGAGCGGCTCCGCGCGGGCCTCCGCGAGATCGCGGCGCGCCACCCCGCGTTCGGCGACGTGCGCGGCCTCGGCCTGCTGACGGGGGTGGAGCTCGTCGCGGACCCCGGGACGCGCGAGCGCTTCCCCGCCGCCCTCGAGGTCGGCGTGCGCATCCGCGACGAGGCCCGGCGCCGCGGGCTCCTGCTGCGCGCGAGCCACTGGATGTTCGTGCTCGCGCCGCCGCTCATCATCGGCGACGATGAGGTGGACGAGATCGTGGGGATCGTCGGCGAAGCGTGCGATGCCGTCCTTCCGGGGATCCCCGCCGTGACCGGCACCGGGCGGACGGGCGGGGCGTAGGCGCAGGCAGGCGATCGGGCGCCCGAGGCACGCGGGCGCGAGAAGGAGGGCGGGCGTGCGGGTACCGGTGGCGCTCGAGACGACGGCCGGCGGAATGGCCGCGCTCGTCCTGGAGAACGAGGCGCTCCGCGTCACCGTGCTCCCCGACCTGGGCGGCCACGTCCACGAGCTGGTGGATCGGGCGACCGGCCGCGACCTGCTCTGGCACAACCCGCGTGCCGTGCCGCGCCCGGCCCCGTACGGCGGGCACTTCGACGACTGGTGGAGCGGCGGCTGGGACGAGATCTTCCCGTCCGGCGACCGGGGCACGCTCCACGACGAGCCGCTCCCGTACATGGGCGAGATGTGGTGCGTCCCGTGGGTCGCGTCGGTCGCGGCGGCCGGCGGCGAGGCGCGCCTGACCGCGGTCGGACACGGCACCGTGGCGCCCGCCCGGATGACGCGGACGCTCGTCCTTCGCGGCGACGAACCGCTGCTGCTCGCCCGCTACCGGATCGACAACCTCGACGTCCGGCCGCTGCCCTTCACCTGGGGCATCCACCCGGCGTTCGCCGTCACTCCGGCCCACCGGATCGACCTTCCGCCCGCCCGCATGGTCGTCGGCGTCTCCTCCGGCCTTTCGATGGGCGTGGTGGGCGCCGAGTACCCGTGGCCGGACCTGCCGGACCCGACCGCGCCGGGCGGGATGCACGACATGCGGCGGGTGCGGCCCAGGACGGACGCGGTCTTCGGCGGCCACTGGGCGACCGACCTCGCGGCCGGGTGGCTCGCGCTCACGGACACGGAGACGCGGCGCGGCGTGGCGCTCTCGTTCGACCGGGACGTCTTCCGTCACGCCTGGCTCTGGCAGGTGTACGGGGGCTGGCGCGGCCACCACCACCTGGCGCTCGAGCCGTGGTCCAGCCATCCTCAGCAGGTCGAGGAGGCCGTCGCCGCGGGCACCGCGCTCGAGCTGGCGCCGGGGGCGTCGATCGAGACGGAGGTCGCCTTCGTCCTCTACGGCGACCTCGACGCCGTGCAGTCGGTGGATCGCCTCGGCGAGATGGTCATCGTGCGGTAGCAGCCTGCCGGAGTGCCGGGCCCGATCCGACAAGTGAGGTCGGCCGCGGGCGCACCACACGTGGAGGAGGAGCTGTGGACAGGGCGACATGGCTCGCGGAGCGCCGGGCGGCGACCATCGCCGAGTACGACGCAGAAGCCGCCGAGTACGAAGCGCATCTCTATCCGGTGACGCTCCAGGCCGGCTTCGTGGAGCGCGTCGCGCTCCTGTGCCCGCCCGGCGGGACAGTCCTCGACGCGCCGTGCGGCACGGGCAGGTACTTCGCGGTCCTCGCCTCGACGGGCCGGCGCGTCGTCGGCATCGACCAGTCGGCCGGGATGCTCGCCGAGGCCGCGCGAAAGGGGATCGCCGCCTCGCTGGCGGTCGTCGGGCTCCAGGAGATGGCGTTCGCCGCGGACTTCGACGGCTCCGTGACGATCGACGCCATGGAGAACGTCCCGCCGGAGGACTGGCCGACCGTCCTCGCGAACCTGCGCCGGGCGGTGCGTCCCGGCGGGCCCGTCTACCTGACGGTCGAGGAGGTCGTCGACGCGATCGTGGAGCGCGCCTTCGCGGAGCTGTCGGCGGCCGGGCTCCCGGCCGTCCGGGGCGAGGTGATCGAAGGCGACGTCGCCGGCTACCACTTCTACCCGGGCCGCGAGCGCGTCCTCGGATGGCTCGCGGCGGCGGGCCTCGACGTGCTGGACGAGGCGTACGAGGCCGGCCCGAACGGCGAGTGGGGCTACCGGCACTTCCTGACGCGCGTCCCAGGGGCCTGAGCGGGCGGACCGGCCGCGGCGGCCACCCCCGCGTCCGCCACCGGCCGCGCCCGCCGCGACCGCCGACGCCGCCCCCGCCGGGCGGCCCTCCTCCGCGCCCGGGCCCGGCTCGGTCCCCGCACGCCGGCTCCGCGCCCGGGGCTGGCATCGACCGGGCCGAATCCGGTAGCATCGGAAAAACCCCCGGAGGTCCCCACCCGTGGCCAAGTACGTCTTCGTGACCGGAGGAGTCACCTCCTCCCTCGGCAAGGGGATCACCGCCGCGAGCATCGGGCGGATCGTGAAGGCCCGCGGCCTCTCCGTCTCGATCATCAAGCTCGACCCGTACATCAACGTGGACCCGGGGACCATGTCGCCGTACCAGCACGGCGAGGTCTTCGTCACCGACGACGGCGCCGAGACCGACCTGGACCTGGGGCACTACGAGCGGTTCATCGACGAGAACCTGTCGCAGCTCTCCAACGTGACCACGGGGCGCATCTACCGCTCCGTGATCGCGAAGGAGCGCCGCGGCGACTACCTCGGCGGCACCGTCCAGGTGATCCCCCACATCACCAACGAGATCAAGGAGCGGATCCAGCGCGTGGCGCAGGACGGCCGCGCCGACGTGGTGGTCGTGGAGGTGGGCGGGACGGTCGGCGACATCGAGTCCCTGCCGTTCCTCGAGGCGATCCGCCAGATGCGCAAGGACGTGGGCCGGACGAACGTCCTGTACGTCCACGTCACGCTGCTCCCGGCGCTCATGGCCACGGGCGAGCTGAAGACCAAGCCCACACAGCACTCCGTGAAGGAGCTGCGCGGCATCGGGATCCAGCCCGACGTGATCGTCCTGCGGTCGGACCACCCGGTGAGTGACGAGATCCGCGAGAAGATCGCGCTGTTCACGGACGTCCCCACCGAAGCCGTCATCCCGGCCGTCACCGCCTCCACGATCTACGAGGTGCCGCTCCAGTTCGAGGAGGCGGGGCTCGGCGACCTCGTGGTCCGGGACCTCGCCCTGGAGGGGGCGACGCACGCGCCCGACCTGGCCGCCTGGGCTGCGATGGTGGACCTGATCAAGCGCCCGAAGCCGACGCTGGAGGTCGCCCTCGTCGGGAAGTACATCGAGCTGCCCGACGCCTACCTCTCGGTCACGGAATCGCTGAAGCACGCGGGCTGGGCCCACGGCGTGGACGTGAAGGTCCGGTGGGTCGACTCCGAGGCGCTGACGGCCGGCGGGGTGGGGGAGGCGCTCGGGGGCGCGGAGGCGATCCTGGTGCCCGGCGGGTTCGGCCATCGCGGCATCGAGGGCAAGGTGCTCGCGGCGCGCTACGCCCGCGAACGGCGGGTGCCGTACCTGGGCCTGTGCCTGGGCCTGCAGTGCGCGGTCATCGAGTTCGCCCGCCACATCCTGGCGACCGAGGACGCGAACTCGACCGAGTTCGACATGTTCACGGCGAACCCGGTGATCGACTTCATGCCGGACCAGCGCGAGATGGAGGACAAGGGCGGGACGATGCGCCTGGGCCTGTACCCGGCGCGCCTCACGCCCGGGTCGCGGGCCGCCGCCGTGTACGGCGACGAGGTCGTGTACGAACGCCACCGCCACCGGTTCGAGGTCGCCAACCGCTACCGGCCCGAGCTGGAGGCGGCGGGCATGATCGTGTCGGGACAGTCGCCCGACGGCCGGCTCGTCGAGATCGTGGAGCTGCGGGACCACCCGTGGTTCGTCGCGAGCCAGTTCCATCCCGAGTTCCGGAGCCGGCCGGACCGGCCGCACCCGCTCTTCGACGGGTTCGTGGGCACGGCGCTCGCGCTGCGCGAGGGACGCGAGCCGGAGCTTCGGCCGCGCGGCCACGCCCAGAGCGAGGACGCGCCCGCGGGGGCATCGTCGCTGGAGGCCGAGGCCGACCCCACCTGAGGACCGCCCCAGCCGCCCCAGCCGCCCCTGCCGCCCGCGCGCCGACGCGCCGCGACGCTCGCCGCTCCCGGCCCCCCTCCTCGGCCCGGCGTACACTCACCGGCATCCCGAGCCGCCCGACCGAGGTCGTCCCATGAAGCTGTTCCTCGACACCGCCGATGTCGCCGAGATCCGCACTGCCGTCCGCTGGGGCGTCATCGACGGCGTCACCACCAACCCCACGTTGTACGCGAAGGTCGGCAAGACCTCGTACGACGAGCTGCTCGTCGAGATCTGCGGGATCACGTCCGGCCCCGTCTCGGCCGAGGTGATCGCCGACGACGCCGACGGCATGGTGGCGGAGGGCCGGCACTTCGCGCGCCTGGCCCCGAACATCGTCGTGAAGATCCCGATGTGCGAGCCCGGCCTCGAGGCGATCTCCCGCCTCGCCGAGGAGGGCATCCGCACGAACTGCACGCTGATCTTCACAGCGAACCAGGGCCTGCTCGCAGCGAAGGCGGGAGCGAGCTTCCTGTCGCCGTTCGTGGGCCGCCTCGACGATGTCAACGAGGACGGGATGATGGTGATCCGCGAGCTGTCGGACATCGTCAACCTGCACGACCTCGACGCGGAGGTGATCACCGCGTCGGTCCGCCATCCGCGCCACGTGACGGACGCGGCCCTGGCGGGGGCTCACATCGCCACGCTGCCGTTCAAGGTCCTCCAGCAGATGGTCCATCACCCGCTGACGGACAGGGGGATCGCGCAGTTCAAGGCGGACTGGGCCAAGGTCCAGGCGGAGCTGGCGGAGGCGAAGAAGGGCTGACGCGCGGGAGGGCCTGCCGCGCCGGTCTGACGCGCCGGATGCCCTGAGGCCATCGGGCCAGGGATGACGGCCGGGCCGCGGAGGCCCGGGATGATGATGGTCGCGCACGGGGCGTGCCCGCCCCCGCGGGCCCGACCCGACCCTCGCGGCGGCCTGGGGCCGCCCCCCCGCGCGCGGGCCGGGCCCGTCCACGCGATGACCGCCGCACGCATTCCCCGTTGACGCACCCGACGCCCCGCGGGTATCCTCCCCCCAGCCCCACCCCGTGCGCCGCGGACCTTGTCCCGCGCCTTCTTCCCCTTTCGTGACCCCCGGTGGGGCGCCCGCAGGTGAAGCCCATCCCCATGCCTCCCATCGGACCGGAACAGCAGCGTTCCCGCAACCGCCGCTCGCGCCGGCGCGGCCAGAGCCAGCGGCTCGTCGGCGCCGACCATGACGAGCTCGCCGAGCAGGAGACCGCCAATGAGATCGGCCTGCTCGAGCTGCGCGGCATGGGCATGGCCGAGCTGCGCGCGATGGGCCGCGAGATGGAGATCGAGCCGTCGAGCAGCGACCGGAAGGACGACCTCGTCGAGCGCATCCTCCAGCGCCAGAGCGAGCGCGCCGGGCACGCGTACGCGACCGGGATCCTGGACATCGTCGACGAGGGCTACGGCTTCCTCCGCCGGCATGGGCTCATGCCCACCCCGGACGACGTGTACGTCAGCTCCAGCCAGGTCCGCCGCTTCGGGCTCCGGATCGGGGACCGGGTCGCCGGCTCGATCCGTGCGCCGCGCGAGGGCGAGAAGTACTGGGGGATGCTCCGCGTCGACCTCGTGAACGGCGTGGACCCGGACACCGCCCGGCGCCGCCCGAACTTCGGAGACCTCACGCCGATCCACCCGGACGAGCTGCTCAACCTCGAGAGCGACCCCAAGAACCTCTCGCAGCGGCTCGTCAACCTGGTCAACCCGATCGGCAAGGGCCAGCGCGCCCTCATCGTCAGCCCGCCGAAGGCCGGCAAGACGATGCTCCTCAAGAACATCGCCAACGGCATCACGGCCAACTACCCGGAGATCCTCCTCATGGTCGCCCTCATCGGCGAGCGGCCCGAGGAGGTCACCGACATGCGCCGGAGCGTGAAGGGCGAGGTCATCAGCTCCACCTTCGACGAGCCCACGGAGAACCACACCCACGTGGCAGAGATGGCGCTCGAGATCGCCAAGCGCCAGGTGGAGACCGGCCGCGACGTCGTCATCCTGCTCGACTCGATCACCCGGCTCGCCCGCGCGTACAACCTGGCGCTGCCGCCGTCCGGCCGCACGCTCTCCGGCGGCATCGACCCGATCGCCCTCTATCCGCCCAAGCGGTTCTTCGGCGCGGCGCGGAACCTCGAGGAGGGCGGCTCGCTGACGATCATCGCCACCTGCCTCATCGACACCGGCTCCCGGATGGACGACGTCGTCTACGAGGAGTTCAAGGGCACCGGCAACAGCGAGCTCATCCTCGACCGGAAGCTCTCCGAGAAGCGGATCTTCCCGTCGATCGACGTGCAACGCTCCGGGACCCGGCGTGAGGAGCTGCTGCTCGAGG
>JAKOQS010000293.1 GCA_029778235.1 Chloroflexota bacterium | reverse complement strand
CCGTGAGTGCCGCCCCGTCCGGCTTGCCGCCCGGGCCGCGGGGGATGCGGTCGACGACAACCAACCGCCGGGGCAGGCACACAGCGGGCAGCGCGGGGCGCAGGCGGTCCCGCCAATCGTCGAGGGTTCCGCCGATGGCGACCAGCACGACGCGGGCGCCCCACTCGTCGTCATCGACAGCGAGCACGGCGGTCTCGGGGTCGAGGGCGGCCGCGGCGGCGCGGACCGCGGCGAGGTCTACGTTCACGCCGCCGCTCTGCACGACGTCGTCGAGGCGGCCGTCGACGACGAGGCGGCCGTCGGGCGCGAGGTGCCCCCGGTCGCCGGTCAGGACCGCTCCGTCTCGCAGCACCTCCGCGGTGAGTTCGGGCCGGCCGAGGTAGCCGTCGAACAGCGTGGGGCCGGTCAGCCCGATCCGGCCGACGACCTCGGCGCGGCCCGGACCCGACGCGCCCCCCAGCTTCACGCCGATACCGGGCAGGGGCTCACCGTCCCAGACGACGCCGCCGCAGGTCTCGCTCATGCCGTAGGTCTCGATCACCCGGATGCCCACAGCCTCGGCGCGGGCGCGCAGCCCGGGCGCGAGCGCCGCGCCGCCGACCAGCACGGCGTCGAACGCGGCCAGCGCGCGGGTCGTCCCCGGGGAGGTCAGCGCGCGGTAGAGCTGTGTCGCCACGAGCGAGACGGCGTTGCGTCCCTCGCGGGGCCGCAGCGTTGCCAGGTCCGGCCCGGCCTCGGCCACGCCGTCGCCGAGCAGCCCGCGGACGAGCACCATCAGTCCCGCGACGTAGCGCGGGTCGAGCGCGAGGTGCCACGTGGCGGCGAACCCGAGGCGCTCCTCCGCGGCCCGGGCGGCGGCGACCAGCGCGTCCCTGCGGAGCACTACCCGTTTCGGCTCGCCCGTCGATCCGGAGGTGCCCACGACGGCCGTCCCCGCGGGGGCCGCGCCCTCGCCGTCGGCGAGCCAGAGGCCCTCACCGCTGCCGAGCAGGGCCCGCACGCCGTCGAGGATGTGATGCACGCCGCCAGCCTATCCGCGGGGTTGGGACAGGCGGAACGAGCGGTAGACTGGCCGCATGCTGCGCGTGCTGCTGATCGTCATCGTGGTCATGCTCACCGTGTACTGCGTCGTCGAAGTGGCCCAGTCACGGGGGCGCATCGTGCGCGCCATGCCGCGCTGGCTGTGGGCCTTCCTCGTGATCTG
Organism: Chloroflexota bacterium; assembly: GCA_029778235.1. Classification (GTDB taxonomy): domain Bacteria; phylum Chloroflexota; class Limnocylindria; order Limnocylindrales; family CSP1-4; genus CAIYQJ01. The sequence continues at coordinate 325 of JAKOQS010000293.1, read as the reverse complement.
CGTCCCCGTCGTCGGGCCGGTGCTGTGGCTCTTCTTCGGCCGCCCCGTGAGCGGGCAGGCCCGCCCCCACCACACGGACCGCGCGCCGGACGACGACGAGGACTTCCTCCGCGGCCTCCGCTGACGGGGCACGGCCTCGGCGGCGTTGGTGCAAAACCGATGATCGTGTGGCCGCGCGGATTCCCGCCCGCCGACCTCGTTCAATAGGCTGGCCGCATGACCTATGGCGCACCCACGAAGGCAGTGATTCTCGCGCGCGGGCTCGGCTCGCGCATGCGGAAGGAGGCCGACGGCGTCGCGCTCAGCGCGGAGCAGGCCAAGGCTG
>JAKOQS010000292.1 GCA_029778235.1 Chloroflexota bacterium | reverse complement strand
CGTCGCGGCGGCGGCACCGTCGGGCGCGATGCCGGCCCCGGCGTCGGTCCCGGTCTCCCCGGTCCCTGAGGCGGCGCCGGCCGGCGCCTCCCCCCGGGCCGGTTTCCCGCCCCCGGCCGCGATCCCCCCGCCCGGGCCGGCCGAGGCCGCCGGCCCCGCGCCCCTTGCCGCCGGGCCTGCTCCGGCGGAGCCCGGCGCGGCCGTCGCCGCGGCGGCCCCGCCGACCGGTCCGTTCATGCCGTGGACGGTGTACCCCGCGGCCCGGAGGACGGCCTCCACGACGTCCGCCTCGCCGGCCACCGACCTGCCGCGCCGCGAGGCGAGCGTGGTGGCGTCCGCGACGACCGTCGACTCGTCCAGCCGATCGCCGGTGTCGCCGGCGCGCAGATGGGCGTGGAGCCAGGGGAGGAGCGTCGCGGGCGCCAGGCCACCTGCGAGGCTCTCCGCCATGGCGGCGTGACGGGTGACGACCGCCAGGAGCCAGTGGTTCACGCAGAGCGCGCCGTGGCCCGAGTCGGCCGCGGCGTCGTGGGCGCGGCGGACGATGGCCGCCGCCCCGGGCGACAGGCCCGCCGGCCCCGTCCGCGTCTCGTCTGCGCTCATCGTGCGGCGGAGTCTACGGGAGCCGGTGATGCGGCGGCGGGCCGGGGCGCCGCGCGCAGGGCGAGCACCACGCCGCCCACGGAGGCGACGCTGACGGCAGCCGCGATCGCGTACAGCCCGGGGATCGTGAGAGCGGTCGCGACGGCACCGCCGAGCGTCGAGCCGGCGATCGTGGCGAGGCCGAATGTCACCGCGCTCAGGACGCCCTGCGCCGTGGCGACGCGGCCGCGCGGCGCGAGCTCCGCGACGTACCCGACGCTCGCGACGAAGAACAGCCCGTATCCCATCCCTTCGAGCGTGGCTCCCGCGACCAGCACCTCGGGCGAGCCAGCGACGGCGTACAGGACGCCGCGCGCGGCGAAGCACGCGGCGCCGACGACCAGCAGCCGGTGCGACCCGAAACGGCGCGCGAGCCGCGGGAACGCGAACATGATCGGGATCTCGACGACGGAGCCGACGATCCATGCGGCGCCGGCAGCCTCCGCCCCGGCGCCGAGGTCGTAGAGGCGCACCGAGAGGAACGCGCTCACGGCGGCGATCGCGGCCCACATGACGAAGGCCGCCGCGAGGAACGGCCCCAGCCCGGGCGCGCGCACGACGCGCGCTGCGCCGCTCCAGATGGAGCCCGCGGCGGAGGAGCGGCGGCTCCGTGGGAGCGCCAGCGAGATGAGGGCGGTCGCCACCAGCGCCGGGATCCAGGCCGCGAACAGCGCCTCTGGACCGAGGCGCCCGATCAGCACGCCGACGACCGCGGTCGCGACGACGAACGAGATCGATCCCCAGGCGCGGATCCGTCCGAAGCCGGCCCGATCGTCGCCCAGGATGTCGAGCGTCCGCGCGTCGAGCATGGGGGTCACCCCCGCGGTGCACACGGCCACGCACGCGACGCCGATCGCGATCGTCGCCACCTCGGTCGCCTGCGACAGGCCGGCCGCCGCGAGGGCCGCGAGGAGGGCGGCGCCCGGCAGGACCGCCCGGGACCGCGGGAAGCGGTCGGTGACGCTGCCCCACAGCGGCGACGCGACGAGCGACGCCGCGGCCCACAGGGCCGAGAGCATGCCGATCGCGGCGAGGTCGAGGCCCAGGGCGCGATAGTGGACCGGCAGGTATGGGAAGTTGGCGCCGACCGCGGCGAACGCGGCGACGTAGGCGAAGGTCGCGCGGGTGCGAGGGGTCATGCCGGCCGCGGGCGGCGGACGGCCGGCCGGGAGCGCCGGCCGCGGCGTGATGCCGGGCGGCGAGGTCGCGCGACCGGGCCCGTCCGGCGCGGGGCTACCGCTCTCCGCCGAACAGCTTGCCGAGGAGCGCGCCGGCGTCGGCGACGTCCACGCCGTCGGGTGCGTCGGCGGTGCCGCGCTGCGCGCCGCCGATGAGGCCACCAAGCGAGCCCATGATGTCCTGGAGGACGCCAGGGTTCGCCAGGAGGGTCGCGATCGGCGCGGCGACGGACGGGACGGCCTGGGCGGTCGCGCCAAGGGCGGCCTGCAGGTCGTCCCCGCGATCGAGGAATCCGCGCAGCGCCGCCATGGCATCGCCGTCGCCGAGAAGCTGGCGGACGGCCGCCTCGGCCGAGGCGAAGTCCATCCCGCCGGCGCCGCCCGGCTGGGCGCCGCTCCCGAGGAGCGCGTCGAACATCCCGCCCCCCGTCCCCTTCTGCTCGGCCATCGCCCGCCTCCTCGCCGTCCGCGGACCCGGCCGGGTCCCGCGCACGGTCTAGCCTACGGCGCCGTCGCTCGCCGCGGAAGCCGGTTCCGACGCCCCGGGCTGGCAGGTCGGGCACCAGTAGACGTCCCTCCCACCGAGCGACCCGGTCTGCACCTCGGCCCCACAGCGCCGGCACGGGAGGCCGGCGCGCTTGTAGACGTACGTCTCGCGCGCGCGGGCACGCGCGACCGCGGACCCGGATGCCTCGTCCTCCGGCGCCAGGGCGCGTCGGGCCGCCCGTCGCTGGCCCCGCGGGAGGTCGGCGCGATCGACCGTGGAGACGCGACCCGTCCGCCGGCCGTCGGCGAGGAGCCGGCGGGCCTCCTCCCAGAGCTCGTCGAACCCGTCGGCGCCGAGGTCCGCGCCGGGCGTCCACGGGGAGACGCCGCATCGGTACAGGAGCTCGGACCGGTACGCGTTGCCGATGCCGGCGAAGAGACGCTGGTCGAGCAGGAGCGCCCCGATCGCCACGCGCGAGCGAGAGACGCGCCGACGGACCGCGGCCGGGTCCGGCGCCCGGGCCAGGAGGTCCGGACCCAGCTTCGCGATCAGTGCCGCCTCGCGTCGCGGGTCGATCAGCTCGCAGACGGTCGGCGCACGCACGTCGGCGTACGCCGAGTCCGTCTCCAGCCGCAGCCGGATCGCGCCCCGCGGCTCCGGAGCAGGTGCCTGGCCGACGACGACCCGCCCGCCCAGGCCCAGGTGGACGTGCACCACCGGCGCCCCGCGGCCCGCGTACTCGACGAACAGGTGCTTGCCGTGGGCGCGGACCTGCCGCACGCGGGCGCCGTCGACGATCGCCGCCTGCTCCGCGAAGCGGCCCTGTGGGCTGCTGGCGCGGACCTCGCGACTCCCGAACCGCGCCGTGAGCGCGGTCGCGAGGCGGTGGATGGTGTGGCCCTCGGGCACGCGGCCTCCTTCCCGGTGAGCGGTCCGACCCGCGGTCGGTGGAGCGGTCAGGCGAGCGGGACGAAGACCTGCGTCCGCCACCTGGCCGGGTCGGGCTCCGCGCCGGGATCGGTCATGTAGACCTCCCACATCGCACCCGACGGCTCCCGGCCCTGCTCGCCGACCCACGCCAGGAGCTGCCCGTACGTCTGCGCGATCGTGTCGTACGGCCCGATGTGCCAGCCCACGGCCACCGGCCCGGCGGGCAGCTCGCCGGGCTGCACCTCGCCCGCCCCGTCGAACGACCGCTCCGGCGTGCCGGGCGGCTGCATGATCGCGACGCCGGCCTCGCATTCGATGCGGTCGGGGCCGAAGCCGAAGTACCGCGTGAACGGCGCCCCCGCCGGGATGAAGCCGGCGGCCGTCACGGCGTGGAAGATCGTGCCGAACGCCCGACCCATGAACGCCGGCAGCTCGTCCTGCGCGAGCGATGCGTGCACGACGGCGGTGCGCCGCCGCGGCTCGTCCCGGATCTCGAACTCGCTCATCTCGTCCTCCGCTCGCGGGCGATCACCCGCGCTTCCTGGCGAGCCAGACCTCCTCGCTCGGCCACCGCCTTGCCCACTCGGTCGTCACGAACGGTGCGGTGGACGTCGCCCCCTCGGGGGGTCGCAGCTCCCGCAGATCCTCCACGTCGAACCCGCTGGCACGCAGCAGCCGGATCATGTCGCCGTAGCCAAGGTGGAACTCGACGCTGTCGTCGCCCGGCCACGTGAACGTGTGCATCCCGAAGTACGGCCGCAGCAGCCGGTCGGTCGCCGGGATCCCGTCCTCCTCCGGGGACGCCAGCATCAGCAGCGTCCCGTTGACGAGGAAGACGAGCCGGCCGCCCGGCCGCAGCAGGCGCGCGGCCTCGGGGATCCACCGCTCGGGCGCGCACCAGATGCTCGCCCCGTACTCGCTGATCGCAAGGTCGAACGACCCGTCGGCCAGCGGGACGTCCTCGGCGCTGGCGTGGAGCAGCGGGAAGTGGACCCCGTGCACGTCCTGGAGGCGCCGGGCCGTGGCGAGCTGAGCTTCGGTGATGTCCACGCCGACCGGCCGGGCCCCCCGGCGGGCCAGCCAGGCGGAGACGTACGCGGTCCCGCACCCGAGCTCGATCGTGTCGAGACCGGCGACGTCGTCGATCAGGTGCAGATCGGACTCGGGGATCCCCCAGAGGCCCCAGGACGGCTCCGACGCCCACTCGCGTTCCCCGGCTGCCGCGTAGTCGGGCGCTGCCCTCGTCCAGTAGTCCCGGTTCGCGCGGACGTGCGCGGGCAGCCCATCCACGTCGACTCGACCCACGTCGCCCATGCCGCCATTGGACGCCCGGCGGATGACCGGCGTCAAGGCGCGCTCGACCCTTCCCCGGGGCCGAGCCCCCCGGGCCGCGGTCCCGCACGGGGGACGTGCAGGTCTGACCCGCCCCGGCGCTACCATGAGGGTGACCGACCGTCCCCCCCGTCGCGGTCCCTCCCCACCCGAGGTCGCCCGATGCTCACGCCCTGGACCATGCCCGAGCTCACGTCGCTCGGCCGCCTGTCGACGCACAGCGTCCCGCACGCGGACCGCCTCGACCTCGACGGCACCTGGCGGTTCCAGCTGCTGCGGCGCGCCGACGAGGAGCCCGGGCCGGCGTGGCGCGATATCCGCGTCCCCGGAGCCTGGACCATGCAGGAGACGGGCGACCTGCCCTGGTACACGAACATCCGCATGCCCTGGAGCGGGGTCGCCCCCTTCGTGCCGGAGGATGACCCGACGGGCGTCTACGAGCGGACGTTCGACCTGCCGGCCGGGTGGGCAGGACGGCGGATCGTGCTGCACGTCGGGGCGGCCGAGAGCGTCCTCCTCGCCACGCTCAACGGGCGCGAGATCGGCGTGAGCAAGGACTCGCACCTCGCGGCGGAGTTCGACGTGACGGACGTCGTGCGGACCGGCCCGAACACGCTCCGGCTCCGCGTGGTCAAGTGGTCGGACGCCACGTACATCGAGGACCAGGACCAGTGGTGGCACGGCGGCATCACGCGCTCGGTCTTCCTCTACGCGACGGGTCCCGTGTACCTTGCGGACGTCCGAGCGGACGCCGGGCTCGACGAGGACGGCTCGACCGGCGCCCTGGACGTCGCGGTCACCGTCGGGTTCCCCGGCGTGCCCCAGCCAGGCTGGACGGTGGAGCTCCGACTCAGGGGCAGGGCCGGTGCCCTGACCGCGGAGGTGCCCGCGGCCCTGCGTCCCGTCCCGCCGCACCTGGACCGGCGTACCCACGGCCTCGCGTCCCGCGCCATCGCCAGCGCGCCGCTCACCGCCGACGAGGCGGCCGAGTGGGCGACGACGCGGCCGCAGTACGACCCGCCTGCCGACGGGGTGGGCGTGATCCGCGCCTCGCTCCCCGGGGTCCGTCCCTGGTCGG
>JAKOQS010000291.1 GCA_029778235.1 Chloroflexota bacterium | reverse complement strand
CGGCGCGTGATGGCGACCGGCTCGCGGGTGCTCGAGCTGGTCGCCGTGATGGACCGGCTCCGCTCACCCGGCGGCTGCCCGTGGGATGCGCGGCAGACGCACGCCTCGCTGGTCGAGTACCTCGTCGAGGAGGCCTACGAGACGGTCGAGGCGATCGAGGACGATGACCGCGCCGGCCTGCGCGAGGAACTCGGAGACCTCCTGCTCCAGGTCGTGTTCCACGCCCGGATCGCCGCGGAGGACGTCGACGACCCCTGGACCATCGACGATGTGGCTGACGGCATCGTCGCCAAGCTGATCGCCCGCCACCCGCACGTCTTCGGGGACGAGACGGCCGAGACGGCGGAGGACGTCGAGGCCGGCTGGCATGCGCGCAAGATGCGCGAGAAGGGCCGCGCCTCGGTGACGGACGGAATCCCGTCCGCGCTGCCGGCCCTGGTGCACGCCGGGAAGGTCGTCTCGCGCACGGCGCCCCTCGCCGATCGGCTGCCGGCCCTGCCGGGAGCGGCGTCGGCGCGCCGGGCGCTCGACGAGGTCGCGTCCGAGGACGACTTCGGCGACCTGCTGGTCGCCCTCGTCGCCGCGGGACGGGAACGGGGGTACGACGCGGAGTCCGCCGCTCGGCGGTCCTCCCGCCGGCGTATCGCGGCGGTCCGCGTCGCCGAGGGCCTGGCCCCGTGAGCGCGACGTCGCAGTTCCACGCGCTGGCGGACCGCGTCGTCGACGAGCTCCTGGCGCTCGATCCGGTCGAGGCCACGTGGCTGGGCGACCACCGGTTCGACGGCCTGCTGCCGGACCGGTCGGCCTCGGGCGTGGCCGGCGCGCTCACCACGGTCGATGACGCGGTCACGGCGCTCGACGCCGTCGACGACATCGCGCTGGACGCCGACGACCAGGTCGACCTGGAGATCCTCCGGTCGGGGTTGCTCCGCTGGCGGTTCGAGCTCACCGACGTGCGCCGGCACGAGTGGGATCCGATGGTGTGGAACCCGGGCACGGGCCTGTACCTCCTCGTCGCCCGGGAGACGCGTCCGGTCGACGAGCGGGCGGAGGCGGCGCGGTCGCGCCTCGCGGCCGTGCCGGACCTGCTCGCCACCGCCCGGTCGGTGCTTGGTGGCATGTCGCACATCCATGCCGAGACGGCGCTGGCGCAGCTCGCCGGGACGGCGTCGCTCATCGACGGGCCGGTGCGACAGCTCGCCGCGGACGACGGCGTCGTCGACGCGGGGCTGGCCGCCGTCGCGGAGTTCCGCGGGTGGCTGGACGAGCGGCTGCCCTCCTGCGAACGCGACCCGCGGCTGGGCCGACGCCTCTACGGGGGCGTGCTGTGGCACAGCCTGGACGACGACGTCTCCGCCGACGAGCTGCTGCGCGACGCCTTCGACGCCCTCGACGACGTGAACCTGCGCATGGCCGAGCTGGCACGTGCGTACCTGGGGACCGGCGCCTCGCGAGCCCAGGTGGTCCGCGCCGCGCTCGACCAGGTCGCGTCCTCGGCGCCGGTGACGGACGCGACGGTGCTTCCCCTGATGGAGGCGGCGCTCGCGCGAACGGCGGACTTCGTGGCCGAGCGCGGGATCGTCAGCAACCCGGGCCTGGATGTCCGGGTCATCGAGATGCCCGAGATCCACCGGGGCACCGCCGTCGCGTACTGCGATGCGCCGGGCCCGCTGGAGAGGGCGGACGTGCCGACGTTCGTCGCCGTCGCCCCGACCCCTGCCG
>JAKOQS010000290.1 GCA_029778235.1 Chloroflexota bacterium | reverse complement strand
CGCGCCCGGCTCTCGCGGTTCTCCCATCTCCCATCCCCCATCTCCCATCTCCCATCTCCCATCTCCCATCTCCCATCTCCCATCTCCCATCTCCCATCTCCCATCTCCCATCTCCCATCTCCCATCCCCCATCCATTCCCGGTCGCTTGCGACCCCTGCGGCGTAGCCCATGACGAAATCGGTCGACTACTACCTCGCGCCGGTCTCGCCGTGGACCTACCTCGGGCACGACCGGTTCGTCTCGCTGCTGGCGTCGCACGACGCGACCTGCCGGATCTTCCCGATCGACCTCGGCAGGCTGTTCCCGGTGTCGGGCGGCCTCCCGCTGGCGAAGCGGGCGCCGCAGCGGCAGGCGTACCGGATCGTCGAGCTCGAGCGCTGGAGCGCGTGGCTGAAGATGCCGATCCGCGTGACGCCGAAGTTCGTCGCGTCGTCGGGCGACCTCGCGAGCCGCTGGATCCTCGCGGCCGCCGCCGGGAGCGCGGCGGCGGGGCTCGCGATGGCCGGCGGCGTGCTGCGGGCGCGCTGGGCCGAGGAGCGCGACATCGCCGATCCCTCGACGCTGCGAGCGATCGCCGACGGGCTCGGGCTCGACGGCGCCGCGATCGCCGCGCGGGCCGACGGCCCCGGGGCGGCCGCCGAGTACGAGGCCGCGACGCAGCGCGCGATCGACGCGCAGGTCTTCGGCGTCCCCTGGTACGTCTACCGGGGCGAGCCGTTCTGGGGACAGGACCGGCTCGACTTCCTGGCCCGCGCTCTGTCAAAATAGCGTGTTTGCCCAGGGGGGCGGCCGGGTGGCCTGACCGGTCAGCCGTCCCGGGATAGGGGGATTCATCCGGGGAGAGTCGCCCCGGCGCGGGGCGAGGCACGCCGTCCGACGCGTGCCCGACCCCGTCGGTCAGCCACCACCGTCTCGAGGGAGAAGCTCGCATGACCACCGCGCTCGTCTTCGCGCTCGTTTGCGCGATCGCGGCCATCGCCTATGGCGCTTGGTCGATCCAATGGATTCTCGCCAAGCCCGCCGGCAACGCCCGCATGCAGGAGATCGCCGCGGCCGTGCAGGCCGGCGCCAAGGCGTACCTCAACCGGCAGTACATGACGATCGGCATCGTCGGCGTGATCCTGTTCGCGATCATCGGCGTGTTCCTGTCGTGGCGCACCGCCGGGGGCTTCGCGGTCGGCGCGATCCTGTCGGGCCTCGCGGGCTACATCGGGATGAACGTGTCGGTGCGCTCGAACGTCCGCACCGCGGAAGCGGCGCGCACGGGCCTCAACGAGGCGCTCGCGGTCGCGTTCCGCGGCGGCGCGATCACCGGGATGCTGGTCGTGGGCCTGGGCCTGCTCGGCGTGGCCGGCTTCTACTGGTTCCTCGTCAACTCGGCGCACTACGCGCCCAACCTGATGAAGGAAGGGCTGCACCACGCGATCGAGCCGCTCGTCGGCCTCGCGTTCGGCGGCTCGCTGATCTCGATCTTCGCGCGTCTGGGCGGCGGCATCTTCACGAAGGGCGCCGACGTCGGCGCCGACCTCGTCGGCAAGGTCGAGGCGGGAATCCCCGAGGACGACCCGCGCAACCCGGCGGTGATCGCGGACAACGTGGGCGACAACGTCGGCGACTGCGCCGGCATGGCGGCCGACCTGTTCGAGACCTACGCGGTCACGATCGTCGCGACGATGCTGCTCGGGGCGCTGATGCTGCCGGCGATGGCGGAGGCGGCGGTCACCTACCCGCTCGCGCTCGGCGGCTTCTCGATCATCGCGTCGATCGTCGGGTGCTTCTTCGTCAAGGCGAGGCCCGGCGGCAAGATCATGAACGCGCTCTACCGGGGCCTGATCGTCG
>JAKOQS010000289.1 GCA_029778235.1 Chloroflexota bacterium | reverse complement strand
CGAGGCGCCTCCAATGGTCGCTATTCGCCGCTCTGGCGGCCGAATAGCGACCATTCAGGGCGCGTCGGCGGTGCGGGCGAGGGCGTCGAGGAGGACCGGGAGGGACCGGTCGATCTGCCAGGGGCGGGCACCGGCCGCCTCCAGCGCCGCGTGCACCGCCTCGGGGGTCACCGGCTCCGGCGGCGTCCAGCACAGCCGGCGCACGGTGTCCGGGGCGAGGAGGTTCTCCACGGGCAGGGAACTCGCGTCCGCGACGTCGGCCAGCCCTGAACGGGCGGCTGCCAGCCGCGCGTAGGCGTCCGGATCGCGGTCCGGCCACGACCGCGGGGGAGGCGGACCACTGGCCGGCATCGAGGAGGCGGGCAGCTCCTCCAGCGGGAGGTCGGCGGCGCGCGCGATCGCGGCCCACCACCGGCCGAGGTAGCGGCGCGCCCCGCGCCCGCGGAACTCCGGTAGCGCGGTCAGGGCATCGGCCGACGCGGGGGCGGCCGCGGCGGCAGCGACGATGGCCGCGTCCGGGAGCACGCGCCCGGGGGAGATGTCCCGCTGCTGCGCCAGCTCGTCCCGAGCCAGCCACAGCTCTCGTACGATCGCGAGGGCGCGCGGCTTGCGCAGCCGATGGATCCCCGAGGTGCGGCGCCACTCCTCCGGGCCGCGCTCGCGCGGCGTGAACGAGAGCAGCGCGTCGAACTCCTCCCGCGCGATCTCGTCCTTGCCGGCCGTGACCAGTGCCTCCCCGAGCACTGTCCGCAGCTCGACCAGGAGCTCGACGTCCAGCGCCGCGTATCGGAGCTGGGCCGCCGACAGGGGTCGGACGGACCAGTCGGTCGCGCCGTGCCCCTTCTCCAGGTGCTGGCCCAGCTCGGACTCCACCAGGGCAGCCAGGCTCACGCGCTCGCGCCCCAGGAGACGCCCGGCGAGCTCGGTGTCGAAGAGGCTGGTCGGGTACAGGCCCACCTCGGCGAGGCACGGCAGGTCCTGGGTGGCCGCGTGGAGGATCCACTCGACGCCCTCGCTCGCCTCCTGCAGGACCGACAGGTCGGGCACGCCCGTGGGGTCGATCAGGGCGGTCCCGGCGCCGTCGCGCCGCACCTGCACGAGATAGGCCCGCTGTCCGTACCGGTACCCGGACGCGCGCTCGGCGTCCAGCGCCAGGGGCCCGCTGCCCGCCGCCACGAGGTCCGCGTACCGCTGCAGGGCCGGGAGGTCGGCGATGACGTCGGGAACGGGCTCGCGGGGCTCGACCGTGGGGAGCGCGGGCGTTGCCTCCGGGAGTTCGGACACGTCGGGACCTGCGTCCGGGGAGTCGGTCTTCTCAGTCACCGGCGCGGCTGTCGCCTTCTGCCCGTGACGCTCGCGACGCCCGGGACCACCGGGGGCAGCCCGGAGGCGTGGGCGAGGAGGTCGACCCACGCCTCGACGTGACGGCCGAGGTCGTCGAGGACCTCGCCGGTGTCCTCGGCCTCGACCGGCGTCCAGGAGGCACGGATCTCGACGAATCCCTCCGCGGGGCGGTCGGCGAGAGTGCCGAACGAGCGCCCGGCGGTCCGGGTGACCGTGCCGCCCAGCTGCGTCGCGTGGCATCCGCGTGCCGCCAGCGTCTCCAGGATCCAGCTCCAGCCGACATCGTGCAGGAGCGGCTCATCCACGAGATCGGCCTCGAGCGCGGCGCGTACGAAGACGACGACGCGGAAGCACCCGTCCCACTCCTCGACCCCGTCCGGATCGTGCAGCAGGACGAAGCGACCGGTCGCCGGCTCGGCCTCGGGGTCGGCCACGTCCGCGGTGAGCGCCACGGCCGACGGGGCCAGCCGCTGAGGCGCGGGTGCCTCATCGACCTCGAACTCCGGTCGGGGAGAGGCGCCCTTCACCTGCGCCAGCGCCCGTTCGAAGGCACCGCTGTCGGTGACGATGCTGCGCACGACGCCAGGCTAGGCGGCGTCGGGCGCCCGCCCGGCTCGCCGCGCCGGAGGCCCGCACCGCCGCCGCCTAGGGTGGGCGGCGTGGGGGCTCTGCTGGCGCTGCTGAGCAGCCTGTCGTGGGGCACCTCCGACTTCCTCGGGGGCCTGATGAGCCGCCGGTTGCCGGCCGTCGCCGTCTACGGACTGTCCCAGGCGGCCGGGTTGGTCGCGCTCTCCGTCACCGTGACGGTCAGCGGCGCATGGGCGTTCGATGCGAGCGCGTGGGGCTGGGGCGTGGTCTCCGGCCTCCTGGGGCTGGGATCGATGCTCGCGTTCTACTCGGCGCTGGCCATGGGCCGGATGGGGATCGTCGCGCCGCTGGTGTCCTTGTCCGTCGTCGTTCCGGTCCTGGTGGGGATGCTGCGGGGCGAGGCGCCGACCACCCCGCAGGTCGCGGGCATCGTCGTCGCCGTCATCGGCATCGTCCTGGCGTCCGGGCCGGAGCTGACCGGGGCGGAGTCGACCCGGCCCTTGCTCCTGGCGGGCATCGCCGCCCTGGGCTTCGGCGTCATGTACGTGACGATGGCAGCCGGCAGCGAGCACCAGCCGCTCCTGCTGACGACCTCGATGCGGGTCACGACGGTGCTGACGCTCGGCGTGGTCGCGCTCGTCGTTCGCAGTCTTGGGGGAGCGCGTCGCCGCGACGCCGCACCGCTCGTGGCGATCGGCGTCCTGGACGCGTCGGCGAACCTCGCGTACGGAGTGTCCACGACCATGGGGCTGCTGGCGACGACGTCCGTGCTTGCGTCCCTCTACCCGGTCGTCACGGTCGTGCTTGCCGGCGTGTTCCTTCGTGAACGGCTGCGCGCCGTGCAGTACGCCGGGGTGGCGGCGGTCCTGGCGGGCGTCGTACTGATCGGGCTCGCCTGACCGCCTCGACCCAGGGGGTGGGGCGAGTTGCCACTGATCATGCCGAAGCGATGTCGGTCCGGCATCCGGCCAGGCGGATCGGTGCGGACCTGGCTCCAAGCGTTGCCGCGACAACAGCTGCTGGCGTCCGTCACAGCGCCAGCGACCGCCGCGGAGATGTTGCCCATTTCCCGAGGCCCGCGTGGATCAGCGCCCCGGAGCTCGGGCAGTGTCGAGGCGGGACACGGAACCCTCCTGTCCCCAAGCCGGGTCTCGACCGCTCCACGCCAGGACAGGACGTTGTCAACGGAAGTCCTCACCTTCACGGACTCAGCCGGTTTCGCCACACGGCCCGTTCGACCGAAGGCCCTCGGCGGCGCACCTTGGACTCGGGCGCGGAACGGCCGGCCACGCCTGGACCGCACTATGCTCGGCGTGCCTGGCCCGATGTGCTTGCGGGTGCGCTCAAGGGAGAGTCGGCCATTTCACGTTCCGTCCACCCCACGATCTACGACGTGGCGGCGCGCGCGG
>JAKOQS010000288.1 GCA_029778235.1 Chloroflexota bacterium | reverse complement strand
GCGTGAACCTCGGCTCCGTCAAGCAGTCGATGTCCGACGTGCTGGCCGAAGGCCGCGCCACGATGGAGGAGATCGTCGTCGAGACGCCCACGCCGGGGATCGACATCGCGCCCGCGACGCTGGAGCTCGCGTCCACGGAAGTGGAGCTGTTCAGCGCCATCGGCCGCGAGCAGGCCCTCCGCGAGGCCGTGGACGGGTGGGTCCAGGACTCGTACGACTACGTGCTGATCGACTGCCCGCCCACGCTGGGGCTCCTGACGATCAACGGCCTCGTCGCGGCCAACAGCGTGATCATCCCCGTGCAGACGCAGTACTACGCGTTGAAGGGCCTCACCGCGCTGGTGAAGGTCATCAACACGATCCGCCAGAAGCTCAACCGCGACCTGCGGATCATGGGGCTCCTGCCCACGTTCTACGACGGTCGCACGATCCTTGCGCGCGAGATGCTCGACGAGATGCGCGAGCTCGGCGACCACCACGTGTTCGAGACGATCATCCGGCAGACGGTGAAGCTCGGCGAGGCGCCCCTGACGGGCAAGCCGATCACCGTGTACGCACCCAGCTCGGAAGCGGCGAAGACCTACCGTCGACTCGCAGCGGAGGTGATCGACCTTGCCTAGGCCGGATTTCCGCGCCACCGCGGCGCGCCGGCTCTCGGAGGAGGGGGAGCTGTCACCCGCGATCGTCGGCCTCCTCTCACCCGAGGGCGATCGCAAGAGCGTCGGCGTGCGCCAGGTCCCCACCGAGCGCGTCGACCCCAATCCGGACCAGCCGCGACTGGCCATGGACCAGGACTCGCTCGACGACCTCGCGGCGTCGGTCCGCGAGCACGGCATCCTCCAGCCGATCCTCGTCCGCCCCGCTGCGGGCGGGCGCTACCAGATCGTCGCGGGCGAGCGCCGCTGGCGCGCCGCGCGCATGGCGGGCCTCGAGACCGTCCCGGCCCTCATCGAGGAGCTCGACGACGAGACGGCGCTGGAGATCTCGATCATCGAGAACCTCCAGCGCGAGGACCTCTCCCCTCTCGACGAAGCGCTCATGTACGAGCGGATGATCCACGAGCACGGGTACAGCGTGCGTCGGCTGGCGCAGAAGCTGGGCAAGGACAAGGGCTACCTGGAGAATCGACTCCGGCTCGCGGATGCGCCGCCCGAGGTCAAGGAGCTGGTGTCCGTGCGCAAAGACACCCTCTCCGCGGCCTACGAGCTGATGAAGGTCCCCGACGCCCGGAAGCGCAAGCGGCTGGCCGACCAGGTCGCCCGCGGCGAGCTCTCCCTGGTGAAGCTCAAGGAGCGGATCGAGGGACGGCGGTCGCGGACCCCCGTCGCGGACGCCGACGAGGCCGCGGAGGTCGCCGCCCGGCTGGAGACGCACGCGGGAGCCGTCCGGCGCGAGCCGGAGCCGGCGCCCGACACGTGGTCCGGCACCCGGCCCACGGGACCGGTCCGCGACGACGCGCTCCAGACGGCGAAGGCCGAGTTCGCCGAGGCCCTCGAGTCGCTCATGCAGGTCGTGCGCAACCCCGCGGTCGCCGCGCAGATCGGCGACGTGGACCGCAGCAACCTCGCGAAGTACCTCACGATCGCCAAGCTGAAGCTGGAGAACACGATCGCGACCGTCCGGACCGGCGAGCCGCGGGAGTGACCCACCCGCCCATCGGGGCGGGGACGATCCACCGTGCCACGAGGCCCCGGCAGCGCCCGGGGCCTCGTGGCACGTCCCCGGCGGTTCGAGGCGCGGGCGGCGCACGGGACGTCGCCGCGTCCAGCCTCACCGGCCGGGGCGTGGCCGGGGCTTCGTGGCTCCGGCGCCGGCCGCCCCACGGCCGGCTCGTCGCCGCACCGCGCTCCGGGGCCGTGCGGAGGCCTTCCGGTCGGCGCCCCGCGGCCCCCTACGGGCCGAGGAGTCCCGCCGCCTGGGTCACCGCCACCCAGCCGCAGCCGAGGACCACCACGCCGACGGCCTCGATCCCCCACCCCACCCGGCGGCGGCTCGGCTCCTGCCCTCGCCCCAGCCACGCCCCGGCCGCGATCAGCACCGCCGCCGCGATGACCGCCACGAGTCCGCCCCACGCCGCCGGGTCTCCGGCCGACGGAGCGCCGCCCGGGCCGGCGGCACTCCCGGCCGGCGGGTCGCCCCCCGGCAGTGCCCCCAGGGCCACGAGCGCCACGACCGCGGCAGCCCAGGTGCCCGCGAGCAGGGCCGTCGCGAGCCCCCACGCTCGCGCATGTCCGAGGACCGTGGCGATCGTCCGTGCCCCGGCGTCCCGGTCCCCATCGAGATCGGCCAGGGCGTTGGCCACGGCGATGCCCGCGCCGGCCGGGATGGCCAGCAGGGCCAGCAGGACGACCGCCGGCGGGATGCTCCCGGCGGCGCCGGCCCAGGCGAAGGCCGGCACGAGCGGGATTCCGACGGCGTACGGGAGCCACGAGAGTGGTGTCGGCTTGAGGACGAGGTCGTAGACCAGGCCCACGCCCAGGCCGAGGGCCGCGATCGCGAACGTCACGGTCCCGTGGAGGCCGGCCAGCCCCAGGCCGGCGACGGCCGCCGTCGTCGCCACCCCGACCGCGACGCGCCGGCTCACCGCCCCCGAGGGGATCGGCTTCCCCGGGCGGGCGACCGCATCGAGGGAGGCATCCGCGAGGTCGTTGGTCGCCCCGATCGCGAACTGGAGCAGCAGCATGGAGGCGCCCAGGGAGGCGGCCGTCAGCGGCGTGCCGCCGGCGAGCAGGGCGAGCGCGAAGGTGGCGGTGGCATCGAGCAGCGAGGGGAACGGATGGACGAGCCGGAGGAGGCCGGCGGCGGCCGTGAGCCGCCCCGGGCCGGATGCGGGCGCGCGGTCACGGGGAGGCGGAGTGCCGGGAGCGCCGGGATCGGTCGTGGGGACGCGCGTCACGGCCCGCGGCCGTCAGGCGTAGACCATCTCGTGGAAGCGCAGGACGAGGTAGTCGATGAGGCGGTCCCGGCCGTTGGGCGTCTCGCGCCGGATCCCCGGCACCAGGTAGTGGAGCGTCACCGCCGGGACGATCAGGTGGCCCTCTCGGTCCCGGCCGATCGACGCGGGCGGTCCCCCGCCGGCAGCGAAGACGCGCTCGAACGAGCGCTCGTCGAGGCCCGTGGCGGCGATGAAGCCATCCACGACCTTCACGATCCCCTGACGCACGGCGAGGTCGCGCATGAGCTCGGCGACCCACGCGTCGATCTGCTCGTCCGGCTGCTCGCCGAGCCGCGCCCGGTACTCGGCCGGGTCCGCTGCGAGTCCCGTCGCGCCCACGATCCCTCCTGCTCTGCCTGAAGCCCCCGCAGTATCGCAGGTCGCGCGCGGCCTCGCGGACCCGCGATATCGAACGGACGTTCTATCAGGCCAGCGGCGGCCTGGACCCCTCCGGCCAGTCGTTGAACAGCTCGGTCAGCCATCGCCAGGCCGGCCCGGGCGGTCGCCGGTCCGGGAAGTCGGCCACCAGGGCCAGGAGGTCGTCCGCCAGGCGTGCGGTCAGCCGCTGGACGTTCTCGCTGGTCGGCCGGCCCTCGACGGCGATCGGCGCGCCGACGCGCACCCGCAGCGTCCGCCCGAACCCCAGCCATCCGGTCCCGTTCACCGCCAGGGGCACGAGCGGCACCCCGGCGCGCAGGGCGAAGTACGCGGGACCGTCGGACAGCGGCAGCAGCCGGCGCTCGCCGACGTGGATCCTCCCCTCCCCCGCGATGAACAGGACGCGTCCTCGCGCGAGCACGCGGTCGGCACGGCGCGTCGCGACGATGAGGTCGTCCTTCTCGGGGTGGTACGGGACCGGGACGCCGAGCCAGCTCATGAACCGGTTGCGGGCGCCGACCGACATGTCCGCCTCCTTCGGCCCGAACGCGGAGAACCGCGGCCGGCCGGGGACCGCCGCGGCGATGACGATCGGATCGAACCAGCTGAGGTGGTTGAAGCAGATGACGGCGGGGCCCGTCGGGTAGTGCTCGAGGCCCTCGACGCGCAGCCGGAAGAGGCACCGCACGAGCACGCGGACGAGCCCGTGGACGAGCCTGATGCGCCACGCGGGGCGGTCCAGGTAGACGTCCATGTCGGCTGCGGCCGACGCGCGCCTGCCCTGGGCGGGGGCCGGGCGGCCGGGGGCCGGGGCGGGGGCCGGGGCGGGGCGGTCCGGCCCGGCCGGGCGTCCGGCGTCCGGCGGCGCGGCAGAGCGTCGGGCGTCGGGCGGCGTGGCGGGGGTCATCGCGCGTCCTCCCGCTCCGGGACCACGGCCCCCGAGCCGGCTTCGTGGGCACGCTCGTCCGCCGCGCGGTGGCCGCCGGGGCGTGCGACGGCCGCGAGCGCCGCGGGCGCGGGACGGTCGAGCCGATCGAGCCTCTCCAGCACCCAGTCGGCGGTCTCCACGGCGCGCGGCGGCGGCGGGAAGCTGGGGCTGGGGACGAGCAGGACCGTCATGTCGGCGGCGCGGCCGGCAAGGACGCCCGCGAGCGAGTCCTCCACGACCAGGCACCGCGCGGGCGGCGCCCCCAGGCGCCGGGCCGCCTCAAGGAAAACATCGGGATGCGGCTTGCCCCGGGCCACGTCGTCCGATGAGACGACCGCGTCGAACGTGCCGTCCAGGCCGGTCGCGGCGAGCGTCGCGGCGATGATGTCCCGGTGGGCTGACGAGGCGAGGGCCGTCCTGGTCAGTCCCGAGATCCGCCGAGCCGCGTCGGCGGCACCGGCGACGGGCGGCGCGCCGTCGCGCCGCAGGACCTCCACGACGCCGTCCACGATCGCGCGCTCGATCTCGTCCTCGCCGGCCGCGATCCCCAGGTGGACGCGCATCGACGCGGCCCACTCGCGCGAGCTCTTGCCGGCGACGACCGGGTGGTCCTCCGGGCCCCATCCTCGTCCGTGGCGACGGGCGTAGGCGGCGCGGACGCTCTCCCAGATCGGCTCGGTGTCCACGAGCACGCCGTCCATGTCGAAGATCACCGCGTCGAAGACGGCGTCGGCGTCCGGGCCGGTGCCGGGGCTCACAGGGTCGTCGTCCGGGCGCGGCCGTCGATCGCGGCGTAGATCTGGGCGATGAACGCGGCGATCCTGTCGGCCGTCTCGTCGATGCCGCGGAGCACCTGGCCTTCGACCGTGGTCGCGACGACGCGATGGGCACCCTGCATCTCGACGGCCAGATCGCCCACCTGGACGCGCGGCCACCGCGTGAGCTTGCCCGAGGCCCGCGGCCCCTCCTGCGCGACGCTCACCCGGATGTAGACCGCCGCAAGGCCGGCGAGGGTGGGCGCGAGGATCGACCAGCGCACCTGCGGCTCCTCGCCCCAGATGACCCAGACGTCGGCGTCCTCCCCCACCCCGAGCGCGGCCAGCACCGGCTGCACGACGCCGAGGACGCGCGGCCCTGCGACCCCCGCCACCGGCGCGTCCTCCACCCACTCGGTCAAGCGCATCGGATGCTCCCGTCGAGACCGTCCCGGCGCTGCCTGCGCCCGTCCCGCGAGCCGAGGCTACCACGGGCGGAAAGTCACGCCCCGACCCTCCTGCGGACCCTCAACGTGCCTTGGGACGCGGCGTACCATCGGTGCGACGCCCGGCGTCACGCACGGGCGCGATGCCCCGTGGAGGTCCATCGGTGCGCGTCCATCGCGGCTTCCTGGGCTGGGGGGTCTTCTTCATCGTCCTCGGGCTCGTCCCGCTGGCCGACCGGCTCGGCTGGATCCCGGGGGTGGACCTCTCCCAGGCCTGGCGGCTCTGGCCCCTGTTCCTCGTCGGCGCCGGCGTGGGCCTGCTCCTGCGCCGGACCAGGCTCGAAGCGCTCGGCGGGATCATCGTCGCGGCGACCGGCGGCCTGCTGCTCGGCTCGTTCCTCGCCGTGGGTCCGTCCCTCGGCGTCACCTGCGGCCCGCCGGGGTCGGCCACGACGGTCGCATCCCAGGGCGGGACGCTCGGCAGCGGCGCCCGGGTCTCCGTCCAGGCCGCATGTGCGCGCGTGAACGGGAGCGCCGCTCCCGGCACCGACTGGAAGGTCGCCTGGGGCCCCCAGGGCGACGACGGGCCCCGCATCACCGAGGGCGCGTCGGGCGTGTCGCTGTCGGGACCCGGCGGCTCGGGCACGCCGTTCGCCGGGGTCGGCAGCCTCTGGGACGTCACCGTCCCGGCTGGCGTCACGGACCGGCTGACGATCGAGGTGGACGCCGGGACCGGTCGCATCCCGCTGGACGGCCTCGCGCTCGAGTCCGCCACGCTGCAGTCCAACGCCGCGGACGTGCGCGTGGACCTCGGCGGCTCCACGGTCCGCCGGATCGACGGCGAGGTGAACGTCGGCTCGTTGCGCATCGGACTGCCCGGGTCGGGCCCCACGGACGCGCGCCTGGGAGCCAACCTCTCGTCACTGGTCCTCTGCGCAGCACCCGACCTGCCGCTGCGGGTGGAGACGACCGGCGCCCTCGTCTCCTGGGACCTCCCGGGCCTGACCCGGGACGGGTCGGTCTACGAGACGCCCGGCTTCTCGCCGGCGAACGGCGTCACCGTGCGCGTCGAGGCGAACCTGAGCAGCGTCCGCCTGGAGCGCGGAGGGAACTGTCGGTGAACGATCGCATCTACCGGACGCGCGAGGACCGGATGTTCCTCGGCGTCCTCGGGGGCTTCTCGCTCCGCTTCGGCATCGACCCCTCGATCGTCCGCATCGGCTACGCGATCGTCACGCTGATCACGGGGATCGTGCCGCTGGTGATCGTCTACTTCGTCATGGCGATCGTCATCCCCGAGGCCCCGCCCGGGTACGAGGCGGCGGCACGCGCCGCCGTCGGGACCGTGCCCCCGCCCTGGGCCACCCCCGCTCCTCCCCCGCCTCCCTCGGCGTGGCCCCCGGCCGAGTCGTCGGTGCCACCCACTGGCTGGGGCGCGCAGGCGCCGCCGGTCGGGTCCACCCCCGCGCCCGCGTCCGAGCCCGCGTCCGCGCCGGGACCTGCGCCCGCATACGCGCCGGAGCCCGTGCCGGGCACCGACGCGACGGCCGGTGGCGTCGGGTTCGCCGCGATCCCTCCGGCCACGGCCGCGTTCACGGCCGCGGGCCCATCGACCCCGGGCCGATCGACCCCGGGCCCATCGGGCCCCTGGCCGCCGACCGCCGGCCCCACGGCCGGGTTCACCCCCACGAGCCCTCCCACCCCCGGGCCGACCCCGGGCTGGGGCGCGGGCTGGGACGCCTCCGGCCGGCCGGTCTCGGGAGAGACCGACCAGCACGCGCGCGACGCGCGGACCGGGGCGATCGTCGGCGGGCTCGTCCTGGTCGGCCTGGGCGGGGCGTTCCTCCTGGCGCAGGTCGCGCCGCAGGTGGACTGGGGCATCGTCGGGCCGGCCCTCCTGATCGTCCTGGGCGTGGTCCTCGTCATCGCCTCGTTCCGCCGGTCCTGAGCGCCACGATGCGTCCCGAAGGCCTTGCGCACGCCGACGACCCGCGAGGCGCGCGCCGGTGATCCCTGCCTGGCTCGCGGCGGGAGGGCTTGTCCTGGGGCTCTTCCTGTTCGCCCGCGGCCTGCTCGCCTATTTGCGAGCGCAGCGGATCGGCGGGATCGCCACGTCGCCCATCTCGGCCATCGCCGCGGGCGAGGTGCGCGTCAGCGGGGTCGTGGAGCCCGATGCGGTCCTCCTCGTCTCGCCGCTGCAGAGCGAGCGGTGCGTCTGGTACCGGGCGCGCGTCGAGGAATCTGCGGGCCGCTCCTCCCGGACGATCATGGACGAGAGCCGGGCGGTGGGCTTCCGCGTGAAGGACGCCAGCGGGTCGATCCGGGTCTTCCCGCGGGACGCGAGCTTCACCGCCCCCGACGACCTCCGCGAGGGCGGGAGCACGGACTTCGACGGGCCGACCGGTGTCCGGCTCAACAGCGGGCCCGCGCTCGTCGGCGTCACCGACGATGACCGTGAAGCGGCGATCGCAGAGCTGCTCACTGTGCACGGCCCCGCGGGCGGTCACGGGTCGCGCTCGCCGCTGGGGGCGCCCGCCGGGCCGCGCTCGTACGCGGAAGCCCGCATCGCGCCCGGCGACACCGTGACGGTGGTGGGGTGGGCGACGCCATTCGCCACGCTCCCGGACCCGACCGGGGCCGACACCGCCGCGTCCTGGGACGCGGTCATCCCGCCCGACGACCCGGCCCTCCTCGCCGACCTGGCGGAGGCGCGGGCGGCGGGCCTGCTCGCGGACTCGCCCGAAGAGGCATGGGGCAACGCGGCGATCCCCGGGTTCGGCATCGGGCGGCCCGTGCGCCCACCGGAGCTCGACGCGGGCGCCACGCCGCTCCCGGCCGGCGACGCCGAGCTGGCCGCACGCGTCGAGCGCCGCTTCGAGATCGCCGACGACGAGCTGGTCCTCGCCGCCGCCGACGGCATGTCCCTGGCCGTCTTCGACGGGACTCCGGCCGTCGCGGCCGGTCGCGAGCAGGACCGCTTCCTCCTGGGGCTCGCCGGGGCCGTCCTTGCCATCGCCTGCGCCCTCGTCCTCGCCTACCTCGCCCGTGGAGGATTCCTCGCGTGAATGTCGACCCGGTCGCCGTGGCCGTCGCCTTCGCGGTCGCGCTCGCCCTCCTGCTCGTGTTCTTCCTCGCGGTGACCACCTTCAACCTGGTGGTCGCCCTCCGGCAGCGGGCGGACAAGGCGTGGGCCAACATCGAGGTCGTCCTCCAGCAGCGCCACGACCAGCTGCCCAGCCTGGTGAGCGCCGTGAAGGGCCTGATGGGATTCGAGCAGGCCGTGCTCGAGGAGGTGACGCGGCAGCGCTCGCGGTGGTCGCCGGACGACCCACCGCCGACACAGGCCGCGGCCTCGGACGGGACGAGCGCGGCAGTCCGGACGCTCCTCGCGACGGTCGAGGCATACCCCGACATCTCGTCGGACACGAACGTGCTGGACCTGCAGGAGCGGATCTCCCGGCTCGAGGAGATGATCGCGGACCGTCGCGAGCTCTACAACGACTCGGTCTACCGGTACAACACGACCATCCGACAAGTCCCCGGCGTGGTGCTGGCATCCGTCTTCCGCTGGCGGCCTCGCGAGTTCTTCGAGGCGAAGACCGAGGATCGCGAGAGGCCGGACGTCTCGCTCCGCGCCGGCTGACGGGGGCCGGCCCGGGGGCGGAGACGGCCGGCCGCCGCCCGCGGGGCGGCGCCGGGGGGCGGAGGGGCCGCCGGGGGGCGGAGTGCGGGCCCGGGCGGGCGCCCAGGCGCGGGCGGGG
>JAKOQS010000043.1 GCA_029778235.1 Chloroflexota bacterium | reverse complement strand
CGCCATCACGACGAGGCCGAGGTCGTGGATCAGCTCGGCGGGGATGAACTCGAAGAGCGCGAGAGACGCGGCGTCCTGCGGCCCGCGCGCCGCGAACATGAAGACGGCGAAGAAGGCGGCGAGCGCGAGTGCGATGGCGGTGCCCACGGCCGGGAAGAGGTACATGACCCGGGCGAGGCCGGTGACGTCGTAGCTCGCGATGGCGTAGCGACGGGCAGCGGCCATGAACTCACCGGGGTCCGCCTCGGTCGGGCAGCTCTCCGAGCATTCGCCGCAGTGGTAGCAGCTCCAGAGCTCCTTGCTGGACAGGAGCGCGTCCTTCATGCCGACCTGCGCGTATCGGATCATCCGCCGCGGGAAGGTCGCGTCGTCGGTGACCAGGGGGCAGGTGGCCGTGCACGTGCCGCAGCTGAAGCACGCGGACATGTCGGTCGCGCCGAACTTCCGGATCTCCCCGTAGAGACCCAGGTCCGCCGTCGTCGTCATGCTCGTTCCTCCGCCCGGTACCGGAAGTACCCGTCGTCCTCGGAGCCCTTGATCTCGCGCAGCCAGCCGTAGCGGCGCATGCCCATGACCCAGACGACGACCTCGTGGGCCGGCTCGCCGATCGCCTCCGCGATCTCCGGGATGGTGCGGGGCTCGTCCCCGAGTGCCGCGAGGATCCGGCCGTGCATCGCCATCTCGTCGCGGACGATCTCGCGTGTCTCGCGCCCGGCCGTCGTGGCCGGCGCCGTCGTGGTGCTCATGCGACCGCCACCTCGAGCAGGGTCTCGATCTGGGCCCGGACCTGGGCGTCCGTGTAGCCGCGGAGGTCGATGGCGTCCTCGGGGCAGACCGGGACGCAGCCGCCGCAGCCCTTGCACGTCGCCTCGCTGATCGTCGCGACCGTGCGCCCGTCCAGGGTCGTCGTCGCGATCGCGTCGTACGGGCAGGTCGTGTAGCAGTCGCCGCACGCCGTGCACGCGTCGGGGTAGACCTCGGCGACGAGCGGGCTGAGCTCGGTGAACCCCTTGCGGAGGACCGCGGCGCTCTGCGTCACCGCCGCCAGCCCGGAGGCCACGCTCTCGGCCGAGCTCTTGGGGCCCTGGCACGAGCCGGCGACGAGCACGCCGTCCACCACGGTCTCGACCGGCCGGAGCTTCGGGTGGATCTCGTTGTAGAAGCCGTCGCTCCCCAGGGGGAGCTTGAGGGTGGAGGTGAGGTCGGCGTTGTCCCGCGGGACCATCCCGGTCACCAGGACCACCAGGTCCACGGGGAGGGCGAGCTCCTCGCCCCCGGTCAGCACGTCCCGGACCGTGACCGTGAGGCCGCCCGCGTCGCGCGCGGCGACCGCGGGGGGTGCGTCGTCCGCGAACTTCATGTAGACCGACCCGAGGTCGCGGGACTCGGTGTAGAGCGCCTCGTACTTTCCGTACGCGCGGATGTCGCGGTAGAGGTGGAACTGCCGGACGGACGGGTCCAGGCGCGATGCGAGGATCGACGCGTGGATCGCGGCGGTGCAGCAGTAGCGGGAGCAGTACTCGTTCCCCTCGCCGGCCGGCTGCCGGCTCCCGACGCAGTAGACGTACGCGACGCTCCGCACGGGCCGTCCGCGGTGGATGAGCGGCCCGGTCGATCCGTCGAGCATCCGCTTGAAGTCGGCCAGGGTGACCACGCCGTCCATGCCGTAGCCGTACTCGCCCGCCGACGGCTCGTACGCGTCGAAGCCGGTGGCGACGACGATGGAGCCCACGACGGTCGTGATCGACTCGGCGCCCGGGCCCCCGATGCGGACCTGGACGGTGTAGTTGCCGAAGCTGCCGGACTTCCCGACGACCTCCGCGCCGGTGAGGACGGTGATCCGGGGCCGGCGCTTGACCTCCGCGATGAGCTGGTCCACCAGCCGCCGCCCGTCCTTGCCGTGCGGGTACATCTCGCCGAACCCGGCGACCCAGCCGCCGAGCGTCGTCTCGCGCTCGACGAGCACGACCTCGAGGCCGATGTCGGCCAGGCCGATCGCGGCCCGCAGGCCGGCGATGCCGCCCCCGATCACCAGGGTGCGGGGCGTGGTCTCGACGACGAGCGGCTCGAGCGGGGTCGTCAGGCGCGTCCGCGCGATCCCCGCGTGGACCAGCCCGGTCGCCGTGTCGGTCGCCGCAGCGGGGTCGTCCGTGTGCGCCCATGAGCACTGCTCGCGGACGTTCACCTGCGTGTACTGGAAGGGGTTGATCCCGCCGCGGCCGGCGACGCCGCGGAAGGTGTACGTGTGGAGCTTGGGCGAGCAGGAGGCCACGACGAGCCCGTCGAGCCCGTACTTCTCGATGTCCTCCAGGATCTCCTGCTGACCCGCCTCGGAGCACGCGAACATCGGGTCGCGCGCGACGACGACGGCCTCCTGGCCGAGTGCGTCGCGGGCGACGCGCTCGACGTCCACGTAGTCGCTGATGTTCCCGCCGCAGTGGCAGACGTAGACACCGACGCGGCGCTCCGACGGCGCGACGGCGGGGTCGTGGCCCGCGGCAGCGGGACCCTCCTCGGGGATGCCGGGGATGCCGGGGATGCCGGGGATGCCGGGGATGCCGGGGACGCCGGGGACGCCGGGGACGCCGGGGACGCCGGGCAGCTGCTCGGCGCTCATGCCGGCACCTCCACCATCTCGATCCGGGACTCCTCGAGCCGGGCCGCCACCTGGGCCACGGTCGCGCCGGAGTGGAGGATCGACTCCGTGATGTCGCGGGCCGCCGAGGCGGATCCCGCCACGTAGACGCCGGGGATGCTCGTCACCCCCGGACGGACGTCCTCGTCGATCTCCGCGATGAACTTGAACTCGTCGAGCGCGAGGTCGCCCTCGGGGAAGAGCGAGGTGGCGGTGCTGTTCGGCTTCACGCCCACCGCGAGGACCACCAGGTCGTACTCGGCCTCGGCCACTCCGCCGCCGTTCTCGATGTCCTCGTACTTCAGGATCAGGTTCCCGTCGGCCGTCTCGGTGATCTCCGCGACGCGCCCCTTCACGTAGTTGGCGCCCATCGACCTCGCCGACTCGTAGAACTCGTCGTACTTCTTGCCGGCGGCGCGGATGTCCATGTAGTGGACCGTGACGTCGGCGAGCGGGAGCGAGCCCATGATCAGCTGGTTCTGCTTCACGGAGTACATGCAGCAGAACCGGGAGCAGAGCGGGTTGCCCACCTGCGCGTCGCGCGAGCCCGTGCAGAGGACGTACGCGATCCGGTCCGGGACCTTGCCGTCCCCGGGACGCAGGATCGTGTTGAACGGCCGCGTGGGGGCGAGCAGCCGATCCATCTGCATCGCGGTGATGACGTTCTTGAACCGGCCGTAGCCGTACTCGGGCTTGAGGTCCGCGGGGAAGAGGTCGAAACCCGTGGCGAGGACGACCGCGCCCACCTCCACGTCGATCTCCTGGTCGCGGGCGTGCAGGTCGATGCAGCCGGGGACCGGGCACGCCTTCACGCACTCCTCGCACTCGGAGCAGACGGCGCAGTCCATGCAGCGGGCCGCGCCGGCGTGCGCCTCGGCCTCCGTCATCGGCGGCTCGATCTCCGCGAAGTCGCGCGGGGCGGGGTCCGTCGCTTCGGGTGCAGGCTGGGCCGGGCGGAGTGTCCACATCTTCTGGCGGGCGAGGACCTGCTCCTTGTCCACGACCGGGAGCCGGTCATCGAAGCCGGAGAGCGTGCCGCCGGTGAGCCAGCGATCGATCATGTGCGCGGCCCGCCGGCCCTCGCCGACGGCGCGCGTGATGTCCGTGGGGCCGGTGACGACGTCGCCGGCCGCGAAGATCCCGGTCGCTGAGGTGAGGAGCGTCACGCGGTCCGCGACGATCGTCCCGTCGCGACCGGTGGGGAGCAGCGTCGAGAACGACTCGGTCTCGGGGACCATCCCGATCGCGGCGATGACGAGGTCGGCGCCGAGGAGCGTCTCGCTCCCGGGGATCGGCTCCGGCCGGCGGCGGCCGGAGGCGTCCGGCGCGCCGAGCTGCATGCGCTGGCAGCGCAGGCCGTGGAGGGCGCCGTCCGGTGCCGTGACGACCTCGCTCGGCGCGAGGAGGAACGAGAAGGCGATGCCCTCGCGCTCGGCGTCGGCGATCTCGGGGCCGTGGGCCGGCATCTCGTCGCGCGTGCGTCGGTAGGCCACGGTGACGCTCGCCGCGCCGAGCCGGCGCGCCGTCCGTGCGGCGTCCATCGCCACGTTGCCGCCGCCGACGACCACCACGCGCTTCCCGCCCAGGTCGGGGGCACGGTCGAGCCGGACGTCCCGGAGGAACGGGAGCCCGCCGACGACCGCCGGATGGTCCTCTCCGGCGATCCCCATCCGCGTCGAGACCTGGGTGCCGGTCGCCACGAGGACCGCGTCGAACCCGTCGCGCCGGAGCGCCTCGAGGTCGTCCACGCGGCTGTTCGTCGCGATCTCGACGCCGATCGCGGTCACGTTGCGGATGTCCTGCTCGACCACCTCGGTCGGCAGGCGGTAGGCGGGGATCGCCAGGCGAAGGAACCCGCCCGGCTCCGGGGCTGCCTCGAAGATCTTCACCGCATGGCCCTTGCGGGCGAGCTGCCAGGCGGCCGTCAGGCCGGCAGGGCCGGACCCGACGATCGCCACGCGCTTGCCGGTGGGCGGCGCGATCGCGATGCCCGGGCCGTCGTGGGACTCGTGGTGGCGGTCGTCCACGAACCGCTTGATCCGGCGGATGGGGAGGGTCCCCTCGAGCGACCCGCGGGTGCACTCGCCCTCGCACGGGGCGTAGCACGCGCGCCCGAGCGTCCCTGCGAGCGGCGTCGCCTCGAGGACCAGCTGGAACGCCTCCTCGTACTCGCCGCTCCGCGTGAGCGAGACGTAGCCGTGCGCCTGGATCCCTGCCGGGCACGCGAACGAGCACGGGGAGCTCCCGTGGCGGTCGATCACGGCCTTCTTGGGGACGGCCTGCGGGAACGCGATGTACGCGGCGCGCCGCGGGATCATCTCCGCGTTGAACTGGTCGGGGACGGCGACGGTGCAGGCGGTCTCGCACTGCTGGCAGCCGGTGCACGCGACCTCGTCGACGTACCGCGCCTTGCGCCGGATCCGCGCCGTGAAGCGCCCGTCCCGGCGCTCGATCCCCTCGACCTCGGTGTAGGTCCAGGCCGTGATGTTGTCGTGGTGCGTCGTCGCCGCCATCTTGGGCGTCGAGATGCAGCTCGCGCAGTCGAGGGTGGGGAAGACCTTCGACAGGAGGATCATCTTCCCGCCGACGCTCGCGTCCTTCTCGACGACGAGCACCTTGTAGCCCATGTCGCCGAGCTTCAGGGCGGACTCCATCCCCCCGATCCCGCTGCCGACGACGAGGACGTCATAGTCGGTGGTCATCGCTCACCTCGATCCGACCGGGCCGAGGTCGACCAGGGCCTGGGAGAACTGCGCCACGTGCTTGGCGAAGGGCTCGGCGCAGACGGAGCAGATCGCCGCCATCCGCACGCGCTGGGCCGAGTGGCCGGCCTCCTTCAGGAGCGCCTGGGCCTTGCCGAGGTTGTGCGACGCGCGCTCCGCGCAGTCCGGCAAGTACGCGCACTCATCGCCGTCCGAGGCGATGAAGACCCCGTCGAACCCGCTCTCGATCGCGTGGAGGATCCAGGCCGGCTTGATGAGGCTCGTGCACGGCAGCGGCATGACCCGGACCCCCGGGTTGTAGTGGATGTGCGCGCTGCCGGCGAGGTCGATGCCGGGGTCCGAGATGTTGTTCGTCGAGAACACGAGGATCGTCGGATGCCCGGCCTTCGCGGGTGCGTCGGGGGCCGATGCGACGGGGGCGGTCATGGAGCGGGCTCCTGGCGGGCGGGGCCGGCGACGACAGGAGGAGGCGCCGCCGGCCCGATGACGTCGGCTACTTCTGTCGCCGGACGAAGACGCGGTCGTACCCGTCGGCCTCGACGTAGCCCAGGAACTCGTGGCCCACCTTCGCCGACCAGGCGCCGATGTCCGACTTGGTCACCGGGTCGGTGGACCAGATCTCGATGACGGAGCCGACGGGCACGGTGCCCATGCTCTTCTTGGCCTCGAGGAGCGGGCCGGGGCAGGCGGACCCGCGGGCGTCGACGACCTTGGCGGTGGTCATGCTCTCGAGCTCGGTGGCGGTCGCGGTCATGGTGTCGATCTCCCTGGGGTGGATGGCCTAGTAGACGAGGCTGTTGGTGGCCGAGGTGATCTCGGCGATGAAGCGGCCGGCGGCGACGATCTCGGCGCCGTCGACCAGGTCGTCCGCGGCGATGCCGCGGTTCTTCACGCAGGGTCCGCAGACGAGGAGGAGTCCGCCGAGCTGGCGGACGTCGTCCAGCAGCTTCGCGAGCGGGGGGAACTCGGGGGCGGCCACCGTCTCGGCGACGCCCTTCTTCACGAGCTCGACGCCTTCCGCCTGGAAGCCCAGCACGACCTGCACGTCGGAGGCGAGCGCGGCGGCCGCCATGACGAACGGGATCGTCGCGTGCTCCGGATGGCTCGGTCCGTGGGTGACCATGAAGACCAGCTTCTCGGCCTCCGCCATGGGGTTCTCCTTCGCCCTGTGGGCTGAAACGCGGGGGCCGTCCGCCCGCACCGCTCTCAGATGAAGATGAGCTGGCTGCCCTCGGCAGCCATGAGGAACGAGGCGATCCCGCCGGCCTGGTCGACGAGCGGGTCCATCGCCATCGGGTCGAGACCCAGGACCTCGAGCGAGCCGGAGCAGGCGAGGATCGACACCTCGCCGATCTCCTTCGCCTGCCGGAACGTCTCGAGCCACGGGATGTGGCCGACCTTCTCCACCGGCTCGTTGAAGCGGGGGCGCGCGGCGTCGTACGCGAGCCCGTGGTCGTTCTCGATGCGATCCGCGCGGAAGGCGTCGAGCGCCCAGTACATGAGCAGGACGTTCACGGGCCTGCCCATCGCCGCCGCGCCGGCGCAGATCGTGCCGGCCGCGTGGAGCTTGTCCTCCGTGCCGGAGAACAGGACGATCGAGAGTGCGTCGTTCACGTGGAGGGGACCTCGCGTGATGTGTTCGCGACCACGGGGGCCGCGTGTGACATGGAGGCCGGACCCGTCGGCACCGCGGCCCCGGCCGCGGCCGCGGCCAGATCGCCCAGGCGTGCCAGCCGCCTGATGAGGACCTGGCGCATCAGTCCGCATGCGGCCACGATCCCGGGGTCGACGAGCGCGTAGCGGACGCAGCGACCGTCGCGCTGGGACTCCACGACGCCGGCCGCACGCATCGCCGCGAGGTGCTGGGAGGCCACCGGCTGGGGGATCGAGAGGGCGCGGGCGATCTCCGTGACGTCCATGGGGCCGTCGCTCAGCCGGTGCAGGATCCGCAGGCGGTTCGCGCTGGCGAGCGTGCGCATGAGCGACGCCTGGATGTCGTCGATGTCGCTCGCGGTCTCGATCACCGTGGTCCGCTCCCGATCGGATCGTGGATCGTGTCGTGCCGCCGGGCGGCGAAACCGAACGGCGCACGCGACCCCTCATATGTGAGGGCATGCTATATGCGTCCACATGGTATATGTCTCTGCCATATGTCATGACGAGGAGGGTCCGAACGGTCCCGGCATCGCGGGGTCGGGGGCGGGCGCGCGGTAGTGTTCGTCCGGGGCGCTCGGGCCCGGCGCGGCCGGTGGAGGCGAGATGGGCGACGCGTGGCGGGAGTGGATCCCGCGATTCGACGCGTGGGCGGCGACGTACGACCACGACACCGGCGACCCGTGGCTCGCGTACGACGCGGCGTGGGAGTTCGCAGCGCGGTGGCTCGTGGCAGGGCTCGGTAGCACCCGCGGGGCAGGTCGCGAGGTCGCCGGGTCGAGTCTGCCGGCCGTGCTCGCCGGCGACGCCGCCGAGTCGGCTCCTCCGGCTGCGCCCGCCGCCGACGCCAACCGGTGGGCTCCGTCGGCCGTGCGCGGAGCGCTCCACGGCGCGCACGTCGTCGACGTCGGGTGCGGGACCGGCGCCTTCCTCCGCCGGCTCGCGGACCTCGGCGCTCGCGTCACCGGAGTCGATCCGTCGGCGGGGATGCGTGCGGTCGCGGTCGTGCGAGTCCCGGAGGCCGACGTGCTCGACGGGCACCTCGCCTCGGTCCCCCTGCCGGATCGCGCGGTGGACGCCCTGATCAGCACGTACGCGGTGAGCCACCTCGCGCCCGTCGAGCAGCCCCCGGCGGCGGCCGAGATGCTCCGGGTCGTCGACGGACGCGGGCCGATCGTGATCGTGGACGTGCCGGTCGTCCCGCCCGGTGACATCCCCCGGGTGCGCGACCTGCTCGCAGCGAACGGCCGATCAGATCAACTCGACTGGTACGCGAAGGGCCTGGGCCTGGACGTGCCGGCCTGGCGTAGCGCGCTCGAGCGGACCGGCCGACGGGTGGTGGTGGAGGAGCTCGGTCCGCTCGTCATCGGCCTCGCCGGGGTAGGGCGGATCGCTGGGCCAGGGGGTTGACGGGTCGCGACAGGCACGCGGCGCGCGGCGACGAGGGAGGGGCCGCTTCTCTACTACGCTTCTCTACTACCGGTTCCGGCCGGAGGGTGACTGGGCCGCCGGACGACCGCGTTCCGACGGGTGCCGGGCTAGCCGCGTGGCTCGCTCGGCCGCGGGCGCCCGTCGTGCATCCGCGCCCTACAGCGCCGCGACGGCCTCCTGGAGCGCCTGCGTGGCGGTGGCCGCGTCGGTGTCGGCGTCGAAGACGAGCGGCGTCCCGACGACGATCTCGACGTCGCCGCGGAACGCGCTCGGCAGGCGCCGCCGGTCGATGATGGAGATCCGGTTCACCCGCAGCCTCACCGGCACGATCGGCGTGCCTCCCTCCACCGCGATGAGGCCGGCGCCCGCCTTGAACGGCTGGAGCGGCCCGCCCACGGTCAGCTTCCCTTCCGGGTAGAGGAGGATGTTGAAGCCCTTGTCGAGCCGCGCCCCCAGCAGCTCGAGGCTGCGCCGCACGGATCCCTCGCGGGCGAGCGGGAACGCGTTCGCCAGGATCGAGGCCAGGACGCCCTTGACCGGGTTGCCGTAGATGGTCTCGGCGCCGGCGGCGACCGACAGCTTCCAGCGGACGGAGATCGGCAGGCGGCTGAGGATGATCGCGTTGTCCAGGTGGAGGCAGTGGTTCGGCGTGATGAGGACCGGTCCGTCGAGGTCGCGGAGCGCCTCCATCCCGGTCGTCCTGACGCGGTAGAAGAGGGTCGCCAGCGGGTACATGACGAACAGCTGGGAGGCGACCCCGACCGCCCGGACGACCGGGCTGAGAGGCCAGCCCCACCGCATCGGCTTGCGCTTCTGACCGCGGGCCGCCTCGAGCATCGCGGCGACGTCGGCAACGGTCGCGTCCGGGGCCAGCGCGTCGTCGTCGAGGTAGATGCCGAGCTCCTCCTCGATCACGCCGAGGAGCTCGACGCGCTTGAGCGAGTCCATCTCGAGGTCCGACTCCAGGCGCGCCGTCGGGACCAGCCGCTCGGCGGGCACGCCCGCGACCTCGGCGATCACGGCCGCCACCGGATCGGCGGGTCGCGCGTCGAGCTTCGCGCCGATCCTAGTCGAACCGGCCGTCGCCGCCGCGGCCCCGGCGTCCGCAGCCGCGATCAGCTCCGGCAGTCGCTCCAGGACCTGGGGCTTCTTCACCTTCATCGTGTGCGTGCGCGGCAGGTCCTCCTCGGGCCACACGGTGAAGGCGCGGATCCGCTGGTGCGGAGCGAGGCGCAGGTTCGCGGACCTGACGACGTCCTCGGCAGCGGCCGGGTCGTCGAGGAGGAGGATCGCATGGACGCGGAGGTCCGCGCCGATCGGCCACCCGACCACAGCCGCGTCGGTGAGGCGCTCGTCCTGGCGGAGGACCGCCTCCACGTCCTCCGCGTACACCTTCTGGCCGTCGGGGAGGGCGAGCATGTCCTTCTTGCGACCGCGGAAGACGAGGAACCCGTCCGGGGTGAGCAGGCCGAGATCGCCGGTGTGGTACCAGCCGTCGGTGTCGATCGCCGCCGCCGTGGCCTCCGGATTCCGCCAGTAGCCGGCGAAGCGGCCGGGGCCGCGCGCCAGGACTTCGCCGTCGTCGGCGAGGCGGATCTCCACGCCGGGGATCGGCTCGCCGACCGTCTCCATCCGGTTCCGCTCCGGCCGGGTGAACGTGACGACCGGCCCCATCTCCGTCGCCCCGTAGCCCTGCAGGACGTCGATCCCCATCTCCGTCCATCGCCTGCCGAGATCGAGGTCCATCGCCGAGGCGCCGAGGCCGACGGTGTGGAGCTTCCCGCCGATCGGCGAGAGGACCGGCGAGAAGAGGACCCGTCGTGCCGGCTTCGGGAGGGCGCGGGCGAGGGCGTGCAGGTTCTCGAAAGCATCGCGTCGGCCGGCCTGGTCGACCCGTCGCTCGATCGCGGTGTCGATGAGCCGAAGGCCCTGGGGCACGATCAGGAGGATCGAGGCCCTGAAATCGCGGAACGTCCGCAGGAGGACGATCGGCTGGCGGCTGACGGGGTACACCACGCTCGCGCCGACCGTGAGCGGCGCGATGAAGCCCAGGACCTGCTCGTAGAGGTGCGAGAGCGGCAGGACCGACACCATCCGGTCGTCCTTGCCGAACGGCACGATGGCGGTCATTCCGCGGGTGACGGAGAGCAGGTTGCGATGGCTCAGCATCGCCCCCTTCGGATCGCCGGTCGTCCCGCTCGTGAAGACGATCTCGGCGAGGTCGTCCGGGCTGACGGGAGCGGGCGGGAGCGGCGCGGCGCGCCGGGCGCGGTCGGGCAGCGATTCGACGAGGACGACCGGGATGCCGAGCTCGCGGGCGGCCTTCTCGGTCTGACGGCAGGCGATGACGAGGCGCGCCTCGGTCTGCTGGACGATCCTGCGCCCGAACTCGACCGGGTGACGCACGTCGAGGGGCACGGCGACGCCGCCGGCGTGGATCAGCCCGAAGAAGGCGAGCCCCCACTCGGGCCGGTTCACCGACCAGAGGATCGCCCTGTCGCCGGGCGTGAGCCCCTCGTCTGCGAGGACGCGGGCCACGCGCGGCACGGCCGTCCGGAGGTCGCGGTAGCGCACCGTGCGGGTCCGGAAGGAGGGGCGGATCATCAGCGCCGGCCGCCGGTCGAACCGGGCGCCGACCTCCTCGACCATCTGGACCAGCGTCTCCATGGCCGCGACCTCCATGTGGGGATCCGGGCTCAGTGGCCGGCCCTGTCGGCGAGCGCCTCGAGGGCCTCGTTCGCCTGGTCCGTCCAGGGCGGGTAGTGGGAGAAGACGATGGTCGCCACGTCGAGCGCGGCCATCTTCCGCACGCTCGCCTTCGCGGCCGCGTAGTCGTCGCTGTAGATGCGGCTCGCGAAGACCACCCGGCCGCGCCGCACCTGCAGGGTGTCGCCCGTGAACAGGATGCGGTCGCGCGCGGCGTAGAGGCAGATGCTGCCGGGCGTGTGGCCGGGCGTGTGGACGACGCGCAGGCCGCCGAGGATCGGGAGGACGTCCCCGTCCTCGAGCGGGCGGATGGCGATCGGCGGGCGCACGACGGAGGCGAACAGGCGCCCCCGGGACGGACGCCGCAGCGCATCGCGGACGCCCACCTTGAGGCGCTCGAAGTCGGCCGGGTGGATGCACACCTCCGCGCCTGCGGCCTCCAGATCGGCCGCGGTACCGGCGTGGTCGGGGTGGCCGTGCGTCACGACGACGCGGCGCACGTCGGCGAGCGACCGCCCGATCTCCGCCAGCCCGCGCTCGATCCGCTCGAGCGACCCGGCGATCCCGGCGTCGACGAGGGTGACCTCGGCCTCGGGGATCGCGAACACGTTCACGCTCACGGCCGCGGGCACGCTCACGATGCTGATCGCGTGGATGCCCGCGACGCCGTCCATGCCCGCTCCCGTGCCCGACCGCCACGGCGCGGCCGGGGTGGCCCGATCGTCGCCGCGGCGGGTGGGTCGCGTACAGGGGCTAACGGCATGCCCGCCCCCTGGCCCACGATCCGCCCGGCCGCCCGGCCGCCCGGCCGCCCGGCCGCCCGGCCGCCCGGCCGCCCGGCCGAGGGCCGGCGCTCCCTACGCCGTGACCCGCAGGCGGTCCGGGTCGTACAGCGGCCGGATCGACGCGCGTGCCGGGTACCGGACGCCGGCGATGTCCACCTCGAAGCGGCCGCTGTCGATCGCCTCCGCGGGCAGGCCCGACGGGTCCTCGACCTCCGCGAGACCCACCGCGCCGCCGAGCGTGTGCCCGTACGCGCCCGCGCGCACGTACCCGAGCCATCGGCCGTCGCGGAGGAGCGGCTCGCCGCCCCAGAGCAGGGGCTCCGGGTCCTCCACGAGGACCTGGACCAGGCGAGGTGTCGGTGGCCCGCCCGCGAGGGCCTCCCGAGCCGCGAGCAGGGCGTCGCGCCCGACGAAGCCGCCGGGCTTGTCCCAGGCGACCGCGAACCCGAGGCCCACGTCGAGCGGCGTGTCCGTGTTGTCGATGTCCACGCCGTAGTCGCGGTACGCCTTCTCGAGGCGCAGGCTGCTCATCGCGCCCAGGCCCACGTTGCGGTAGCCGAGGTCGGCCCCCGCCTCCCGCAGGGCGTCGTACACGGTGAGCGCCTGCTCGGCGGGCACGTGGAGCTCCCACCCGAGCTCGCCCACGTAGGTGACGCGCATCGCGAGGACGCGGGCGTAGTGGAGGTCGATCTCCTGCGCGGTCATGTACGGGAACGCGGGCGTCGAGAGGTCGGCGCTCGTCAGGCGGGAGAGCAGATCGCGGGAGCGCGGCCCCTGGACCTGGAGGAGGGCCATGCCGGACGTGACGTCCGTGACGGTCACGTGTGCGCCATCGGGGGCGTGGCGGAGGAGCCACGGCGCCATCCGCCGGTGGGTGAGGTCCGAGACCACCAGGAGGTACGTATCCTCCGCCAGGCGCGTGACGGTGAGGTCCGCCTCGATGCCGCCGGCCTCGTTGAGCCACTGGGTGTAGACGACGCGGCCGACCGGCACGGCCACGTCGTTCGCGCAGACGCGGTTCAGGACCCGCTCCGCGTCGCGCCCCTGGACGAGGAGCTTGGCCATGAGCGACATGTCGATCATGCCGACGCCCTCGCGGACCGCGCGGTGCTCGGCGACCTGGAACGGCCACGAGGCGTCGCGCCCCCAGCCGAGCTCGATCGCCGGCTTCTCCCCTGGCCCGGCGAACCACTCGGCGAACTCCCAGCCCGACGAGACGCCGAAGTGGGCGCCGTCGGCCGCGAGCCGGTCGTGGATGACCGACCGGCGGACGTTCCGGGCGGTCCGCGGCTGCCAGTTCGGCCAGGCGGCGTCGCCGAAGCTCGCCCCCAGCTGCTCGACCGCGCGGTCGCGTCGGAATCGCCGGCTCGTCTCGAACGGCTGCGTGCGGTCCACGGTGAGGCCGGTGACGTCGACGGGGGCATGCCCGTCCGCGATCCACTGCGCGGTGAGGCTGCCGACGCCGCCGCTGAAGAGGATCCCGAGCGAGTTGAGGCCCGCCGCGACGAAGTACCCGTGCAGCTCCGGCGCCTCGCCGAGCTGCGGGGACAGGTCGGGCGTGAAGCTCTCCGGCCCGCAGAACATCGTCCGGACCCCGGCGTCCGCGAGCGACGGGAAGCGGTCCATCGCGCGCTCCAGGTACGGGCCGATCCGGTCCCAGTCGGGCTCCAGCGTGGCGAACGCGACGTCGGCGGGGATGCCGTCGAGCGACCACGGGGCGGCGACGGGCTCGAACAGGCCGACGAGGATCCCGCCGCCCTCCTCGCGGTAGTAGCCGTACCGGTCGGGCTCCTCGACGATCGGGAGGTCGCGGTGCGCCCACTCCACCGTGTCCGTGATGAGGTAGTAGTGCTCGGCCGCCTGGAGCGGGACCGAGACGCCGGCGCGCGCCCCGAACTCGCGTGCCCACATCCCGGCGGCGTTGACGACGTACTCCGCGGCGATCGTCCCGCGGTCCGTCACGACGCCCGTCACGCGGCGACCGCCGGCAGGGGTGCGCTCCGTGGTGACCCCGGTCGCCGCGACGTGCTCCACGATCCGCCCCCCGAGCATCCGGGCGCCCTTCGCGTACGCCATCGTGAGGTCGGCCGGGTTCACGCGGCCCTCGTCGGGCACGTAGAGGGCCCCGAGCACGTCGTCGGTGCGGGCCGCCGGCCAGAGGCGGCCGAACTCCGCTCCCGACAGCTCCTCGATGGGGACGCCCTTGCCGCGCTGGAAGGCGGCGTCGCGCCGGAGGCCCTCGAGACGGCCGGGCGTCGTCGCGAGGTGGAGGTGGCCCACCGGTCGGAAGCCGGTCTCCTGGCCCGTCTCCTTCTCGATCTCCACGCACAGGTCGCGCGTGTAGCGGGCCATCCACGTCATCGTCTCGGTGGACATCCCCGCCGACGTGACGAGGCCGGCGGCATGCCACGTCGTCCCCGCGGTGAGCGTGCGGCGCTCGAGGAGGACGACGTCGCGCCAGCCGAGCTTCGCGAGGTGGTACGCGATGCTCGTGCCGATGGCCCCGCCGCCGACGACGACGACCCGCGCGCGGTCGGGGAGGTCACTCGATGGCATCGCCCCGGTCCCCGGCTCGCGGGCCGCCCCAGCCTCGACCCCTGTCCCGTGGGTCCCGCCCACCACGGACGCCGACCCGGTCGTCGTCCCATCCGTCCCCGTCACGGCGTCCGCCCTCCCGGCTGCACCACGGGACCGCGCCAGCACGCGGACCCCCCTGATGGTAGCCACGGGCGGTCCGCCCGGGGCACCCACCGGACGGCGCCCGACGCGGCGCCCGCCGCGACGGCCGTCCGTCCATCTCATGCCCCGGCTATCCTCGGCACGATGGAGCCGTCCGCCAGCCCCCAGCCTTCCTCCGCCGCGGGGGTGACTGCGCTCCCGGTGGAGCAGGAGGCACAAGGCCTCGCCTCCGCGCTCCCGTCCGGAGCCCCTGCCGAACCCCCGCCCCCGCCCTCGTCTTCGGTCGCGCCCGGCCCGGCCCCCGCGCCCGGCCCCACGATCGTGCCCGCGCCGACCGGGGTCGAGCGCGTCGAGGCGATCGTCGCGCCCCCGGGACCCGCCGCAGCCCACCCGCTGATGACCTTCGTCGGCCACGCGACGATCTTCATCGACATGGACGGCACGCAGGTCCTCACGGACCCGCTCCTCCATGGGTGGGTGGGTCCTCTCCAGCGCCGCCGTCCGCGGCCGGACCCGAAGCTCGTCTCCGCCATCGACGTGGTCCTCATCAGCCACCTGCACCTCGATCACCTGGACTTCCGGTCGCTCGAACTGCTCGGGCGTGACAAGCGGATCCTGGTCCCGGAGGGCGCCGAGCGGCTGATGGAGAAGCACGGCTTCCACAACATCCGGGCCCTGGCACCGGGAGAGAGCGAGCGTGTCGGGTCGCTCACCATCACCGCCACGCCGGCCGTTCACAGCGGGTTCCGGCCGCCATTGGGGCCCAGGGCGATCCCGGTGGGCTTCATCGTGGAAGGGTCGCGGCGCATCTACTTCGCCGGCGACACGGGGATCTTCCGAGGGATGGCCGACTTCGCGGAGCCTCGCCTCGACGTGGCCCTCCTGCCGGTCTGGGGCTGGGGGCCCAAGCTGTCGCAGGGCCACCTGCATCCCGCCTCGGCGGCGAAGGCGCTGCAGTACCTCCGGCCGACGGCCGCCGTCCCCATCCACTGGGGGACGCTCTGGCCGGTCATGCCGGCGCTGTTCTTCCCGAGCCGGTTCCACAGGCCGCCGCACGAGTTCGCCGAGCACGCGGCGAACTTCGCGCCCGAGGTGCGAGTGCTGGTGACGATGCCGGGAGAGGCGGTCGACTACCCGTAGGGGAGAGGGCGTGGCCGCAGCGGGGCGAAGTGCGGCCGCGGTGGGGCGTGGCCGCGGCGGTGCGGAGTGTGGCCGCGGCGGGGCGGGTGGGCCCTGTGAGCGGCGCTGCGCCCGGCGGCCGCCGGGCGCAGCCCGGATCCATGCTGCCGCCACCTCGGGTGGCGGCAGCGACAGCCGAGCCGACGGTCGCATCGGGCCGCCCCCTGATCGGGCCGCCCCCTGATCGGGCCGCCCCCTGATCGGGCCGCTCCCGCTGCGCATCGACGGATGATCCGCCGTCGAGCTCGAGTCGACCGCCGTGAGGCATCCTCTGCTCGCCGCCGTAGGACGGCGGAGGCCACCCGGGCCGCCGTTCGGGCCGACCATCGCCGTCCACGCGGCTCCCCTCCCGCGCGCGGGCCGCGTCGCGCGGCTCCCCTCTCGCGCGCGGGCCGCGTCTCGCGGCTCCCCTCCCGCGCGTGGGCCGCGCCACGCGGCTGACGGATGACGTTCGAGCACCTCCGCGTCCCACGCTCGGCCATGGCGCCGGACCCGGGCGTGGAGTGGCGTCCGAAGCTAAGAGCGGCGGCGCGCCGAGGCTCGGCTTTCACGTGGTGAAAGCAGCGACCTCCGTCGCCGTCCGCCGCGTCCCACGCCTGCACGGTTCTTGCAGGTGGTGAAAAGGATCGACCACCGGGTCGTGCGAGAGCGACCGGGAAGACCCTCTGCGCCTTGCGATCGGCATTCAGGGGATCCCGGGCGGCCCTTCTCCGACTCCAGACCGCCCGGGTCCGCCCCGATGAGGCCCTCGACCGGCGGCTGCTTTCACCAGGTGAAAGAGCGCCACGTTCGTCTTCACCACGTGCAGGATCCCTGCACGGCAGGGTCCCGGCACAAGTCGCCCCCGCCCCCGGCC
Source organism: Chloroflexota bacterium (assembly GCA_029778235.1). Taxonomy (GTDB): domain Bacteria; phylum Chloroflexota; class Limnocylindria; order Limnocylindrales; family CSP1-4; genus CAIYQJ01. The sequence goes on along the minus strand of JAKOQS010000043.1, from coordinate 29,383 downwards.
CGGCCCCGCCTCCGGCCCCGAACCCGCCCCCGGCCCGGCCCCCGGCCCGGCCCCGCCGCCCCCGGCCCGGCCACCCCCGACCCCGGCCGGTCACATCCACGCGGACACCCGCGGCGAAGGTTCCATCAGGATCCCTCTGGTAGCCTTCCGGGAGGCAGGGGGCGCAAGCGGCCCTGACAGAACGGCCTGGACCGGCCCCAGACGAACCGGGGCCCGGACCCGACCGCGACGGGCCGTCGATCGCGATTCCTCGGGCGCCGGACCGGTCCACGCCGCGCCCCGGCCCGGCGGCCAGCCGGCCGTCGTCGCAGACGCCGCACCACGGACTCGCACCACGGATCCGCACCGAACCACCGACAGCACCGCGAACCTCCATCCGATCGACCGACACCCACCTGGAGGGACCAGTCACCGATGACGATGACCCGACCCACCTCCCCGGCCTCGACGGCCGCGCCCGGTCGCCCTGCCGAGCGGATCGACACGCAGTCGAAGGCCTTCGCGGGCTGGCTGACCGCGTCGTTCGTGTGGATGTTCCTGGCGCTCGCCCTCACTGGCGTCGTCGGCTGGTTCACCCTGACCAACGAGGCGATCCTCGAGCGCGTCGCCGGTCTCTACCTGCCGATCATCATCGTCCAGCTCGTGATCGGCTTCGGGCTGGGGCTCGCGATCACCCGCATCAGCGCCACCATCGCCACGCTGCTCTTCTTCGTGTACGCGGCCACGATGGGCGCGACCATCGCCGTGATCATCTGGGCGATGGGCTACTCCACGACCACCGTCGTCTCCGCGGCAGCGGCTGCAGGCGGCATGTTCGGCGGGGCGGCCATCTACGGCCTCGTGACCCGCCGCAACCTCGCCACGATGGCCGGCTACCTGGTGATGGCCCTGATCGGGATCATCATCGCCAGCGTCGTGAACATCTTCATCGGCTGGGAGACGCTGAACTTCATCATCAGCGTCGTCGGCGTCGTCGTGTTCACCGGCCTCACGGCGTACACCGTGCAGCAGATCGCGACCGGTCGACTGGCGGCGTGGCTCGGGCCGGACAAGAGCGCGATCTTCGGCGCGTTCCAGCTCTACCTGAACGCGATCAACCTGTTCCTCTACTTCCTGCGGATCTTCGGCGGCAACCGCTGATCCAGAAGGGCGGCTCGGGCGGGGGACGGCTCCCGCCCGGCGTCCGCTCCCGGCCTCCGACGGCCACCCTCGGCCCCGGAGCGCCGGCCGCGCGCCCCGGGCGCGCGCCGGCCTGCCCGGCTTGATCGGCCGCGACCCCGACGGCGCAGGCTCCGCCCCGGCGCGCCGTGTCCCCGCTCGCCCCGGCGCCAGATGGCCCGCCGCCCCGGCACGGCGCCGGACGGATCTGCGCGGCCGGCGCGTCCATGCACCGCAGTCCGCGCGGGCGGTGCCGGGGCGCCACACGCCTTCGTCAGGGGTACGCCGGGACCATCCGCCCATACTTTCGGCGACGCGCGTGGGCGACCATCGTCCCATGCCCGGACCTGACCAGCGCCGACGTTCCTCCCTCGTCCATGCCCTTGGTTCGGCGCTCCTCGTGGCCTTCCTCTTCGCGGTCGTCACCGCGTCGGCCGCTCCGGTCCGGGCTGCCGATGTCCCCTTCGCGCGCGACTCCGCACGCTCCGAGATCGTCGCGCTCATCAACGGCGAGCGGAAGGCTGCCGGACTCAAGCCGTTGACGGTCGATCTCCTCCTCTCGAGTCGGGCCCACGACGCGTCCTTCGCCTGTCCGCGGTCGGGCACCACGCCTGGCCGCGCTCTCGACATCGCCGCTCACGCGGGCCTGACGCATGTGCTCTCGGGGTGCCCGGGCCTGGAGATCGTGGACGTGATGCCGGGTTGGGGCTACCGCGGCGCGACGGGCGAGATCCTCGCCTACAACTACGAGTCGTCCTCGATGGTGACGTACCACTTCGGATGCCCACCTGGATCGCGGGACTTCGACTGCGCCGCCGCGACCGGCGAGACCCGTGTCTCCCGGACCGCCGCGACCGCGCTGCGTCAGTGGACCGACTCGCCGCTCCACCACGGGATCATGCTGGGCGACTACGACCGGTTCGGGTGCGGGGCAGCCGCGGGCACCGCGACCACGGCATACGGGACGGGCGGCCAGTTCTACGCCTGTGTCTTCGCCAAGGGCGGGCCCGCCAACCGCCTGGACTCTCGCGTGCCCGCGGTCCGCGGCATCGACCTGGCACCGGACGCCCTCGTGAGTGGCGCCGGGTCGAGCGGATCGCGGCCGGCTGGAGACCCGATGCCGGCCGCGCCGCGGGCGGTCGCGACCGTCCCGGCGGGATCGACCGTGACCGTGTCCTCCACCGTCGCCGACGCCGACACGCTCGGCCGAGTCGCCGGCTGGCAGGTCGCCGTCGACGGCACCGTCGTCGTGGATGCGCTCGGAGCCGGCCGCATCGACGCGGGCCGCGGCTCGCTGCGGGTCGAGGCGCTCGTCTCCACCGCGGGCCTGACCCCGGGCCAGCACGTCGTGACCGTCCGCGCCCGCGACATGGCGGGCCGCTGGTCGGCGGCGTCCGCCGCCACGCTCGTCATCGCGCCGTAGGGCTCCTCGCCCCGGACGGCCGCAGGACGAAGCCGGCCCCGCCCGGTCCCTGACCGCGCCGCCGGCGTCGCGCGTCACGCGGCGCACCGGATGACCGACCCGAGGCCGCTGCACCCCGGACGGCCCACCTCCGCTCTGCCGTTCCCCGATCGTGCCTATGCCATCGCCGGCCGCTCTCCGCGCAGCGCGCCGATGAGCAGACGGCCCAGCGTCGGCAGCTCGGGGATCCTCAGGATGGCCGATGCCGCCACGTACGCAGCGACGGCCGCGGACCCCGCGACCAGCAGCTGGAGCAGCGCGGCCGCCTTGCCCGCGTCGAAGCCGAGCTCGAACAGGACGCGTTCGGCCCCCCACGCCACCAGCGTCGCGACCACGGCTGCCGGCACGAAGAGCGCCGCTCCCCGCGCCACCAGGCCCACGTCCACGACCCCGCGCGTCCTCGCGGCCGAGACGAACAGGATCCCGGCCTCCGTCCACGAGGCGGCGGCGAACGCGGCCGCGATCCCCGCGAGCCCGAGCTGACCCACCAGGAACGACCCAAGAGCCGCCGTCACCGCGAGCTGGGCGCTCCCCGACGCGACCGGCACCCACGTCCCGCCGCGGGCGTAGACGGCGCGGACCAGCAGGACGTTCAGCGCGTCCGCCGTGAGCCCGAGCAGGAGGAAGAGCAGGACGTTCGACGTCATCGTCACCGCGCGCACGTCGAACTTGCCGTAGTTGAAGAGGATCGTCACCAGCTCGGTGCGCAGGACGATGCCCACGCCCGCGATCGGCAGCATCGCGAACAGCATGAGGCGGAGCGTCTGCGCGAACAGCGCTGCGTAGTCGCTGCGCTCGCCCCGCGCGAATCGCGCGGTCAGGGCAGGCAGGGCGACGACGCCCAGCGGGACCGCCAGGGTGAGCACGGGGATCGTGTAGACGGTGAACGCGATCGCGAAGGCGGCGACCGACCCGAACGCGAGCCCCGACGCCAGCGTGGTCGCGATGATCAGCTGCAGCTGGCCGATGCCCAGGCCGTACGCGCGTGGCAGGAGGTTGACGGCAGCGTCGCGCTCCTCCGGCTCGCGGAACGAGATCCGCCGGGAGAACCGGAAGCCGACACGCCAGACCGGGACCAGCTGGACGATCAGGAAGGCCGCCGCCCCCAGGACCGTGCCGAGCGCCAGGCCGCGCGCGCCGATGAGGGGCGGCAGGAGGATGGCCGCCGCGATGGTGACGATGTTGTACGCGATGGGGGCGGCCATGGAGGCCGCGAAACGGCCGGTGGCGTTGAGGACGCTCGTGACGACCGCGCCGAGCGAGAGCAGGAGCGGCCCGATCGCCATGATCCGGACGAGCTCGACCGTGAGGGCCGACCTGGCAGGGCCGAACCCGGGCGCCAGGACGGAGACGAGCTGGGGCGCCCAGACGAGCAGGACGACGCCGAACAGGGCCGACGCGACGGCGACGAGGACTGAGATCGACGACGCGACGTGCCACGCGCGCTGGGTGCGGCCGGTCGCGACCAGCGCGGCGATCGGCGGGACGAGTGCGGCCGTCAGCGCGCCTGTCTGGACCAGGTTGAACACGAGGTCGGGGAGCCGGAACGCCGCGTAGAAGGCGTCGAGCTCGGGCCCGGCGCCGAACGTCGTGCTGATGACGACGACGCGCAGCCAGCCGAGTGCCCGCGCGATGCCGTACCCGGCCAGGACGACGATGCCGGCCCGCGCGAGGGCCTGCCCGCTCTCGGCCGCAGCCGGCTCGCTCACGCGGCGACTGTAGCACCGGCGAACGGCGCCGCTGGGCCTGGGGACGGCGGCCGCCGTCCGGGTCGTGAGGTCCGGTGGCCGGCCTCGCCCGCGCGGCCCGGGCCGGCACCACCCGTGACCCCGCAGGACCATCGGACTCTGGCGCGGCGGCACCACGGGAGTAGCATTGCCGTCCGCGCCGGAGACGGCGCCGGATCGACGCCCGCCTCTCGCGCCGGGCACGCACGAGGCACTCGATGGACTTCGCCACGCCGGCGACCCTCCCGGGGAGCCAGGCGGTCCGATACCCGCGGCCCAGCCCCGCCCTGGCGGCGCTCCTCTCGTTCCTGCTCCCCGGGCTCGGCCAGGCGTATGCCGGTCAGCGGCGCCGCGCCTTCCTCTGGGCCCTCCCGACGCTCGTTGTCCTGGGCGTGGCGGTCCTGTTCGTCGCCGCGGTGCGCGACCCCGGGTATCTCGTCGGCCTGCTGATCCAGCCGACGTGGCTCCTGCTGCTCCTCGTCCTGGATGTGGCGTTCCTTGTCTACCGGGTGGCGGCGATCTGGGACGCGTACCGGGTCGCAGCGGGGGTCCGCCGCGGCCCCGGGACGCAGCGCGCGGTGCGGATCGGCGCGGTGGCGATGGCGGCGCTGATCGTCGTGACGATCGCGCTCCAGGGCACGGTCGCGTGGGTGGACTGGAACGCGTACGACCTGGTCTCCGGGGTCTTCGCCGGGGGAAGCGGCGATGGGCCGGACTGGGGCGACGGCGGCGGTGCGGACGCCGAGGCCGGCGCGGCGGCGTTCGCCGGCCAGGCGCTCGATGCGACCGACCCGAGCGCGGTCGCCCTGGGCCCGGACGGGAGCCCGCTCGCGCGGGACGCGAGCACGGGCGGTGGCGCGGGCACGACCGGCGACGCGGGCACGGCGGGCGGCGCGGGCACGACCGGCGGCGCGGGCGCCACGGGGACGGCGGCCGGGATGCCGGCGGCCAGTGCGATCGTGGGGTCGGCGTCGTTCGTCCCGACCCCGGACGGCTCGGCGGGCCCGGACGTCTTCGGCAGCCCCGGGTCTGCGACCGGCCCGCAGGGGCCGGCCTCCCTCGACCCCGGGGACGGCTCCGTCGGGTCCGCCGGGGCGACGCCCCCGGGCTCCGGCCAGGCCGGGTCGTCGGCCTCCCCGGGTGCATCCTCCCCGGGCGCGAGCCCCACGCCGGCCTCCGCGGACGTCCCGTACTGGGCGAAGGACGGGCGGCTGGACGTCCTGGTCCTGGGCGGCGACGCCGGTCCCGGTCGCGATGGGCTGCGCACCGACTCGATGATGCTCGTCAGCGTGGACATCGCCTCCGGGCGGGCCGCGATCTTCGGCTTCCCGCGCAACCTGGTCAACGTCCCGCTGCCGCCGCGGATCGCCAGGGCGTTCACGTGCCGCTGCTTCCCCGAGATGCTCAGCGGCTACTACCGGTGGGCCCAGAGCCATCCCGACCTCTTCACCGGCTCGAAGACGACCCGCGGCTACCGGGCGGTCGCGGAGCTGTACGCCTACCTGACCGGGCGGACGATCGACGGGGTGGCGGCCGCCGACCTCAACGGGTTCGTGAAGCTCGTGGACGCGCTCGGCGGCCTGCGGATCGACGTGCCGTACCGGATCTACGACCGGAACTACCCGAAGGAGGACGGGTCGGGGACGATGGTCCTCGAGATCGAGCCCGGCCCGCAGACGCTGTCGGGCTCCCTCGCCCTCGCGTTCGCCCGGACGCGCCACCAGGACTCCGACTACGGCCGGATGGGCCGCCAGCAGCTCGTGCTCGTGGCGCTGCGCAAGCAGATGAACCCGTGCGCGATGCTCCCGCGCCTGCCCGACCTCGTGAAGGTGGCGAAGGAATCCCTTTGGACGAACATCCCCTCGGCCCAGCTGCCCTCCCTGCTCGCGCTCGCGCAGCACGTCGACACGAAGCGGATCAAGCGGGTGGCGTTCACGCCACCGACGTACGGCGAGTCCGTCACGTCGGCCGACGTCACCCGGATGCGGGCCGCCATCCGCGACGTCTTCAAGGGCGCGCCGCCGGCGCCTGACCCGAACGGCGAGGGCTTCCTGCGCTGCTAGCGCGAGCGGCTGAGGCGGGCCCGGGGCGGGCGGCGGGGTCGCCGCCGGCTGGGGCCGCGGCGGGCGGCGGGGTCGCCACCGAGGGACCGGGGCGGCCGGGGCGCCACCGAGGGACCGGGGGCGAGCGAGGCCCCCCGGGGGGCGCGGTGCCCCCCCGGGGCCGGGGCGGCGGATGGGCCGCAGCCGCCGGATAGGACCGCCGCCGCCGGATATCACCCCGGGGACTGCAAGACGCGGCATCGCCGCGTGCGCCCGGCTGGTCCACGCTCGCCCACCACAGTCCGCGTCGCCATCCAGTCCTCGGGGTGATGGGTGGTGACGTCCCGCGCCCCACCAGTCCCCCCGGTGATATCCGGCGACCCGAGCGGCGCAGGCCGGGGCCGCGGGGAGGTGCCGCGTGGGCGGGACGGGGCAACCGGCTCGGCTTCATCGGCCTGCGCCCGCTCTCGCGACCGTCCGGAGCGACGACCGGCACTGTCGCGCCCGGCCGGCGTCGCCCATCATGCCGCTGGCGACGGAGGCCGCCGGCGCGATCGACGGCGATCTCCCACGTGGTGCCCGACGGGCGACGAGGGCACCGGGTCCACCTCGTGGATGTGACGGTCGAGGCCTCCGGCGGACGCCAGAAGGGACACTCCCTGAGCCCACACGCGCCGAGGCGCGTCGTGCCATCGGTCCCGAGCGACCGAGGGCGCGGACACCGCGACGCTCACGGGCACCGGTCCCACGCCGCGCACGCCCCCCGCGGCACGGGGCCACCGCGCCCGCGCGCCGGCTGCCGTAACCCCCCGGCACCGGTGCGCGGGCGTCCTCGTGCCGGTGCGCGCCGAGGACCCGGCGCTCGGCGCAGGCGCCGCAGGGTCGCGCCCCTTACGGGCGATCGCGCAGGTCGACCGAGAAGTCCACGTAGCCGCGGAGGAGCGTCAGGGCCTCGCCCCAGCCTTCGAGCGCCTCCGCCCAGGCGTCGAGGCCGCCGGGCCGGTCGATCGGGAAGGGGCCGTCCGTCAGCAGCAGGCGCGTCCCCGACCCTTCGGCTTCAAGTGAGACCGTCACGTTCGTCACCAGCATCTCGTCCGCGTCCCAGGGCCAGCGGAAGGTGAAGCGGCTGGGTGTCACGAGGTCGGTGACCTCCCACCAGACCTGCTCGCGCGGCCAGACGAGCGTCGTGCGCGCGCCGACCGCGAGCGATCCATCCACCCGGACCGGGAACCAGCGCATCAGCTCGTCCGGGTCGGTCCAGCAGCGGATCACGCGGTCAGGCGTGGCGTCCAGGCGACGCTCGATGGCGACGGTGCGCAGCGTCTGCGTTCCCCGGGGGATCGTCGTGCCGGTCTGCGACGTCTCCGCCGGGCCGCCCTGCCCGGCGGAGACCTGTCCCGGGCCACCCTGTGCCGGACCACCCGGCCCCTGTCCGCTCCCGCCGTCGCCGGGACCACCGTGGCCGTGCGGGCCGGCCGTCCCCGCCCCCGATCCGACGCTCCGCCCATCGGCCGCCATGGCTGTCCTCCCGGCCCCCGCCGCCCCGGTCCGCCCGGTCATCTGTCGCACCCGCCGTCCTCGCGTGGCCATCGGCGCGAGCCTATCACCGGCGCGAGGGGCCGCGGCGGGCTCACCACGACGGGGAACCGCGACCACCGTACCTCGCGTCGCCCGATCAGCTCTCCTCGGCGATCTCCGCGGGCATCAGGAGCGTGAACGCAGCGCCGCGGCCGGCGGCGTCGGGCTCGAGCAGGAGATCGCCGCCCATCGCGCGGCACAGGGCGCGCGAGACGTAGAGGCCCAGGCCGGATCCCTCGGCCGCATCGGGGGCCGGACGCTCGTTCGCCGTCGAGCCGCCGGCCTCCGCCGCCGTCGCCGTCTGGCCCGCTGCCGGCTCCGAGGCCGCCAGGCCTGCAAGGTCCGTCATCCCCGGCCTCCGGCTCCCGCGCTCGAACCGGCCGAACAGCCGGTCCCGGTCGGCCGGGTCGATCCCCGGGCCGCCGTCCGCGATCGTCAGCCGGAGCTCCCCCGGCTCGCCGGGGGCGATGGACACCGTGACGGGCGCCCCGCCGCCGTACTTCACGGCGTTGTCGAGGAGCGCCCAGAGCACCTGGTCCACCTGCCCGCCGTCGGCGATCGCCAGCCAGCCGGCGCTGTCGTCCCGCAGGTCGAGGTCGACCCCCTCGGCATCGAGAGCCTCCCACGTCCGGCGCACCCGTGGGCCCAGGGCGAGCACCTCCAGCCGCGGCCGGAGCGTCCCGGCGTCCACGCGGGTGACGGTGAGCAACTGCCGGACCATCCGCGAGAGCCGCTCGCTCTGCTCCGCGATGACGCGGGCGCGGGGATCGCTCGTCTCGTCGGAGATGCGCTCCGCGTACCCGCGGATGCGTGCGAGGGGCGTCTGGAGGTTGTGGCTGACGCCGCGAAGGAAGTCGTCCTTGACCTCGTCGGCCGCCATCAGGGCGCGGTTCTGCTCCTCGACCCGGGCGAACAGGTCGGCGTTGCGCATCGCCACTCCCACCACCACGCCGTACAGCTCCAGGAGATCCTGGTCCGACCGCTCCCACGTCCGGGTCGCCGGCAGCCGCCCGACGATGAGGCCAAGCCGGTCCTCCCCGGCGCGCAGCTCGGCACGGATGGGGATCGGCTCGCCGGGGATGCGCTCGTCGGCGGGGACCGTGTCGGGGTCCGCACGCAGCACGTGGGCATCGATCAGGCCGAACGCCTCGACGACCTCATCCCGGGCGGACCACAGCAGCGGCTCGACGCCCGCCGACGGGGTGGCCGACGCGGCCGCGGACCGGATCCGGGCCAGCTCGCGTGCGCGGCGTTCGACGTCGGCGGCGAGCCGGTTCTGGGTCTCGGCGAGGCGCGCGATCTCGTCCTCGCCGGTGACCGCGATCGGGGCCGGGGTGCCGCCGGCCGTGCGCTCCACCGCCTCGACGATCCGTCGCATGGGACCCGTGACCGCGCTCATGACGTACACGGCGATCCCCAGCCCGAGGGCGACCGCGAGCACGATCGCGAGCAGGGCGGCGCGGCCGACGATCGGGTCCGCGTTCCAGCTGTCGGCGATCGCGAGGACGACCGCCAGGGCGACGACGGGGACCACGGCCGCGACGAGGACCGCCGCGGTGACGCGCGTGCGGAGTGAGGGCCCGCTGCCGATGGGATCGGGGGCGTCGGGGGTCTTCACGAGCGTCGGCCGCGGTCGGGGGGCCCCGGGTCGGCCGAGGAGGCATCGTTGGCGACGGTCCCCGGGGTCACGCCCGGCATGTCGGCCCGGGCCGGTCCGTCGGTCGCATCCGGAGCCGTGGCCTCGGCGGCGTCCGCCCCCGGGGCGGCCGCCGCGCTCTCGCCCGCGCCGGGCGTCTCGACCAGCCGGTAGCCCACGCCCCGGACCGTCAGGAGGTGCACGGGCCGGTTCGGGTCCACCTCGATCTTCTGGCGCAGCCTGCGCATCGTGACCCAGACGTAGGTCTTGTCCGCGTCCTCGGTGGCGGCCCACCCGCGCTCCAGGAGGGTCTCCGTCGCGACGACCTGCCCCAGGTTCGCCGCCAGCGCGTACAGCAGGCGGCCCTCCGTGGGCGTCAGGGTGACGCGCTCGCCCGCCACGATGGCCGCCCGCTGGTGCAGCTCCAGGACGAGGTCGGGTCCCAGGACCAGGCTCCGCCTGGGCACACGGTCGCCGAGGCGGCGGAGGATCCGCTCGATCCGTGCCCGCAGCTCGGGGTAGTGGTAGGGCTTGGTGACGTAGTCCTCGGCCACCTCGGTCAGCAGCGTGGCCTTGCTGTCGCCGGCGTCGATCGCGGAGAGGACGACGATGGGGAGGTCGGCCCTCGACTTGATCTCCCGGGCGAGGGTCAGGCCGTCCATGCCGGGCATCATCAGGTCGATGATCACGAGGTCGGGCCAGCCGGACTCCAGGCGGCGGAGCGCCTCCGTGCCGTCGCGGGCCGTGACCACGGTGTAGCCGTCGTCCCGCAGCTGGTCGGCGAGCAGCACCAGGAGCCGCGGGTCGTCGTCGACGACCATGACGCTCGGGAAGATCCCCCCGGCCGGGTTCATGCGGCGAGTATAGGTGGGGGCCGGGGGCGGCCAGAGGGTCGGGGCGGGTCAGGGGGTGGGGGCGGGTGGTCCCGGGGAGTGCCCGCCACGGCCGCCGGCGGGCAGTGGCACGCCCCGGGGCGAAGAGGCGGCGCGGCCCGGCGGGTCCCGCCGGGCCGCGCATGTCCGTCCGGCCGGCCGATGCCGGCCGGTGCCGCTCCGGCCGGGCGGGCTGCCGTGCTGGCCGGTTGCCCTTGGCGGCCTTCCTTGGGTGCCCGGATCGCGCTGCGTCTTCACCACCTGAAGAGACGAGCCTTCGGTCTTCACCTGGTGAAAGGAACGGGCCGCGGCCTTCACCAGGTGAAAGGGACCGGCCCGATGAGCTGACCGGATCTTCACCGCATCGAGGATCCACCCGCCCTCAGGCACCCGATCCGAGGCTGGCGGCGCCGCTCAGCGTCGCCGGGAGCTGTCCATGCAGCGCGTCTTCACCCGATGAAGAGGATCTGCGATCCGTGCCGCAGGGAGCGCGGGTGAAGGCCCGATCGCTTTCACCAGGTGAAGATCATGAGGGGCGTCCGTGCCGCCGCCTGAGGCTTCCGTGCCGCCGGCCACGGACTCGGGCGACGCGCCCGCCACAGCGCCCGCCACCGGTCTGTGCCGTGGCCCGCCGCCTGACGCGACGCGCCCGCCACAGCGCCCTCCACCGGTCCGTGCCGTGGCCCGCCGCCGGTCCGGGGCCGCACGGGGCGCTCCGACGCTACCGCGCCTTCCGGTCCAGGAACCGGCACCGCTCCGCCACCGGACAGAGCCCGCACCGGGGGCGGCGCGCGTCGCAGATCCGCCGGCCGTGCGTGATGAGGTTGACGTGCGCCTCGTATGCTCGGTCCTCGGGGACCAGGCGGAGCCACGCCTCGTGGGCGAGCTCGAGGGACGCGTCGGCCGGCAGGAGGCCGATCCGCTTCGAGACCCGCTCCACGTGCGTATCGACGGGCATCAGCGGCGTGCCGTAGCAGAACAGGAGAACCACGGACGCGGTCTTCGGGCCGATCCCCGGGATCCGCGTCAGCCAGTCGCGAGCCTCGCGCGCGGGCAGGTCGGCGAGGAAGTCGAGCCGGTGGTCGCCCCGCTCCTCCCGGATGGTCCGCAGGGCCGACTGGATCCGCGGTGCCTTCTGCTCGGCCAGGCCGCCGGAACGGATGGTCTCGACCAGCTCGGGCAGGGGGGCCGACTCGACCGCCCACCAGTCGGGCGGACGCCCGGGGTCCATCCCCACGCCGCCCCAGCCATCGGGGGCGCGCTCGTCGCCGCCAGGGACGGCCACGCGGTGGACCTCGACGGGCCCGACCTCCGACGGGTACTGGGCGCGGAGTGCCTGGAACGCGCGCTCGGAGTTCAGGTCCGACGTGTTCTGGGAAAGGATCGTGAGGACGAGCTCGCTGGTGCCGTCGAGCCTGGGCTCCCAGACGGGCCGGCCGTGGACGACGACGAGCCGGTCGAGGACGTCCGCGACGAGCCCGGGCCGTGAACGGGCGAGCCTGCGGGCCCAGGCGACGGCCGGATCGCTGCCGGCCTTCCGACGCGCGCGAGGGCGGGCAGCGGCAGGGGCGGGTCTCGGACGACCGCGGCCGACGACGCGGTCCGGCTCGGTGGCGGGGTCCGGCTTCGCGTCGCCGCCGGCGGTCGCGTCGCGCGACGCGCCGTCCCCGGCGGCAGCTGCGGGATGCGGGCGCGTCACGGCTCGGGCTCCGCGAGCTGCAAGCCGAGCGACACCAGGCGCGCGACGCGCTCGGCCGCCCGTGCCACCGGCTCGGCGCGTGCGGCCATCGCCGCCTCGACGGTCGTCGGGGCGGTCACGGCGGCCACCGCCACCGCGCCGAGCCCTGCGAGCGCGGCCGCCCCCGCCGGCTCGACGGCCCCGCCGATCGCGACGCACGGCGTCGCCTCTTCCCGCGCGATGCGGGCGACCCCCAGGGCGGTCTTGCCGAAGGCGGTCTGCGCGTCGATGCGACCCTCGCCGGTGACGACGACGTCGGCGGCGGCGATCCGCTCGCGCAGGCCCACCTCCTCGGCGAGCAGAGCCACGCCGGGCACGAGCCCGAGCGACCCGAGCCGGTCGCGGATGGCGAGGAACGCGAACGCCGTGCCGCCGGCGGCGCCGGCGCCCGGCTCGTCGGCCGCCTCCCGGCCGGCGGCGGCCGTCAGGACCTCCGCCCAGTGCGCGAGCGCCGCGTCCAGCCGCTCGACGTCCGGCGGCGACGCGCCCTTCTGCGGCCCGTAGACGGCCGCTGCACCCGACGGCCCGCAGAGCGGGTTGGTCACGTCCGAGGCGATCCGCAGGCGCAGGTGGGCGAGCCGCGCGTCGAGGCCGTCGAGGTCCACGGTCGCCACGTCAGCGAGCCCGAGGCCGCCGGGCGCCACCGGGTCGCCGCGCCGGTCGCGCACGCTGGCGCCGAGCGCGACGAGCGCACCGGAGCCGCCGTCGGTCGTCGCGCTCCCGCCGACGCCGAGCACGATGTCGAGGAAGCCGGCATCGAGCGCGGCCCGGACCAGCTCGCCGGTCCCGCGCGTGCTCGCGCGGCCCGCGGCGGAAGAGCGCGCTTCGGCGGGCACCCGCGCGAGGCCGCTCGCCTCCGCCATCTCGACGAACGCCCGCCGACCCTCGACGTCCGCCAGCCATCGCGCGTCCACGGTCCGGCCGAGTGGGTCGTGCACGGCCGTCTCGCGCGGCTCCCAGCCGCCGGCCGCGAGCAGCGCGTCCGTGGAACCGGCACCGCCGTCGGCGAGGGGGACGCGCTCGACCGTGTCGCCGGGCCGCGCGGCGAGCCAGCCGGCGGCGATCGCGTCGGCGGCCTCGACCGAGGTGAGGGAGCCCTTGAACGAGTCGGGCGCGACGACGACGCGGAGCGCGCGGCCTCCCGGGCCCGGACGGTCGCCGCCCGCGCCCGGCCATCCCGTGGGGCCGGGCCGTCCTCCGGTCCCGGGGGCGGCGTCCGTGCCCGGGCGGGCCTCCGTGGGTGGCTGCGCCGTCGGCCGGTCCTCCCACCCGTCCGTCATCGCCGTCAGCCGATCCCGAGGGGATCCGGGACCGCGCCGCCCGCCTGGCGGCGCTCGAGGTACTCGGGGATGCGGATCATCGGCGGCCGCTCGTGGTCGGCCAGCTCGATGACCTCGAGCGAGAGCCGGTCGTCGTCGGACCGGGGCAGCTTCATCGTGGAGCCCAGCTCGGCGAAGAGGCGCGCGCGGTGGCGCTCCTCCAGCCGCCGCATGACCGCCTGGAGGATGACGAAGCTCATCCGCGACAGGCCTTCGAGGTCCTGGTTGCGGTGCACGCGCCGGTCCAGGTCCACCTGCCCCAGCCCCGCAAGTCCCACGCGCTCGAGCGCGTCGACGAGGTGGCCGATCTCCACGGCATAGCCGGTGAAGAACGGGATCGACTCGAGCAGGGTCCGCCGGCCGGCGTACTCGCCGGCGAGCGGCTGGATGAACCCGGAGAGCTCGGGGAAGAAGAGGTTGACCAGCGGGCGCGCGACGAGCTCGGTCACGCGGCCGCCACCGCCCTCGCGGAGGATGCCACCCTCGACGATCGGGCGCTGGTAGTAGCCCTTCACGTACTGGAGCCGCTCCTCCTCCAGCAGCGGGCCGATGGTCCCGTACGCCATCCGGGCCGACCAGTCGCGCACGTCGGTGTCGCACCACGCGACGATGTCGCCCCGCGTCTCGTACAGACTCTTCCACAGGGCCTCGCCCTTGCCCCGGTAGCTCCCGTACCGCGGCAGGACGTCGGGGTGGAGGATCACGCGCGCACCCGCGTCACGCGCGATCCGGACGGTGTCGTCGGTGGAGGCGGAGTCGATGACGAGCAGCTCGTCCACCAGCGGGACGCGCTCGATCAGGTCGCGCCGCGCACGGGCCACGATCGGGCCGATGGTCTCGGCCTCGTTGAGGGCGGGCAGCACCAGGCTGACGGTGAGCCCTCGGCGCTCCTTCAGGGCGACGAGGCGCTCGAGGTCGTCGTACTCGCCGTGGTGGAAGTTGCTCTCGCCGAACCAGCGATCCACGCGGGCGGGGACCGACCGGGACGCCTCGGCGGCGCGCTCGACGGCGGCGAGGGTGTCGGCGCGGGCGGCGAGCTGCTCGAAGGTCTGACGGCCGATGCGCTCGCGGGTCCGGACGACGACGACGGAGCAGGACGCGCGCTCGGCGACCTCCTCGGGCAGGGAGCCCACGAGGGAGAGCTCGTTGCCGGCATCCACGGCGGAGGCGCCCATGACGAGGAGGTCGGCGGAAGCGGCCTCGCGGAGGATGGCGGAGCGGACGTTGCTGGTCTCTCGGACGACCGACTCGGCACCCTCGGGGGCGAACCGACGGACGAACGCGACCAGCGCCTTCTCGGCCTGGGCACGGACTGCGGCGGACGCCCCGGACGGGAGGAGGTGCAGGACCGTGAGCGTCGCGCCGTCGCGCTCGGCGATGGCGGCGGCGAAGCGGACCGCGAGCTCGGCGTGGGGGCCGCCGCGTACGGGGACGAGCACCCGGCGCCAGGGGCCGGTGCCGCGCTGCTTGACGACGGCGATGTCGCAGGGAGCGTCGCGCAGGACCGCGTCGATCGTGGGGCTGTAGACGTGCTCGACCGGCGGCGGGGCGGGCTTCTTCCGCTGGCGGCGGCCGGGGGCGGGGGCGGCTGCGGCCGTGTCCGCGCCGGCGGCCGGGATGCCCGGGCGCGGCATGCCGTGGCCGCCGGTCCCGGCCCAGCCGAACACGACCAGGTCCGACCCCTCCTCGCGGGCGACCTCCAGGATGCCGTCGGCCGCCCGCCGTCCGATCCGGACGATCGGCTCGATCCGCGTGCCGGGCGGCCCGTACTCCAGGACGCGCTGGAGGAGCCGCCGCGCCTGCCGCGCACGCGCCGCGCCCTCGGAGAGCGGCATCTCCTCGGGGACCTCCACGATCCCGAGCGCGGTGAGCGTCCCCGCCTTGGGGTCCAGGAGCGAGGCGGCGACCCGGACGAGCTCCTCGGCGGTCGCGGGGTTCGCGACGGGGAGCAGGACGCGCATCCGGAGCGGGGTCGGCTCGATCACGGGCGCTCCTCCACGATCGTGGCCGGCCCGGCGGGTCCCGTCGGCCGGATCGGCGGGTGGTGGACGGCGATCCCGTGCCGGAGCGGCGAGGACGAGCGCAAGCGCCGCTCCACGGCGGACTGCCGTGCCAGCGGTGCCAGCGCCGCAGCCGCGGAGGGCACGGGTCGCCGGCCGACAGGACCCGCCCGGCCGACAGGCGTGACTCCGATGACGGACGGCGCTGTGCGGATCGCGCCGGCGCCGCGGGCCGCCTCGCGCCTCGCGCTCATGCGCCGACCTCGTTTCGCCACCGCTGCACCAGGGTCGGCTTGAGGCGCTCGAAGGCCCGGGCCTGCGCCTCGATCCGCTCCTCGGCCTCCTCGCCGGTCATCCGCCGCGTCTCCACGACGAGCGAGCCGACCCGTCCCAGGTAGATCGGCGCGAGGGCCGCGGCGAGGGCGTCGGGTGCCGTGCCGCCCTTGCCCGCGGTCACGACCAGGTCGTAGACCACCCGCGCCCAGAGGTCATCCGGGAACGAGAACGCGGCCACGAGATCAGCAAGCGCCTCCGTCCGGCTCTCGGGCGAGTGCGACTCCGCCGCACCGTGACCGCCCCGCGCGTCGGCCGCATCGGAGAGCCGCCCGGCTTCCGCCGCGAGCGCCAGGACCTCGTCCGCGGTGCCCGGCGCGAGCATCGACCGCCACGTGTCGGCCAGCGCGTGCGATCCGTCGTGGAAGGAGCCCAGCAGGCGCAGCGTGTCCACCGCGAGCGGCGGCGGCTCGGCGATGCGCTCGAAGCCATACGCGGGCACCGGCCGGCTTCCGGCCACGTCCAGCCAGCGCTCGGCATTGCCGGCCGCGAGCCGCAGGGCGGTCGCGACCACCTGGCGGAACATCGGCCCCAGGTCCGCGCCCGGGTCCTTGGGGTCGTGGACCTTCGCGCCGAGGCGCGCCTCGCAGACGGCGAACCCGCCGGCCACGGCGGCCGTGGTCATCCAGATGTCGATGCCGAACCGGCTGACGTCGTCGTCCCAGTCGTCGCGCTCGAGGTAGGCCGCGACGAGGTCGCCGGAGACCCCGAAGTCGCCGCCGATCGGCTGGCGGATCCGCAGGCCGTACAGGGCTCGGGTGAGCGGGTAGGTGACGGTGTTCGTGATCGTGCCGTCCCACTTGTGGCGCGCGTACTGCGGCGCGACGAAGTCGTAGCCGCCCTTGAGGACCGGTCCGGCGAGCAGCTCGATCCACTCGGGGACGATCGACCGGAGGTCCGAGTCGACCACGACCAGCGCCTGGACGCCCAGCTCCTGGGCCATGAGGAAGAGGGTCCGCAGGGCGGCGCCCTTCCCGGCGACCCCGTCCACGTCTGGGTACGTGAGGCTCACGCGCGTGAGGCGGTTCTGGGGCCGGACGAGGAGGATCCGCTCGACGTAGTCGGGCGGCTCCGTCTCCACGACGACGCGTCCGGTCCCGTCGGCGGAGCCGCCGTCGGAGTTCACGACGACGGGGCGGAGGTCCGGGAAGTACTGGACGAGGCCGGCTTGAGCCGCACGGACGACGTGGCCGATCGTCGTCGCGTTCCGGTAGCTGGGGATCCCGACCATGATGTCGGCGCTGCCGACCCGGGCGATCTCCTCGCGGATGGCCGGCGTGAGGGCGGACTGGGGCACGGACCGACCCTACCACGGGAGGCGCGCGACCGCCCCGGGCCGAGGATGGCCCCGGGCTCCGCGCCCCGGGGCCGCGGCCCCTCGCGCCGCGGCACCGCGCCCCCGGCCCCTCGCCCCCGGCCCCCGGAGGGCCCCGCGCACCCCGCCCATCCCCCCGGGACCCTCGGGCCAGTGGCACATCCGCGGGATGTCTGCCCCGATGATGCTGCTCGCCACCGCCGGAGGCTCCCATGTCCGCGTCCATCGCCCGCGCCGGCCGCATCGGCGCCTCCATCTCCGCCGCTGCGCTTGTCGCGAGCGTCCTCGTCGCCGCCATCGCGGTCGGCGCCGCGGGCGCGGGCGCCCCGCTCGCCGGCGACCTGACAGCGTCCGACCAGGTCATCGTCCGCTGGGTGGACGGCTCCGTCGGGACCGCGTTCGGCGCCACGGCGGACGGGCCGTCCGTCGGCGCCCGCCCGGACCGCGTCGCCGCCGTCGCGGACGCCGCGCGGCGCCCTGCCGCCTGGCAGCGCACGCTCGCCGTGGGCGGCGACGTCTACCGCTTCGATCGGATGCTCACGTCGGCCGAGATGGGCGCTGCGATGGTGAGCCTGCGGGCGACGCCCGGCGTCGCGAACGCAGAGCCGGATCTGATCGCCCACGTGGACGCCTCTCCGCCGAACGACCCGTGCTGGAGCGGCTTCGCGCCGTGCAACGACGGCGTCGGCCAGTGGGACCTCAGCGAAGGCGCCAGCGGCACCACCTACGGGATCGACCTGCTGGGAGCCTGGGATCGCACCCGCGGCTCCGGCGTGCGCGTGGCCGTCCTGGACACCGGCATCACAAGCCATCCCGACCTGAGCGGGCAGACGGTCGCCGGGTATGACTTCGTCTCGAACATCACGAACGCGAACGACGGCAATGGGCGCGACGCCGACCCGTCCGACCCCGGCGACTGGTACACGGACGCGTACGGCTTCCACGCGAGCAGCTGGCACGGCACGCACGTGACGGGGACGATCGTGGCGACCGCCGGGAATGCGACCGGCATCGCGGGGATCGCGCCCCTCGCGAAGGTGCAGCCGGTCCGCGTGCTCGGCACCCAGGGAGGCTACTTCTCCGACATCAACGACGCGATCGTCTGGGCCTCGGGCGGGGCGGTCGCCGGGGCTCCGGCCAATGCGACGCCATCGCGGGTGGTGAGCCTGTCGCTCGGCGGCTACGGTGTCTGCCCGACAGCCACGCAGTCGGCGGTCAACGCGGCGAACGCGCGCGGGGCCGTCGTGGTCGTCGCTGCCGGGAACCAGGGGAGCAACGCCGCCAGCTACGCGCCCGGCAACTGCGCTGGCGTCATCACCGTGGCGGCCACCGGCCGCAACGGCGTGAAGGCGTCGTTCAGCAACTACGGGTCTGCGGTCGAGATCGCGGCACCGGGCGTCTCGCTGTGGTCCACGCTCAACGCCGGGACGCAGGGCCCCACGACCCCGACCTACGCGCGCTACTCGGGCACCAGCATGGCCACCCCGCATGTCTCCGCCGTTGCGGCGCTCATGTTCGCGGTCAAGCCGTCACTCACGCCGGCGCAGGTCACGACGCTCATGCAGCAGACGGCGCACCCGTTCGCGACCAACGGCTGCCCGCTCGGCTGCGGAGCCGGGATCGTGAACGCCGCGCGGGCCGTGGCGGCGGCCGCCGGTGCGACGCCCACGCCGACGCCCACCCCAACGGCGTCCGCATCACCGACTCCTTCGCCGTCGCCAACGGCGACGGCCACGCCGCCGATCGGGTGCACGCGCGGGACCCCGACGCTCACCGCCACCCCGTCGCTCGTCTCGCTGGGCCGTGGCTCGGCCGCGATGGTGGCGCTGACCATCCGGAACCCCGACAGCTCCGCGTGTGGGTCCTCCACCTTCACCTGGTCCGTGACGGCGAGCCCCGTCGTGGCGGGCTTCACGTCGACCACCCCGTCGCCGGTGACGCTCGCGCCGGGCGCGAGCCAGACGGTCACGGCGACGATCTCCGCGCTGACCACGGTGCCGATCGGATCGCGCGTAGTCTTCACGTACCGGGCGACGCGAAGCGCATCGCCGACGAGCGCGGCCGCGTCGGTCACGGCCACGAAGTAGGTGGCGGCCGCGGGCGCCCTGGGCGGCCTCGGCGGCCCCGCCGCCGCCCCCGCCCCGCCGCCCGTCAGCGGCGCGGGATCTGGGCGATCGTCCAGTCGTCCGCGGTGGCGCCCGGCCGGTAGGTCCCGTTCTGGGCCTTGTACGCCATGTGCGTGAAGCCCAGCGCGGGCCAGCTGATCAGGTAGGACGAGATCGGCGGCCGGACGAAGACCCCGCGGCGGACCAGGTCGCCCTCCATCACGACGCTCTCCAGGATCCGTCTGCGCTCCAGGAGCGGGATGTCGAGCAGCTCGGTGCCGTCCACCTCGAGCAGATCGACCGTCACTACCGCGACGACGTCCGAGGTCCGCGCTCGTGACCGGGACGACCCGGAGCCGCCGAGCGCGCGCTCGCCGGACTTGCCCATGAACATCTGGCCGACCATCTGTCCCGCGGTCGGCGCCTGCACCATGACGATCTTCGCGCCCTCGCCCGACTCGGTGGCCTGCGTCGTCAGGACCCCCTCGAGCACCGCCGAGTCCGCCGCGATCGCCGGGACCATCGCCGCGGCGACCTCCGCGAACCGGTCGGTGACGTCGCGGCCGCCCTCGTCCACCAGCGCGACCGTGCCCTCGCCGACATGCGCCAGGACGCGGATCCCGTCCCACAGGGGCTCGACGATCGGGTCCGCGATGTCCGCCGCGCGGCGGTGGCCGTACTGCATGGGGCGCCAGGCGGCGCGCTCGGGCGTGATCACGGCCCGATCATACGTCCGCGCTCGCTATGATCGGCGCCCGAGGGAGGATCCGGCGATCACGCCGGGCGCCCGCCCGCCGCGCGGGACAGGGCTGGAGGACGAGCCGTGAACGTCGTCGCGACGCTCCGTGGCCTCTCCGTGGACGGGCGGATCCGCACGCCGGTCGCCTGGTCGCTCTACGACTTCGCGAACACGATCTTCAGCTTCGCGGTCGTCTCGAACGCCATCGGCCTTCTGCTCACGCAGGGCCTGGGCGACGCCGACGGCAACCTGTGGCTGGGGATCGCGTCCGCGGTGGCCGTCGGGCTGAACGCACTCGTCAGCCCCGTCCTCGGGAAGATCAGCGACCGGGGCGGCCAGCGACTCCCGTACCTGCTGTTCTTCACCGTCCTCACGATCGTCCCGTGCGCCCTGATCCCGTACCCGCCGATCGCGCTGGGCATCCTCCTGTACAGCATCGCGAACTTCAGCTACCAGTCGGCGCTCATCTACTACGACGCGATGCTCCCCGAGGTCAGCACGCCGCACACGCGGGGCAAGGTCTCCGGGTTCGGCAACGCCGTGGGCTACATGGGGACGATCTTCGTCGCGATCGTCCTGCTCGTCGGCGGGTTCAGCGTGGAGCAGCGGTTCGTCGTCGCGGCGGTCCTCTTCGGCCTGTTCGCCATCCCGATCTTCGTCGTCGTGAAGGAGCCCCCGGCGAAGGGCGCGATCTTCCGCCTGGCCGACATCCCCGAGTCCTGGAACCAGATCGTCTCGACCATCCGCGAGGCGCGCGAGGTCCCCTACCTGAGCCGGTTCCTGCTCGGCCGCTTCTTCTACACCGATGCGCTCAACACGGTGATCGTGGTCATGAGCGTCTTCGCGGTCCGCGCGGTGGGCTTCAGCGACCAGGAGACGCTGTTCGTCCTGCTCCTGCTGACCGTCGTGGCGGTGGTCACCGGGTTCTTCTGGGGCTGGCTCTCCGACCGGATCGGGCCGAAGCGCACGCTGATGATCGTGCTGGGCGTCTGGGTGGTGGGCCTGCTGCTCGGCGGGCTCCTCCTCACCAAGCCGACCTTCCTCATCGCGGGCGCGCTCCTGGGGTCGGGACTCGGCGGGATGCAGATCTCCGACCGCGTCCTCATGCTCCGGCTGTCGCCGCCCGACAAGCTGGGCCAGTTCTACGGGATCTACGGGCTGGTGGGCAAGGCGTCGCAACTCATCGGCGTGCCGCTGTTCACGTTCATCGTCGCGATCCTGTACCCGCAGGTCGGCACGCCCGCCTACCAGGTCGCGATCCTGAGCCTCCTGATCACGATGCTGATCGGCGTCTGGCTGGTGCGGCCGGTCCCGGACGGCTGGAAGGGCTCGGGCGAGCCCGACCCGGAGGAGTAGGGTCCGCGCCGTCGTCCCGTCCCCGGGCGGTGTCAGCGCAAGGCGGAGCCGAGGACCGGAGCGAGCGCACCTGGGCGTGCGTGAGCGAGGGCCGCAGGCGACAACGCCGCGATGGCCCGCCCCGGGGCCGGGGCTCCGCAAGGAATCCGACGACCCCCGCGGCGGACTGCGGGGGTCGTCGAGGAGGACGCTGTCGACGGGGGAGGACCCGGCGACGACGTGGGAGAGTCAGATCGCGGTGCCGTGGGCGTCGTGGTCCGCGGTCACGCAGGCCACCGAGCAGCCGCGGGCGTCGTGGCCCGCGGCGCCGCCGAAGTGGCGCCAGACCGATCGCCCGTCGCCGGCGGTCGCCTGGTCCAGTCGGCAGCCGCACGAGGCGCAGGTGACCGTCGCCGACGAGGTGGCAGGCCCGCCCTGCAGGCCGGCGCTGGTGCTGGAGAGGTCGTCGGCGGAGATCGGGAGTGCGGCCATCGTGTCCTCGTGGGTGGCGTGCGGGGCCCGTGCGCCCCGCGCGGAACTCCAAGGTAGGCCGGTGGTGCCGCGATGTCGGTGCCGCGGCGGTTCCCCTTGCGTTGCGGATGGGTTGCGGCGGAGGGAGCCCCGCGCCGACCAGGCCCGGTGACCGCGGGATGCGGCGGAGGTCCGCGTCGGCTAGGTGGGCTGCCAGGGGCCCGCAGCGCGCGGAACCCCGGGGCGGCCGGGCGCCGGGCCCAGGGGTGATCGCCCGCCGGGCCCCGGGGCGGTCCGGCGCCGAGTCTCAGACCCGGTAGCCGTCCGGGTGGCGCCGCCGCCACTCCCAGGCCGAGCCGACGATCGCGTCCAGGTCGGTGCGCATGGCGCGCCAGCCGAGCACCGCGCCGGCGAGCCGGGCATCCGCGACGAGGACCGGCGGGTCGCCGGCGCGTCGCGGCCCGACCCGGTGCGGGACCGGCGTGCCCGTCACCCGCTCTGCGGCCGCGAGCACGGCCCGGACCGAGTAGCCGTCCGACGTCCCCAGGTTGAGCGCGACCGGCTCCGACCCATCCGGCGGCCCGGTCCGCGCGTCCTCCGGTGCCGTGGCCTCGAGCGCGGCGAGGTGGGCGTCGGCGAGGTCCAGCACGTGGATGTAGTCCCGGATGCAGGTACCGTCGGGCGTCGGGTAGTCGTCGCCGAAGATCGTCACCGGGCGGCCGCCCTCGAGGGCGGCCAGCACGAGCGGGATCAGGTGCGACTCGGGGTCGTGCATCTCGCCGTTGCGGTCCGACGCTCCCGCGACGTTGAAGTACCGCAGGCGGACCGAGCGGATCCCGTAGGCGACGCCGTACCAGCGGATCGCGCTCTCGAGCGAGGCCTTCGTGGCCCCGTACGGGTTGATGGGCCGGAGCGGGGCGTCCTCGGGGATCGGCACGATGTCCGGGAGCCCGTACACAGCCGCCGTGGAGCTCAGGACGAGCCGGCGCACCCCGGCGGCGACCATGGCGTCGAGGAGCCCGATCCCGCCGATCACGTTCTCGTGGTAGTAGAGCGCGGGGTCGGCGACCGACTCGGGCACGATCGACTTGGCGCCGCAGTGGAGGACGGCGTCGACGCGCTCCTCCACGAACGCCCGCGTCATCGCGTGGACGTCACCGTAACGGAGGTCCACGTAGGTGGCCTCCGGCGGGACGGCCGCACGATGGCCCGTCGAGAGGTCGTCCACGACGATCACCCCGTGGCCGGCGGCGAGAAGGCGCTCGACGGTGACCGAGCCGACGTAGCCGGCGCCGCCCGTCACGAGGATCCGCATCTCACCGTCCTCCGAGAAGGCGGCCGAGCAGGCCGCGCCGCTTCTTCGTGTTCGTGCTCCTGGTGCCCGAGGTCGGGCCGTGCGTGTCGGGAGGCCGCGGCTGGGCCGCGGGGCCGGACCTGGCGACCTGCGCGCTCGCTGGCGGCGGCCCGGGACCGTCGGTCGATGCCGCCGGGGCCGCCCCGGTGGCCACCGGGGCCGCTGATGCGGGCATCTCACGCGCGGCCGCGGCCTCGCGCGCCGCGAGGATCTCCTCCAGCCGGGCCGCGAGCCGCTGTGC
The DNA here is from genome assembly GCA_029778235.1 of Chloroflexota bacterium. Classification (GTDB taxonomy): domain Bacteria; phylum Chloroflexota; class Limnocylindria; order Limnocylindrales; family CSP1-4; genus CAIYQJ01. The sequence goes on along the minus strand of JAKOQS010000043.1, from coordinate 5,958 downwards.
CGCCGGGTTCTCCGGGTCGATCTGGACGGCCTTCCGCGCGAACTCCAGCGCCGTCCGGTCGTCGCCCTTCTCCGAGGCGACCCGCGCGAGCCCCACGACGGCGATGGCGTCGCGCGGGTCCATCTCGGCGGCCTGCCAGTAGATGCGCTCGGCCTGGTCGGTCAGGCCCAGGGCCAGCAGCCGGTCCGCCTCGAGGAGGCGCTCGATCATCGGTCCTCCAGGTTCCGCTCGATCGCCCGGGCGAGGGCGAGGAGCGTATCCCGCTCGTTCAGCCCCGGGTCGTCCACGACCCGGTCGGTCAGCCGGTCGAGCACGCGTCCCAGCCGCGGCCCGGGACCGATCCCGAGCGCGGACGCGACGTCGTCGCCGTCCACCACGAGGTCCCCGCGGCCGAGCGGCACGTGCGCGTCCAGCTGCTCCCGGCACCGCCGTCGGAGCTCCGCCGTCCGCGGCCCGTCGGCCGGGAGCCCGCTGCCCACGTCGTCGGCCGCCCGCAGGTCCAGGAGATCGTCGAGGAGGTCCTCGCCGACGCGCCGGATGAACCGGCGCACCGCCGCGTCGCTCCACGTGGGCTCGTAGCTGAACATATGGTGCCGCACGAGCCGTTCGACGCGCTCGTGCACACCGCGCGGGAACGCGAGCCGGCCCAGGATCGCGGCCGCCACCGGCGCGCCCACCACGTCGTGGTGGAGGAACCGGCCGTCCGAGAACGTCGCCGGCTTGCCGACGTCGTGGAGGAGCGCGGCGGCGCGGGCCACGAGAGCAGCCTGCCGCGCCGGCTCGGGATCCTCCGCACCGCCGGGCCGGATGGCCGCCGCGGCGTCCACGGTCCGCAGGGAGTGTTCCCAAAGATCGTCCCCGTCGATCTTCGCCTGTGGGATCCCCGGCTGGGCCGCCAGCTCCGGGATCGCGGCCGCCAGCAGCCCGGTGTCGGCGAGGAGCCGAAGGCCCACCGACGGGACCCGCGCGAGCAGGAGCCGCTCGATCTCGGCTCCCACGCGGGTCCCCGACAGGAGGCGCACGTCCCCGGCCCGGCGCTCGATCGCGGCACGCGTGGCCGGATCGATGGCGAACCCCAGGACCGCAGCGAGCCGCACCGCCCGCAGCATCCGCAGCGCGTCCTCGCCGAAGCGGGCGTCGGGATCGCCGACGGCGCGGATCGTCCCCGACGCGAGGTCCGCCCGTCCCCCGTGCGGGTCCACGAGGACGCGCCGTCCGTCCGCGGCGGCGTCCGCCGCGGTCCGCCCGAACGCCATCGCGTTGACCGTGACGTCGCGTCGCGCGAGGTCCTCACCGAGCGTGACGCCGAACGCCACCTGCGCCGGCCGGCGGTGATCGTGGTACCCGCGCTCCGTCCGGTAGGTCGTGACCTCGTACTCCGTTCCTGCGACGGTCACGGTGACGGTCCCGTAGCGGTTCTCGTACCGCGAGCCGGGGAAGAGGGCCGACAGGCGGTCGGGATCCGCGTCGGTCGTCAGGTCCCAGTCGAGTGGCTCGCGCCCGAGCAGCAGGTCGCGGACGGACCCGCCGACGACGAAGGCGTCGCAGCCCGCGCCCTCGAGCCGGGCCAGCAGCCCCAGGACGGCCGAGGGAAGGCGGGCCTCCAGGTCGGCCGTGCGCGCCGGCCCGCTCAGGAGCGGCCGAGGAAGAGGTACGTCCTCCACGCCTCGTTGCGGTCGTCGCGCAGGTAGGTCCCGAAGAGGGAGTAGACGTCGCTGCGCGGCTCGACCGGCGTGCGCAGGAGCCGGATCCGGGCCTCGTCCGGGAGGCGTCCACCCTTGCGGTGGTTGCAGGTCTTGCAGGCCGTGACCAGGTTCTCCCACGTGTGCGTGCCGCCGCGGTGGCGCGGGATCACGTGGTCGAGCGTCATGTCGTTCCCCTGCCGGCCGCAGTACTGGCAGACGTGGCCGTCGCGGGCGAATACCTCGCGGCGCGAGAGTCGGACGCGCGGCCGGGGCCGGCGGATCAGGTGCTGGAGCCGGATGACCGACGGGGCGCGGTACGCGGACGACGGCGTGCGGACCTCCTGGTGGTCGTACTCGACCACCTCGGCCTTGTCGCCGAAGACGAGCCGGAACGCCCGAGGCAGGTTGCAGACGTTCAGCGGCTCGTAGTTCTGGTTCAGAACGAGGACCACGCCGTCCATGCCGTGCCGATGATAGCGGCACGGGTGGCCGGGGTCCGTGAACGGCGTGGAGGCTGACTCGCGTAGAGTCTCGGGGCCACGCCCAGGAGGACCGCCACTCGTGAGCACGCCCCCTCTCGTCCGAACCTTCTACGAGCGCATCTGGAACGCCGGCGACCTCGGAGCCGCGGAGTGGCTCCTGGCACTCGATCTCTCGTTCCGGGGTTCGCTCGGGGCCGAGCTTCGCGGACGCGACGCGTTCCTCGATTACGTGCGCTCGGTCCGCTCGGCACTCTCCGGCTACCGCTGCGAGATCCTCGACTGCGTCGCGGAGGAGGACCGGGCCTTCGCCCGGATGCGGTTCTCGGGACGCCACAGCGCGCCGTTCCGAGGCTTCGCGCCGACGGGGCAGGAGGTGAGCTGGGCCGGCGCCGCGCTGTTCCGCTTCGTGGATGGGGTCATCGCCGAGGTGTGGGTCCTTGGCGATCTGGCCGGGCTCGACATGCTCCTCGCCGAGCAGGCCCAGATGCGGTCCGAACCCTCTGCGCCCCCCGGCAGGTAGTCCACCCGGCCCTCAGCTGCGGCGTGCCGCCCGCCGCAGCCGGTCCATGATCGCGCGACCCAGGCCGACCTCGGCGACGGGCTGCGCGACGATCCGGTCGAGTCCCGCCTCATCGAGGCGGTGGAGCGCGTCGAACAGCCGGGCCGCGGCCTCCGTCAGCTCGTCCGTCGGCGAGAGCGTCTCGATCGCCGCGAACGCCCCGCCCATCGCCCGGGCGACGGCCACCGCGGCGTCTCGTCCGGCGTCGTCCGCGGCGAGCAGGCCGACGCGCTCGTGCGGGCCGATCACCATCGGGTCGGCGCTCGAGGCCGTCGGCGAGGACGTCAGCCGCGTCGTCGACCGTGACGCCCCGGCCGATCCGCTGCCGACCGGCGCTGCGGCCGCTCCCCGCGCCGGCGCCGCCGGCTCCGCCCCGGTCGCCACCGGCCACGGGTCCACGATCGCCAGCGGGGGTCCCGGCGCGTAGTGCGACGCCTGCCTGCCCGGTGCGAGCGAGGCCGCCTCCGGCGCCTCGTCGGCGATCCTCGACAGCCGGCCGACGACCTCCTCGACCGCCTCCACCGGCAGGCCCCCTGGTCGGAGCAGGACGGCGCGCCCGGCTGCGAGGAGGACGACCGTCGACTCGACGCCGACCCGGCATGGGCCGCCGTCGAGGACGATCCCGACACGGCTGCCGAGCTGGCGCGCGACGTGCTCGGCGCGCGTCGGGCTCACCCGGCCGAACGGGTTCGCCGACGGCGCGGCGATCGGCGCGTCGGCCGCGCGGATGAGGGCGAGCGCGACGGGGTGGGCAGGGACCCGCAGCGCGACGGTGTCAAGGCCCGCGGTGACGATCCCGGGGATGACGTCGCGCTTCCGGAGCACCAGCGTGAGCGGGCCCGGCCAGAAGCGCGCGGCGAGCCGGACGACGCGGGGGTCCGTCGCGTCTTCGGCGATCGCGTACCGGGCGACCTCGGAGGCGTCCGCGAGGTGGACGATGATCGGGTCGAACCGCGGCCGCTCCTTCAGCGCGAAGATCCGGGCGACGGCCTCCGCGTCGCGGGCATCCGCCCCGAGGCCGTACACGGTCTCCGTCGGGAACGCGACCGGCTCGCCGCGCCGGATCGCCGCGACGGCTTCGGCGATCGCGGCCGGGTCGTCGCCGGGGAGGATGCGCGTGGCCGCAGCAGCGCCGACGAGGGCGTCCGCCTCGTCGTCCGGGGTCGCTCGGTCGTCGCGGGCTCCGGTCACGTCCGTCACGCGCCTGCCCCCGCCACTGCGCATGCCCGCGCGAGGACCGCGTCGAGCATGGCGGGGGTCAGTCGCCCCGTGAACGTGTTCTGCTGGCTCGGGTGGTAGCTGCCGATCAGCGTCCACGGTCCGACCGTCGCCTCCGCCCCGTGGCCGAACAGCGGCCGCGGCCGCGCCGTGTGCCCGAGCGCAGCGGCCGCACGGAGCGCCGCGTCCCACCCGAAGGCTCCGAGCGCCACGATCGCCCGGAGGTCCGCGAGCGCCGCGACCTCCCGGACGAGGAAGGGGAGGCACCGGTCGCGCTCGTCGGGTGTGGGCCGGTTCGCGGGCGGCGCGCAGCGGACGGCGGCGGCGACGCGGCAGCCGGTGAGCGCCTGTCCGTCGTCGCGCGCCACGGACGTGGGCAGGCGCGCGAGCCCGGCCCGATGGAGGGACGCGTACAGCACGTCGCCGGAGCGGTCCCCCGTGAACACGCGGCCCGTGCGGTTGCCGCCGTGCGCCGCGGGCGCGAGGCCCACGACCAGGACCCGCGCGGCCGGGTCGCCGAAGCCCGGGACCGGGCGGCCCCAGTAGGTCTCACCCGCGAACCGCGCGACCCGGACGCGGGCCACCGCCTCCCGCCACGCGACCAGGCGCGGGCACGCCCGGCACGCGGCGATCTCCGCGTCGAGCGCGGCGAGGTCGGCCGCCGCCTTCACGGCGCCACGACCCCCGTCGCACGTGCCCCGTCACGCCCGCCGCGCGCATCCGGCCCGCCGGCCGGCTCGGCCGGTCCGGCCATCTCCGGCTCCTCGGCCGTCCCCGATCCCCGGGCCGGGCCTCCCGTCGGCTGTCGTCCTCCGGTCATCGTCCTCCACCGTCCGTCCCCGGGTCTTCCGGGATGTCGCGGACCCTGTCCTATAATCCGGTACGCGCGCGGCGACGACTCGGTCCCCTCCGGCGGGCCCCCGCCCGGACGTTCGACCGACGCACGACCCACGCACCACCAAGGAAGCGATACGCATGGCCGTCGAGACCTCCACCTGGGCGACGAAGAAGGGGCTCGCCCAGATGCTGAAGGGCGGCGTCATCATGGACGTCGTCACCCCCGAACAGGCGAAGGTCGCCGAGGCGGCCGGCGCCGTGGCCGTCATGGCGCTCGAACGCGTCCCGGCCGACATCCGCGCCGCCGGCGGCGTCGCGCGGATGAGCGACCCGTCGATGATCGAGGGGATCATGGCCGCGGTCACGATCCCGGTCATGGCCAAGGCCCGCATCGGCCACTTCGTCGAGGCGCAGGTCCTCGAGGCGCTCGGCGTGGACTACATCGACGAGTCCGAGGTCCTCACGCCGGCCGACGAGGAGAACCACATCGACAAGCACGCCTTCAAGGTCCCGTTCGTGTGCGGCTGCCGCGACCTGGGCGAGGGGCTGCGCCGGATCTCCGAGGGTGCGGCGATGATCCGCACGAAGGGCGAGGCAGGCACGGGCAACATCGTCGAGGCGGTCCGCCACATCCGCGCGGTCAACTCCGGGATCCGCCGGCTCTCCTCCATGCGGGAGGACGAGCTGTACGTGGCGGCCAAGGAGCTGCGCGCGCCGTACGCGCTGGTGGCCGAGGTCGCGCGCGAGGGACGGCTGCCGGTCGTCAACTTCGTGGCCGGCGGCATCGCCACCCCGGCGGACGCGGCGCTGGCGATGCAGCTCGGGGCGGACGGGGTCTTCGTCGGCTCGGGCATCTTCAAGAGCGAGAGCCCGGAGCGGACGGCCAACGCGATCGTGCAGGCCACGACTCACTTCGAGGACGCGCACATCGTGGCGGAGGTCTCCAAGGGCCTCGGCGCCCCGATGCGGGGCATCACGCTCGAGGCGATCCCCGAGGGCGAGCGCCTCGCGGTCCGGGGCTGGTAGACCGGGCCGCGCGCGGCCCCGTGGCCCGGCCGGGGTATCCGAGCCGGACGTCGCGGCGGGCGCGCGCCCGGGGAGCCATGCGGTGAGGATCGGCGTCCTCGCGGTCCAGGGGGCGTTCGCCGAGCACGTCTCCACCCTCGCCTCGATCGGG
>JAKOQS010000287.1 GCA_029778235.1 Chloroflexota bacterium | reverse complement strand
GGTGAACGCGGGCGTCTACCTCGTGGCCCGGACCGCGCCGATCTACGCGCACGCGCCGGAGGTGATGGTCCTCATCGCCGCGATCGGCACGTTCACGGCCATCCTCGCGGCGTCGATCGCGTTCACCCAGAACGACATCAAGCGGGTGCTCGCGTACTCCACCCTCTCGCAGCTCGGCCTGATGTTCGCCGCGTTCGGGGTGGGAGCCTTCGTCGCGTCCATCTTCCACCTCATGACCCACGGCTTCTTCAAGGGCCTGCTCTTCCTCGGGTCCGGCTCGGTGATCCACGCGGTCCACGACGAGCAGGACATGAACAAGATGGGCGGCCTGTGGCGGAAGATCCCGGTCACCCACTGGACCATGCTCATCGGGACGCTCGCCCTCTCCGGCATCCCGCCCCTGGCCGGCTTCTTCTCGAAGGACGAGATCCTGGGCGAATCGTTCAAGTTCGGGTTCTCGTGGGTCTTCGTGATCGGGGTCACGGTCTCCGTGATGACCGCGTTCTACATGTTCCGGCTCATGGGGAAGACGTTCTACGGCGCACCCTCGGCCTACGCGAAGTCGATCTGGGACCGGATCCACGAGGGACCGTGGACGATGCTCCTGCCGCTCGTCCTGCTCGCCATCCCGTCGCTGTTCATCGGGTCCGCGCTGGGGCTCCCCCTGGGCGACTCGACGATCACCCACTGGCTCGAGCCGGTGTTCCTGCCCGCCGAGGAGATCCTCCACGCGACGGTGCCGGAGTACCAGCTCTTCGGCATCGACGGCGCGCTGATCATCGCGAGCACCGCTGCCGCCACGCTCGGCGCGATCGTGAGCGCGTGGCTGTTCGGCTTCTTCCGGACCCGAACGCGGCCGCAGACCGTCGCCCGCGTCACCGCCGCGAACGCCGTGACCCGGTTCCTCTACCGCGCGTCGCTGAACAAGTGGTGGTTCGACGACCTCTACGAGCTGCTCTTCATCCGCATCGGCGGCCGCGTCGCGGACGCGTTCGTCTGGTTCGATGTGCGGGTGGTGGACGGCACCGTCAACGGCACGGGGACCGTGACGTCGGGCGCCGGCCGCGCGCTCCGGCGGGTCCAGACGGGCCGGGTCCAGAACTACGCGCTCGGCATCGCGTTCGGCCTCGTCGTGATGGCCGGCGCGTACCTCTTCCTGGCGAGCCGGTAGGGGAGGGCGAGATGAGCATCGACCTCACCGGCATCCCGATCGTCTCGATCGTCGTCTTCCTGCCGCTGATCGGCGGCCTGATCGTCGCGTTCGTCCCGCGCCGATTCGAGGGCGCGATGAAGGCGATCGCTCTCGGCGCGGCGCTGCTCGCCTGGGTGGCATCGCTCGTGATGCTCGCGGCCTACGTGGCCACGCCGGGCGACTTCCAGTTCCTCGAGACGACACCCTGGATCCCCATCTTCGGGATCAGCTACACGGTCGGCGTCGATGGGCTCTCGGTCGCCCTCGTCGTCCTCACGACGACGCTGACGTGGATCAGCATCCTCGCGAGCTTCGGCCCGATCAAGACCCGCATGAAGGAGTACCTCGTCTCCTTCCTCGTCCTCGAGGTCGGGATGCTCGGGGTCTTCGTCGCGCTGGACCTGTTCCTCTTCTACGTCTTCTGGGAGATCGTCCTCGTCCCGATGTACCTGATCATCGGGATCTGGGGCGGGGCGAACCGCATCTACGCCACGATCAAGTTCGTCCTGTACACGCTGGTCGGGTCGCTGCTGATGCTGGTCGCGATCCTCGCCACGGCGTACACGTTCCAGGCCGCCACCGGCTCGTGGGACGGCGCGTTCGACTACTTCACCCTGCGGGCGCACGGCTTCGACACGACGCTGCAGGCGTTCGCGTTCCTCGCGTTCGCCCTCGCGTTCGCGATCAAGGTGCCCATGTTCCCGTTCCACACGTGGCTGCCGGACGCGCATGTCGAGGCGCCGACCGCCGGCTCGGTCATCCTCGCCGGCGTCCTGCTGAAGCTCGGCGGGTACGGGTTCATCCGCTTCGCGGTGCCCATGTACCCGGACGCGGCGGTCACGTTCGCGCCGCTGATCATCGTCATGTCGGTCATCGCGATCATCTACGGCGCGATCGTCGCCCTGCGCCAGCCGGACCTCAAGAAGCTCGTGGCGTACTCGTCCGTGAGCCACATGGGATTCGTGACCCTGGGCATCTTCGTGAGCGTCCTGATCCCGCTCGGCGTGGCCGGGCGCGAGCAGGGGATGCAGGGCGCGATCCTCCAGATGATCAACCACGGCCTGATCACCGGCGCCCTGTTCCTCCTCGTCGGCGTGATCTACGAGCGGACCCACGACCGGACGATCGCGAAGATGGGCGGCCTCGGCGCGCCGACCCCGGTCTACGCGGCGATCTTCGGGTTCTTCGTGTTCGCCTCCGTCGGGCTGCCGGGCCTCTCCGGGTTCGTCGGCGAGTTCCTCGTCTTCGTCGGCGCGTACGCCTACAACCCGTGGGTGGCGGCCGTCTCGGCCTTCGTGATGATCTTCGCGGCCGCGTACCTGCTGTGGATGACGCAGCGGGTCCTCTTCGGCCCCCTCTCCGACTTCCTCACGGGGCTCGGGCACCACCTGACGGACATCCGCCCGGTCGAGATCCTCACCCTCGCGCCGCTCGGCGCGCTCGTCGTCGTCCTCGGGCTCCTCCCGGGGCTCATCCTCGGCCTCATCAACGGCTCGGTGGCGGACGTCCTGGCGTCCGTCGGCGGCACGCTGACGGCCGGCATCCTCCGCTAGCACGAGGAGCCCGGACCGCATCCCATGAGCTGGTCGGACATCACCCTCATCGCGCCGCTCGTCGCCGCGCTGCTGGTCGCGTTCACGGTCATCGTCGCGGACGCCATCGCGCCGCATCGCGACCGGGTGGCGGTCGTCATCGCCGTCGCGGGCCTCGCGGTCGTGGCCGCGGTGACGGTCTGGACCGGCCAGGCGCCGGGCGATGCGTTCGGCGGCGCCTACACCGTCGACACGCTCACGACGTACCTCGACCTGATCTTCATCGCGATCGTCGCGCTGACCGTCCTCATCGGCCCGGACTACCTGGGGCCGCGCGACCTCCCGGTCGCCGAGTTCGCCGCCACGCTGATCTTCGCGATGACGGGCGCGATGCTGATCGCGGGCTCTGCCGACCTGCTCGTGCTGTTCGTCGGCCTGGAGCTGATGGTCCTGCCGGGCTACATGCTCGCCGGCTACGCCAAGCGCGATGCGCTCTCGACCGAGGGCGCGATCAAGTACTTCCTCCTCGGATCCTTCTCCAGCGCCATCTTCCTGTTCGGCCTCGCGTACGTGTGGGGGCTCACGGGCACCACGCGCATCGCGGGCGTCGCCGAGGCGATCGCGGCCGCACAGGGGCTCTCGCTGGCGCTGGCGCTGGGGGTCGCGTTCGTCACCACGGGCGTCGCCTTCAAGATCGCCGCGGTCCCGTTCCACTACTGGACGCCCGACGCATACCAGGGTTCGCCCACGCCGGTCACCGGCTACCTCTCGGTCGGGCCCAAGGTGGGGGCGTTCGCGGTCATCATCCGGGTCTTCGTCGAGGCGCTCGGGCCCATCAGCGCCGACTGGCTGCCGATCATGGGCATCCTGGCGGTCCTGACCATGACCCTGGGGAACCTGGTCGCGATCACGCAGACGAACGTCAAGCGGATGCTCGCGTACTCGTCGATCGCGCACACCGGGTACATCCTCGTCGGCCTCACGGCCTACGCCGCCGACCCGGGCTCGGGCGGCCTCGAGGCCGTCCTCTTCTACCTCGCGGCGTACAGCTTCATGAACCTCGGGGCGTTCGCGGTCGTCGCCGCGCTCCAGAAGCGGCCGGGGGTCACGAGCCAGCTGGACACGTTCGCCGGGCTCGGGCGCCGGGAGGCGTTCCTCGGCATCCTCATGACCCTGTTCCTGCTGTCGCTCACCGGGATCCCACCGACGGCCGGGTTCTTCGGCAAGGCGCTCATCATCCTGTCGGCCGTCCAGGCCGGCGGCTGGGTCCCCATCCTCGCCGTCATCACCGTGATCAACGCCGTCGCGGCCGCGTTCTACTACCTCCGCGTGGTCGTCTACATGTACATGCGCGACCCGCAGACGGAGCCGGCCGAGGTGGACCACGGGCCGCTCCTGCGGCTCGGCGTGGCGGTCGCGGCGATCGCCACGGTCATCCTCGGGGTCCTGCCCGGCCCGCTCATCGACGCGGCGACGAAGGCGGCGCAGTCGGTCTTCCCCGGCTGACGCCGGGGCCCGGGTCACCAGGCCCGGTGACCCGGCCGTGACTGCCACGCATCAACGGCGGGGCTCGGGTGTCGCCACGATGACCGGGGCGCACGTCCGCGACCGATCCGTGCCCCTCCGTCGCCCGTTGTCGGTCGTCGTGATGCCCCGGGGTCATCGCGACGACGGTGGAGCGCCGCCAAATGTGCCTGGCAGGCATGGGGCGGATCGGGGGGCGGCGAAGCGGCGGCGCGGGGCAGGCATGGGGCCCGGCGGCGGCCGGCCCCGCTCGGTCAGGGAGCGGGCGTGGGCGACGGTGGCGGCGAGGGCGTCGGCTGGACCACCGGGGGGAGCGACACGCCGGGCGAGACACCTGGCTCCGAGGGCCCGGGGGTGGGCGTCGGGAACGGCGTCACCTCGACGCCCGGCAGGATCGTCTGCAGCCCCGCGGCCATCGCAACCGGCCCGACACCGCCGAGCGCGCCGTCGCGGACGATCCCGTCCGCATCCACCCAGAAGTGGATCGGCAGTGCGATGGCGCGCCAGTCGCGACTCGCGGTGCCGTCGGGGTCCAGCCCCACCGGGAACGTGATCCCGAGCTCGTCCACCAGTGCCCGGACCGCCGCCGGGTCGTCCCTCACGTGCACGGTCACGACCTCGAGGCCCGACTCTGCATAGCGCAGGGCGAACGACTCCATCGTCGTGTACTCGTCGCGGCAGGGCGGGCACCACGAGGCGGTGAACGCGACCCACACCGGCCGGCCGCGGAGGTCCGCGAGGTCGATCGTCCCGCCATCCAGCCGCTCGACGACCAGGGGCGGGGCAGGCTGCCCCACGCCGAACAGGCCGTCGGTCACGTCGGTGGCGGCCGGCGACCCGGAGGGAGACGGAACGAGCGTCACCGCCGGGGTGGGCGGAGCCTCGGTCGGCGACGGGGAGAGCATCGTCTCCGGCGGCACCGAGGCGTCGGGGCCGGACGGTGGCGGCAGTGTGACGGCGACCGAGCCGCCCGAGGCCATCGAGAGGACGACCGCGCCGGCGAGCAGCACGATCGCGAAGCCCAGGACGATCCCGCCGGCCAGCGCGGCGCGAGAACCCATGGCCGGGAGCGTACCAGCGAGGTCGCTCAGGCGCCGCCCCCGGCCGCCCAGGCGCCGCGCGCGCCTCACCCCCGCCCCGATCCGCGCCGCTCCCGCGCCGCGCGCCCCCGCCCCCGCCCCCTGCCGACACACCGGACCATCGGCCCAGCGCCCGTTCGCGCCGGCCGTGCTACGGTCGGTCCCGATGCGTCGCACCGCCCACTTCGTCGTCGGCCGCCTCCTGCCCGCCGCCCTCACGGCGGCGGGCGTCGCGCTGGTGGTCGCCGGACTCCTCGCCTGGAGCGACCCGAAGGCGATCGGCGCCGTCCCTTCGCCCATGCCGTCGGTGCCCCCGGCCACGCCCATCGCCTCGCCGACCGCGGTGCCGACCCTCCCGCCGCTCCCGTCACTCGGACCCGCCAGCCCGAGCGTCGGGCCCGAGGTCACGCTCCTGCCCACGCCCACGCCGCGGAACGCCGCGTCCACCCGTGTCGTCGTCCCCGCTCTCGGGATCGACCTCCCGGTCATCGCCGCGCCGCCGGACGAGACGTTCCCGTACTGCGACGTCGCGGAGTACTCGAAGGCGTTCAAGCAGCCCGGCCAGGATGGACCGGTCTTCATCTACGCCCATGCCCGGGAGGGGATGTTCCTCCCGATCCTCGAGGCGTCGCGGGTCGCCGACGGCGAGAAGATGAAAGGGATGGTCGTCCAGGTCTACACGGACGACGACATGGTCTTCCTCTACGAGATCGCCGACGTCTACCGCCGCCAGGACACGCTGGACGTGGTCTTCGACTCCCAGGGCGAGAACCTCTTCCTGCAGACGTCCGAGGGCCCGCCCAAGGGCTTCCCGGGCTACACCGGGACCGTCGTGATCGTGCGTGCGACGCCGCTGGGCTCCCAGGCGGCGGACCCGGAGGACGCGCACCCCACGCCGCGACCGGTCGTCTGCTCCTGACGGCCGGAGAGGTTCGGCGCGGGGCGCACACACGCTGGCCGACGGCCAGCCGTCCGGTCGTCTGCTCCTGACGGCCGGAGAAGATCGGCCCGGAGGCCGGGCACGCTCGCCGAGGGCCGACCGCCCGTTCGTCCGCGCCTGGCCCGGGGAGGACGGCCTGGCGCTCGCCGATGGCCGGGCGCGCCCCGGCGCGCCGGGGCGGCCGGCAGCGCACGGATCGGCCGGGGTCAGATCCAGTCGATCCGCCGCAGGACGGCCGCCGTGAGCCCGGCGAACAGCACGATGATCGCGGTGACGATCCAGAAGCCGGTGTGCTCGCCGCCCTCCAGCGCCGCCCCCGCCTCGCTCATGCCGAAGATCCCGCCGACGGCTGCGACGCCCGCGAGGATCACCGTGACGCCGGTCAGCCGCTTCATGATGTTCGAGAGGTTGTTGTTCACCGACGTCAGGTAGACGTCGAGGATCCCCGACGCGACCTCGCGGATGCTGTCGAGCTCCTCGTTGAGCCGGACGAGGTGGTCGTACACGTCGCGGAAGTAGAGGATCGTCTCGGGTTGGACGAGCCCCAGCTCTCGGTTGGTCAGCTGGTTGAAGACCTCGCGCGTCGGCGACACCACCCGCCGGAGGTCCACGAGCGCCCGCTTGACGTCGAGCAGGCGCTCCAGCGAGGCCCGGTCGGCCGAGGCCAGGATCTCGTCCTCGAGCGTGTCGATCTCCGTGTCGATCCCGTCAACGATCGGGTAGTAGCTGTCCACGAGCGAGTCGACGAGCGCCCACGCGAGGTAGTCGGACCCGCGCGCGAGCAGCGGCGCCGGTCCGAGCCGCAGGTGATGGGTCTCCACCGGGTCCCAGCGGGCCGGGTGCGACGTGAGCAGGTATCCACGCGCGAGGACCACGTCGATCTCGGTGGTCTCCAGCCGGTCGCCGTACGCGATCGCGTACACCACGATGTGCGCCTCGTCGCCGGTGATCTCCAGCTTGGGCCGCTGGCCGCGCTCGGCGATGTCCTCGGCGACCAGGGGATGGATCCGCAGCGCGTCGGCGACCTCGGCCACCAGCGCGTGCGTGGCGTCGGCGAGATCCACCCAGATGCGGGTGCCGGGGTCGGCCACCAGCTCCCGGAGGCGGACGAGGTCGCTCGTGGACTCGGACTCGCCCGAGGGGTGGAGCGCCCAGACGCGGAGGTGGTCGGCGGCCTCCTTCGCGAGGACGTCGGCCGGCAGGTGCGACCGCTCGACGCCCACGCCCGGAACCGGCTCCAGGCGGCGCGCCGGGTAGCCGGGCCGGTGGACGACGACGCCCTCGGGACCGGCGCCGGGGCCCGCGACCGTTCCCGCAGGACCTCCGTGGGAGCCGATCCCGTGGCGGGTCAGGGGGGCCGCGCCGGCGGTCGTGCCCGTGGCCGCTCCGGCGGTCGTGCCCGTGCCCGCGCCGGAGCCCGCGCCCCCGTCCGTCCCGGCGGTCGTGCCCGTGCCCGCGCCGGCGCCGGCGGCCGCGCCTCCGCCCCCGCCCGTCCCGGCGGTGCCGCGCTCAGAGGGCGACGGGCTCGGCCTCTCCGTCGCGTCCATCGCCACCTCCGCCACCCACGCCGGCGGCCGCTTCGCCGCCCGTCGCCGCATCCCCCGGCAGCATACGCGGCCGCGTCGCGAGCGCGAGGCCGGGCGGGATCGCCACGATCGTCACGATGCCGGCCACGAGGAACAGCACCGTCATCGTCTCCGCCGCGCGTGCTGCTGCCCAGGCCTCCAGCGCCTCCACCACCAGCGGATCCTGGAGCGGCCGATCGGCCAGATCGGGGGGCAGCACCTCCCGGTACGCGTCCGGGGTGCCGTAGATGCGCTGGGAGAGCCGGTCGATCTGCGTGGAGCCGTACGCCGTGAGGACGGCAAGGCCGACGGCCATGCCGATCATCCGCGCGACCGTCACGGTCGCCGAGGCGACGCCGAAGCGCGCTCGGCCGGCCGCCTCGACCGCGGCGGTCGAGCGCGGGGTCACGGTCAGGCCGAAGCCCAGCCCGAACAGCCCCATGAAGACGGCGAGATCCGTCAGCGAGACCGCGGACGTCCACCGGGACATGGCCAGGAGCGCGGCCGTGGACGCCGCGAGACCTGCGACGGTCACGATCCGGAGCGACAGGAACCGGGCGCCGAAGCCGGACAGGAGGGCCCCCAGGGCCGTCGCGCCAGCGAGGGCGCCCAGGGCGACCCGCTGCACGTCGGGGCCGCCGTAGAGCACCCGGTCGACGAAGATCGCCCCGCCCACGATGGCCGTCGCGAACGCGTACCCGGTGAGCAGCGAGACCGACGCCGCCGACGAGAAGACCCGGTCGCGGAACAGCCGCGGATCCAGGAACGGCTCCGGCGCGGTCAGGCCCCGCCACAGTGCGAGCACGCCCGTCACCCCGGCGACCACGAAAAGCACGACGCTCACCGCGAGCGTGGAGGGACCGCCCGCGGAGCTCTCGTCGCCGAGCAGCGTGACGCCGACCAGGGCGCTCCCGACCGCGACGGTGAACAGGACGGCCCCGGCCACATCGAGTCGATGGCCGTGGCGGGGCGTCTCCCAGCCATAGCTGGCGGCCCACGCGACGGCGAGCGCGGCGATCCCGATCGGGACGTTCACGTAGAAGACCCATCGCCAGGCGGGCGTCAGCAGTGCGGGGAGGATCCCGTCCACGATCCCCAGCCGGATGAGCGGGGTCTCCAGGCGTGCGTAGTCGAGCACGAAGGCGCCGATGAACGGCCCGGCGGCCATGCCGAGGAAGGTCAGCGCGCCGACGATCCCCAGGGCCCGAGGGCGAGCCGGGCCGTCGAACAGGTGTGACGCGGCCGCAGTCGCGACCGGCACGAGCGCCCCGCCCCCGATCGCCTGGACGATCCGTCCGGCGATGAGCTGGTCGAGGTCCTGCGACATCCCCGAGATGAGCGAGCCCAGCGTGAACAGCACCAGCGCCCCGAGGAACAGCCGGCGCGCGCCCCAGAGGTCGGCCAGCCGTCCCGCGAGCGGCATCGTCGCCACGTAGAACAGCAGGTACGCGTTGACGATCCACGACGCCTTGCGCAGCTGGGTCCAGTCGCCGATGTCGGCGATGATCCGCGGCAGCGCCACGGCGGTGATCATCAGCTCGAGCCCGGCGAGGAAGACGCCGATCCCGAGGACGGCGAGCAGGACGTAGGCCGTGCGGCGATCCATCCGCGAGAGTGTACGGCCGTCGGCGATCCGCGCCCCCGAGCGGCCCCTCGAGCCGCCCCGTGCGCCCGGAGCGCCCCCACCGCTCCGTGGGCGCGGAGCGGCGGGGCTGGGCCCGGGCATCTCCGCCGGATGCACACCCGGTGGGCACGTGGCGACGTCGGTCGGCTCTGCTCGGTCGCTCCCACGCCCGGCTCGAGCTCGGTGAGGGTGACGGGGTCGGGAGCCTCCTCGTCGGTGAGCGTGGCGTCCCCGCGCCCGCCCGCCACGTGCCCACCGGGTGTGCATCCGGCGGGGACCGCGGCGGCGGGCGGCCGCGGCGGGGGGCGGCGGGCGGAGGCCGGCGCCTCGGTGGCCCCTGCGTCCCGGTCCGGCGCCGGCTGTGACTGCCACGCATCAACGGCGGAGCTCGGGTGTCGCCACGATGACCGGGGCGCACGGATGCGACCGATCCGGGGCCCTGGATGTCCCATCAACGGCCCTCGTGATGCCCCGGGGTCATCCCGACGACGGTGGTGCTCCCGGAAACGTGCCGGGCAGGCACAGGCCGGGCAGGCACAGGCCGGGCAGGCACAGGCCGGGCAGGCACAGGACGACAGCGGGCGGCGGCGCGCCGGCGGGACAGGGGCCCGGCGGGGGGCGTGAGGGCACAGTGCGCGCGGGCGGGGGCGTCGAGGGGCGCGAGGCCCGGAGGCCGACGTCGGGTCAGTGCTGCCGGGTGTGGACGAGCGCTGCCTCCGCCTCGTGCGCCGGCATCGGCTTCGCGAACAGGAACCCCTGGCCGCGATCGCATCCGAGCCGTACCACGGCCTCGAGCTCCTCGGTGCGCTCGATGCCCTCCGCCGTGACCGCGACACCCAGGCCGCGGGCCAGGGCCGAGACCGCCGCGATGATCGAGTGGTTCGCCGTGGAGTCCGCGAGGCCGGCGACGAACGATCGGTCCACCTTGATGATGTCGAGCGGGAGTCGCGAGATGTACGCGAGCGACGAGTAGCCGGTCCCGAAGTCGTCGAGCGCGAGGCGCACGCCCAGGTCGTGGAGGCCGCGCAGGGTCAGCCACGACGCCTGCGCATCGCGCATCGCGACCGTCTCGGTGATCTCCAGCTCGAGCGACGACGCCGGCAGCCCCGTCGAGGCGAGCGCGGCAAGGACCGAGTCGGCGAGGTCCGGCCGCGCGAGCTGCCGGGCCGAGAGGTTCACGCTCACGACGAGCGGCGTCTCCGATGGGTAGGCGAGCTGCCAGGCGCGTGTCTGGCGGCACGCCTCCACCAGGACGCGATCGCCGAGCGGGATGATCAGGCCCGTCTCCTCCGCGAGCGAGATGAAGTCGTACGGCCCCAGGAGGCCGCGCGTCGGGTGCCGCCATCGCGCCAGCGCCTCGTGGCCCACCACGCCGCCCGTGCGCAGGTCCACCAACGGCTGGTAGAACACCTCGAGCTCGTCGCGCGCCAGTGCGCGCCGCAGGTCCGCCTCCAGCTCCAGCCGCTCGATCGAGACGTCGCTCATCGCCGCCGTGAAGACGGCCACGCGCTCGTCCGGGTCCGCCTTCGCACGGTCGAGGGCGATGGCCGCCTCGCGCAGCAGCCCCGCCGCCGTCGCGGTCTCGTCGGCCATGGCGATCCCGACCGAGACGCTCAGGTACGTGTCGCGGCCCTCGACCGGGAACGATGCGGAGAGGGCCTCGACGAGTCGCCCCGCGACGGAGCGCACGGCCGACTCCGACCCGGCGCCCGTCACCAGCACCGCGTACTCGTCGCCACCCAGGCGGGCGAGCGTGTCCCCCGGGCGCAGCGCGTCCTCGAACCGCCGGCCCACCGCTGCGATGATCTGGTCGCCCACCGCGTGGCCGAAGCTCTCGTTGATGCCCTTGAAGCGGTCGAGGTCCAGCACGAGGACCGCGACCCGTGGCGCGCCGTCCTGCCGCTCCCACGCGAGGGCATGCGCGGTGCGGTCGAGGAAGAGCGACCGGTTCGGCAGGCCGGTCAGGCCGTCGTACAGCGACTGACGGGTGAGGCGCTCCTCGATCGCCCGGCGCTCGCGGATGTCGCGGATGGCCGTCGCCCGCGCAGGCGCCTCGTCCGCGTAGGGGATCGTCCGACCGATCAGCTCCACCGCCGCCTGGGTCCCGTCCGGCAGCAGGACGGCCGTCTCGACGGCGACCTCCGTGTCCACCTCCAGGTGGCGTGCGATGGCCTCGCGTTCGCCCTCCGGGAAGAGGCCGAGCACGGGCAGGCCCGCGACCGACGCCGGCGACCTGTCGAACAGCTCCACGAACGCGCGGTTGACCTCGAGGATGCGGCCGTCGCGATGGATGACGAGCGCCTCGAACGACGCGTCGGCCAGGCGACGCAGCCGCTCGGAGCCGGCGCGCAGCTCCTCCTCCGACCGCTGCCGCGCGGCGATCTCGGCACGGGCCGCCGCGTGGAGGCGCGCGTTCTCCAGGGCCATCGACGCGAGCTGCGCGAACCGACCGATCGCGGCGGCGTCCTCCGCGCCGTACGTGCGCTCCCCGGCTCCCGCGGCGACGCCGATCACCCCGACGACCTCGCGGCCCGCGGTCAGGGGGACGCCCACGGTCGACCCGATCGGCTGTCCCTCGAGCCGGACGGTCCGACCGGACCACGAGGCGTAGTCCGCGACGACGACCGGCTCGCCCGTCTCCCAGACCCGGCCGGCCAGGCCCTCCCCGCGCGCCAGCTCGAAGCCATCCCAGCCGGCGAACATGCCCAGCCCGACCGCGACCCGCAGGACGTCGGCCTCCTGATCCACGACGTACAGGTAGCCGTTGGCCGAGCCGACGAGGCCGGCCGCCCGTGCCACGATCGTCTCGAGGAGCTCGTTGGGGTCGCGCCGGGCGAGCAGCGCGTACGTGGACTCGTGCAGCGACGCGAGGTACTCGGCGCCGTCGCGCGCGTCGTGGCCGCCGAGCGCGGTCCGCGACTGGCGCCGGGCGGCCTTCTCCAGGTAGAGCTCCGCGTCCGCGTTCATGACCAGCTCGTCGCGCGTCCGGCCGTCCTCCGGGTAGGTCGCGACGCCGACGCTGATGGTGACCCGTGGCCCGGGGGCCTCCGCGCCGAGCGACTCGATGGCGGCCTCCAGGCGGTCCGCGACCGCGCGCGCCTCGGCCCGTCCGAGCCCAGGCAGCAGCGCCGCGAACTCATCGCCGCCGTAGCGGTAGACGCGGTCGCCCGACTCTGCCCGGACCGCGAGCCCCAGCGCGCGCGCGACGGACATGAGGAACCGGTCGCCGGCCGGGTGGCCGCGGCCGTCGTTGAAGACCTTGAACCCGTCGAGGTCCAGCATCAGCAGCGCGAACGGCCGGGGGAGGCCCCCCGCGTCGTCCGATCCGAGGAGCGCGGCGAGGTCCGCCTGGAACGCGCCGTGGTTCAGGGCGCCGGTGAGCGCGTCGCGCTCGGCTCGCAGCTCGGCCGCGTGCCGCGCCTCCACCGCCTGCACGGCGACCGACGCCTGTCCGGCGAAGAGAGTGATCAGCTCGATCTCGTCCGCGTCGAACGCCCGCTGGTCGGGCCCGGAGCGGCTGACGTTCAGGGTGCCGATGACCTCGCCCGCCGCGCGGAGCGGGACGACCACGAGCGACTCGGGCTCGTCGGGCGTGCCCGGGACGATCGCCGCGCGGGGATCCAGGTTCGCCTCGTTCGCCACGACGACCTCGCCGTGGGTGATCGCCCACCCCGTCAGCCCCACGGTGATCGGCTGCTCGTCGGCGAGGATCTCCTCGGCGTAGAGGTCCCGCGCCAGGACTGCGACGCGCAGGTTCCGTTCGCGGTCGAGCCGGTAGATCGTGATGCTGTCGTACCGGACGACCGTGAGCAGCGCGTCGGCGATCCGTTCGAAGACCGTGGCCGGGTCCCGCGAGGCCAGCAGCGTCTCGTTGACCTGGAGGAGCGACCGTTGGCCGGCCAGGCGCCGCTCGAGCTCCTCCTGCTGCGCCCGGAGCTGCCCGACGTTGCGTGCGTTCAGGAGCGCCTGCGCCGCGAACCCCGCGAAGATCGACAGCGTGGTGAGGTCGTCGGCCGCGTATCGGCGCACGCCCTTCTTCGAGACCACGACCACGCCCACGACCGACGCGCCGTAGGACATGGGGGCGAACAGCATCGACTCCGGCTCGTCCGAGCCGATGATGCGGGCCCGCCGCTCTCGGCTCGTGTCGTCGACGCGGAGCGGCGTGCCGTGCTGCGCCACCCATCCGGTCAGGCCGGTCCCGACCGGGACGCGCAGGAGCTCCGGATCCGGGTCGTGCGAGCCGAGGAACGTCCCGCTGAACGCGAGCGGCTCGCACATCCGCGTGACGTGGTCGACGGTGTAGACGCGCGCGCTGTCGGAGCCGTAGAGGTCCCGGACCTGCTCGACGATCGCGTGGCCGATCGCGTTCACGTCGTTGATGCGGCCCAGGTGAGCCGCCAGGTCGCGGATCGCGTCGAGGCGCGCGGCGAACCCCTCGACGCTCGAGTGGAGGCGCGCGTTCTGGAGGGCGACCGCCGCCTGCGCGGCGAAGGCCTCGAGCAGGCCGACGTCGTCCCGGGACCAGGGATGGCGGTCGGTGTGGTAGACGCCGATGACGCCGATCGCCCGGTCGAAGTGGACGATCGGTGCAAGGCACGCGGTGCGGATCCCCTCGGCGCGGTACGCCTCGCGCATCGCGGCCGTCGTGCCCCGCGTGGTCGGTCGGTCCAGCACGACCGTCCGCCGCTCGCGCATCGCCCGGACGGCTCCCGTGCGGCTGGAGGCCTCCAGGCTCTCCACGAGCCCCAGCAGGCCGGGCCCCAGGCCGCGATGGGCGACCAGGCGGAACGGGTGCTCGCCGAGCTCCAGCGTCCAGATCCCCACCTTGTCCGCGCCGAACAGGGCGCCCGCGAGCTCGACCACCTCGCCGAAGACCCGTGCGAGGTCCGCCTCGCCGCTGACCTCGGACGCGAGCTGCCGGAGCGCCGCGTGCCCCTGCGCGACGGGCCCGTCGGCCCCAGCCACCCAGGCGCCCGGCGCCGCGAGGTGCGCGGGGACGCGCGTCTCGATCCGCGGCGTGACGCGCGACGGGACGGCCGCGTCGTGCGTCGACGGCACGAGCGGCTGCAGCGGCGCCGACGAGAGCCCTGCGGCGCCTATGGCGGAGTCGCGTCCCCGCACGGTCCCTCCCGAGCGAGCTGGGCCGATGGTCCGGCCCGGTGCGGCGACGATACGCCGCTGCCCCGCGGTCCCGAGATGGGCCAGCGGTACTACCGTCGCTCCGCCGGCCGGCGGAGCGACGGGCAGCGCGACGCAGGCGACGCCGCCCGTTGACGCCGCCCGTCGCCGGGTCTAGACTCAATCCCGACGGAATCACTCGGATTTCATCCGGCGCTCGGCCGCCGTGCGTCCCCCGGCGGCCGAGCGCCAATCCCGCTCGGCAGGTCCGCCGGGGCTCCTCCTCGGCCCCGGTCGGACCGGCCGGCCCCTCAAGGGATCGACCGCATCGTGACCGTGAAGACCTTCCACAGCGGCGGCGCCATCTCCTTCTCGACGAAGGGCGAGTACGGCGTGCGGCTGATGGTCCGCCTGGCGGCGCATCGCGGGAGCGGGCCCATCTCCCTCGGCGAGGTCGCCGCCGAGGAGGAGCTGCCTCGCGCCTACCTGGAGCAGCTCGCCATCCCGCTGCGGGAGGCGGGCCTCGTCACGAGCACGCGCGGGGCACGCGGCGGGTACGAGATCGCCCGTGATCCCGCGACGATCCGCATGAGCGAGGTGCTGCGCGCCCTGGAGGGACCGCTGGCGCCCATGATCTGCGCGAGCGAGGAGCCCGCCGACTCACCCGGTTGCGCCCGGGAGGGCGCCTGCACCGTCAACCACCTCTGGATCCGGGTCCGCGATGCGATCGCCGAGGCGCTCGACTCGGTGACCCTGGCCGACCTCGTCCCGCCCCCGGCCCTCGTGGAGGTCCGCCCGATCGGGGCGGGTCAGCCCGAGGTCGCCGCCGTCTGACCGCCGCACCACAGGAGCCCCGACGCATCGTGACCGACCAGCTGCTCGTCATCCGCGACCTGCATGTCTCGCCCGTCGCCGCGCCCGACAGGCACATCCTCCAGGGGATCGACCTCGCCGTGGACGCCGGCCAGGTGCACGCGATCATGGGTCCCAACGGGTCCGGCAAGACGACCCTCGCGTACGCGCTCATGGGCCACCCCGCGTACGAGATCACGCGGGGCGAGGTGCTCTTCAAGGGCGTGGACATCCTCGGCCTCTCGCCCGACAAGCGCGCGCGCATGGGGCTCTTCCTCGCGTTCCAGTACCCCACCGCCATCCCGGGCCTGTCGGTCGCGAGCTTCCTGCGGACGATGCTCAATGCCCGCCGCCAGGGCGTGGACAAGGACCCGGACATCGATCCGACGGACCCGACACGCGGCGGGGTCTCGATGGGCGAGTTCCGCCGCCTGGTCCGCGAGAAGATGCAGCTCCTGCGCATGGACGAGTCGTTCGCGACCCGATACGTGAACGAAGGGTTCTCCGGCGGCGAGAAGAAGCGCCTCGAGATGCTCCAGATGGCCATCCTCCAGCCGGAGATGGCGATCCTCGACGAGACGGACTCCGGCCTGGACATCGACGCCCTGCGCATCGTTGCCGAGGGCGTGAACGCCCAGCTCCGGCCGGAGATGGGCGTCCTGCTCATCACCCACTACCAGCGGCTGCTCAACCACATCCGGCCGGACGTGGTCCACGTGCTCGCGAAGGGCCGGATCATCGCGACCGGCGGCCGCGACCTCGCGCTGCGGCTGGAGGACGAGGGGTACGCCGGCGTCCTCCAGGAGGCCGGGTTCGAGGTGGACGCCTCCGACTCCGGCCTTGACGCCCGCGAGCCTACCGCCGTCGAGGCCGGCGCCTGATGGCCGAGGCGGTGGACCTGCGCGGGGCCGTCTCCGACGCGCCGCCGCTCGACCCGTACGCCCTGCGCGCGGACTTCCCGATCCTGTCCACGACGACGTCGCACGGGAAGCCGCTCGTCTACCTGGACTCCGCCGCCACCAGCCAGAAGCCCCGCGTCGTCATCGACGCGGTCGATCGCTTCTACCGGGACTACAACGCCAACGTCCACCGCGGGATCTACGAGATCGGCGAGCGCGCGACGGCCGCCTACGAGGCCGCCCGTGCCTCGGTCGCGCGCTTCATCGGCGCGCAGGACGACCACGAGATCGTGTTCACCCGCAACGCGACCGAGGCGATCAACCTCGTCGCGTACAGCTGGGGCCGCCGGAACGTGGGTCGCGGCGACGCGATCGTGCTCACCGAGATGGAGCACCACGCCAACCTCGTCCCGTGGCAGCTGCTCGTCCAGGAGGTGGACGGCGACCTGGAGTTCATCCCGATCACCGACGACGGGATCCTGCGGCTCGACGTGTTCGAGGTGCTGCTGAGGCTCCGTCCAAGGCTCGTCGCGTTCACGCACGTCTCGAACACGCTCGGGACGATCACGCCGGTCCGCGAGATGGTCGAGATGGCCCACGCCGCCGGCGCCCTCGTGCTGGTGGACGGCGCGCAGGCCGTCCCGCACCTCCCGGTGGACGTGGCCGAGCTGGGTTGCGACTTCTACGTCTTCTCCGGGCACAAGGTGCTCGCGCCGATGGGCTCCGGCGCCCTGTGGGCACGGCGCGAGCTCCTCGAGTCGATGCCGCCGTTCCTCGCCGGTGGCGAGATGATCCGCGAGGTCCACCTCCGTCGCAGCGAGTTCAACGAGATCCCGTGGAAGTTCGAGGCCGGGACGCCCGACGTCGCTGCGGCGATCGGGCTGGGAGCCGCCGCGGACTACCTGATGGGGATCGGGATGGACCGCGTCCGGGTCCACGAGGCCGAGCTGACCCGCTATGCGCTCGACCGACTCGCGACCGTCCCCGGCATCACCCTGTACGGCCCGCCGGCGGACCGGCGCAGCGGCGTCGTCCCGTTCAACATCGAGGGCGTCCACCCCCACGACGTCGCGCAGGTGCTGGACCGCTCCGGCGTCTGCGTCCGAGCCGGGCACCACTGCACGATGCCGCTCCACGAGCGCCTGGATCTCGCCGCGACCGCCCGTGCCAGCTTCAACGTGTACAGCACGCGCGAGGACATCGACGCGCTCGTGGACGGGCTGGGCGAGGTCGTCCGGATCTTCGGGGCCTGACGACCGGGATAGACTGACCTCCGTGGACGACCTCTACCGCGACTACATCCTCGAGCACTACCGCCACCCGCACAACTTCGGCGTCATCGAGACGCCGGACCTGCGCTGGGAGGGTGCCAACCCGCTGTGCGGCGACCGCATCACGATGATGCTGACCGTCGATGACGGCACGATCGCGGACGTGGCCTTCACCGGCCGCGGCTGCGCGATCAGCCAGGCGTCCGCGTCGCTGCTGACGGACGAGCTGCGCGGCAAGACCCTCGACGAGGCGGCCCGGTTCACGCCGGACGACATCCTCGACCTCCTGGGCATCGAGATCAGCCCGGCGCGCCTCAAGTGCGCCCTGCTCTCGCTCGACACCCTCGAGCACGCGATCGCGGAGGGCGGGAGGGATGGCGCCACGCCGGCCGACGCCGGCACGACGGATGGGACGGGCGCCGCGGATGCCCCCGGCGCAGGTGCCCCGGGCGCCCCGGACGCGGGTGCCGCGGGTGCGGCCAGGCCCGGCCCCGCCGGCGACGCAGCGTCGACGACGGGCGCGGAGGGTCGCTGACGGCCCGCGAGATCCCGCCGGCCCAGGCGGAGGCGCTCGTCGCGTCGGACGCGCGGGCGGTCCTTCTCGACGTCCGCGAACCGCGGGAATGGGACGCGGGCCGGATCCCCGGCGCGATCCACCTGCCTCTCGGCGAGGTTCCGGCCCGGGCGCGCGATCTCCTCCCTGATCCGTCGGCCCCGGTCGTCGTCTACTGCGCGCACGGGATCCGCTCCCTGCAGGCGGCGCGCTACCTGGAGGCCGTCGGCTACGGCACCGTGTGGAGCATGGCGGGCGGGACCGAGGCCTGGCGCGCGAGCGGGCTGCGGTGGGAGGCTCCCGCCGGGTCACCGCTCACGCCCGACCAGGCGCGGCGCTACAGCCGTCACCTGCTCATGCCCGAGGTCGGGCCGGAGGGGCAGGCGCGCCTGCTGGACGCGCGCGTCCTGCTCGTCGGCGCGGGAGGGCTCGGGTCGCCCGCCGCGCTGTACCTCGCAGCCGCCGGGGTCGGCACGCTCGGCATCGTCGACTTCGACGTGGTGGACGTCTCCAACCTCCAGCGCCAGGTCCTCCACACGACGGACCGTGTCGGCGTCCCGAAGGTCGAATCGGCCCGTGCGGCCATCGGCGCGCTCAACCCCGAGGTCCGGGTGGTCGCGCACGACGCCATGCTCGGACCGGAGAACGTGGCCGCCATCATCGACGCATACGACGTGGTCGTCGACGGGACGGACTCGTTCGAGACGCGCTACGCGCTCAACGACGCCGCGGTCCGGCTGGGGATCCCGGTGGTCCACGCGAGCGTGTATCGCTTCGAAGGGCAGCTGACCGTCTTCGACGCCGCCGACGGCCCCTGCTATCGCTGCCTCTACCCCAGCCCGCCGCCGCCCGAGCTCGCACCGCCGTGTTCCGTCGCAGGCGTCCTGGGGGTGGTGCCCGGGATCATGGGGATGCTCCAGGCGAACGAGGCGCTCAAGCTCCTGCTGGGGATCGGGGATCCGCTCGTCGGGCGGCTCCTCCTCTTCGACGCGCTCGAGACCTCGTTCGAGGAGCTCAGGCTGCGGCGGGATCCGGACTGCCCCACGTGCGGCGACGCCGCACGCACCGGCCGTGCCGATGCCGCGCCGGCGCCGGGCCCCGTCCCCGTTCCGACGTCGGCCGGCGCGGGCGCCCCCGAGGTCTTCGACCTGCCCTGGCCGCCCCGCCCGGCCTCGGCCTGAGGGGACGACCGCGATGCCTGACGCGGTGTCCCCAGCCGACCCGGCGATCCCCGACCCGGACGGTCCGGCTGATCCGGAGGGTGTCTCCGTCTCGCTGCCGGCGGCGATCCGCGACGCGATCGTCTCCGCGGCCCGCGCCGCCGCGCCGCTCGAGATGTGCGGGCTCATCGTGGGATCGGGCATCGCCGCGGAGGGCGGCCGGCCGCTCCGATGGGTGGAGACGCGCAATTCGGCGTCGTCGCCGTACCTGTTCGAGGTGGACGCCGCGGACCTCGTCCGGGTGAGCCTGGAGGTGGACGCCCGCGACGAGGCGCTCTGGGCGATCGTGCACAGCCACGTCGCGTCGCCCGCGTGCCCGTCCCCGACCGACGTGCGCGGCTCCTTCTACCCCGACGTGCTTCACCTGATCGTCTCCCTCGCGGACGCGGAGGCAGACCCGGCGACGGGGCGGCCCTCCCTCCGCGCGTGGCGGATCGCGGCCGACACCGCGACGGAGGTCGCGCTCGGGATCGAGCCGTGACGCCGACCGTGGAGGCAGAAGGTCCGCGTGAGGGGCTGCCCGTCCTCCGGGGGCGCCGTGTCACCTTGCGCCCCACCACGCGCCGCGACGTCCTGACGCTCGCAGCGATCCTCGCGGAGCCGGAGGTGGCCCGGTGGTGGGTCGGGTACGACGCCGGGCGCGTCCGCGCCGAGCTGGTCGCCCGTCCCGGGCAGGACGTGTGGGCGATCGAGGTCGACCCGCGACTGCTCGCGGCCCCCGGCCGCGATGCGGACGCAGGGCTCGCGGCCGACGACGCACGACCGCACGCGGTCGTGGGCGCGATCCAGGCCTGGGAGGAGCCCGATCCCGACTACCGCCATGCGGGCATCGACCTCTTCCTCGCCGCGGCGGCCCAGCGACGCGGCTTCGGGCCCGAGGCCATCCGGCTGGTGGCGGCGTGGCTCGTCGACGCCGGTGGGCATCATCGGCTGACCATCGACCCGGCCGCCGACAACGCGGCCGCTGTCCGCGCATACCGCAAGGTCGGCTTCGAGCCGGTCGGGCGTCTGCGAGCCTACGAGCGCGGCGCGGACGGGACATGGCACGACGCCGTGCTCATGGAGCTGCTCGCGGACGATCTCGTCCGGGAGGGATGACGGGGAGGCCGTTCAGGGGGCGCCACGAGCCGCCAGGGCGTCCACGAGCGACGCCTCCGTCGGCGTCGATCCGAGGCCGAGCCGCGCGCCGACGCGCGCGGTGAGGGGGGCCTCCAGGTACGTGGACGCGAGCACGGGCCAGGCCTGCTCCGCGAAGACCTCGCCGGGCGGCCCGTCGAGCACGATCCTGCCGCCGCGCATGACCACGACCCGCGCGAACGTCTCCGCGACGAACCGCATGTCGTGGCTGATCGCCAGCACCGTCCGGCCCTCGGCGGCCAGCGCGGCGACGATCGACCGGACGAGATCGATGCCGCGAAGATCCTGCCCGGTCGTCGGCTCGTCGAGCACCACGATCGGCGTCCGCATCGCGAGGATCGACGCGATCGCGAGCAGCTTGCGCCGCGAGTAGCCGAGGTCGTACGGGTTCGATGCCGCCTGGTCCGCCAGGCCCACCGCCGCGAGCGCAGCGTCCACGACGGCGTCGAGCGCCTTCCCCTTCAGGCCGAGATTCGACGGTCCGAACGCCACCTCCGGGCGGACCCGCCGGGAGAAGATCTGGCGGTCCGGGTCCTGGAAGACGAGGCCCACGCGTCCCGCCAGCGCGGCGACCCGCAGTCGCGACGCGTCGTCGCCCAGGACCTCCACGCTCCCCTCGGTCGGGCGCAGCAGGCCGTTGAGGTGGCGGACGAGGGTGGACTTGCCGCTCCCGTTCTGGCCCACGATGGCCACCAGCTCGCCGGGCGCGACGTCGAGGTCCACGCCGTCCAGGGCGCGCGTGCCCTCCGGGTACACGTGGACGAGGCCGCGCACGCGCAGGGCCGGCACGCCGCCGGTCCCGGACGCGCTCGTGGTGAGGCTGCCGGCCGCCGGCACGCCGCCGGCCCCGGACGCGTCAACGGTGCCCCCGCCCGCCCTCCCGGCAGGCGCGCCGCCCCCGCTCACGCGCCCACCCCCGCGGCGGCCGGATCCAGGCCCCGCGCCGCGAGCGCGCGGGCCAGCCGGACCCGGGACGGCGGCTCGACGCCCCACGCCTCCAGCCGCCCGTCGCCGAGGATCGCCGCCGTCGGCCCGTCCGCCACGATCCGCCCTTCCGACACGACGGCGACCCGGTCGCACAGCTCGTCGAGCAGGTCGGTCTTGTGCTCCGCGACGAGCAGCGCCGTCCCCGTCGCCGCCAGCGAGCGCAGCGCGTCCGCCACGAGGCGCGTCCCCTCCGGGTCCAGCTGGGCCGTCGGCTCGTCGAGCACGATGTGGCGCGGCCGCATCGCCAGCAGGGACGCGATCGCGACCAGCTGCCCCTGGCCCCCGGAGAGCCGGGACGGGTCGCGGTCCGCCAGGTCGCCGATCCGCAGCAGCGTGAGCGCCTCCCGGGCACGCGCGATCGTCTCCGTCGCCGGCAGTCCCAGGTTCATCGGACCCAGGGCCACCTCCTCGAAGACGGTCGCCGCGATCCCGGATCGCTGGGTCGCCGGGTCCTGGAACCCGACCGCCACCCGCGCCGCCAGCTCGTGCACCGGCCGCCCGGCCATCGGCTCCGCGTCGATCGTCAGAGTCCCGGTGAGGCCGCCGCCGATCGACGCCGGCGCGAGCCCCGACGCCACGAGGCAGATGGTGGACTTGCCGGCCTCGTTGGCCCCCATGAGGCCGAGGATCTCGCCGTCGGCGAGGCGCAGGTCTACGTCGTGGATCGCGGGCCTCGCGTACCCGGCGTAGCGATAGGTGGCGCCGCGCAGCTCGAGCATCGCTCAGACGACCCCGGGGATCACGCCGGTCACCCGCCCGGCCACCAGGAGCGCCAGCACGAGGGCTGCTCCCCAGCGCACGCCGCGCTCCCACGAACGATCGCCGGGCGCCCAGAGCAGGTGGCGCTTCCCGGGCCGCCCGAACGCTCGCACCTCGAGCGCGAGGCTGCGCTCCTCGACCTCGGTCAGGGACGACAGCACGACCGGCACGATGAGCGGCAGGAAGCCTCGCGCCCGCGCCAGGATGCTGCCCTCGGTGTCCAGCCCGCGTGATCGCTGGGCGGCCGCGATCGTCGCGGCGCGGGCGGCCATCGCGGGGACCGCCTCCACGGTCGCGGCCGCGACGAACGCGAACCGCGGTGAGAGCCCGCGACGCTCGAGGTCCAGCACGAACGCCCGCGGGTCGGTCGTCATGCCGAACAGGCTGATCGCGGTGGAGATCGCGAAGAGGCGCACGACCGTCTGCGCGGCGAACTGGACGCCCTCGAGCGTCGCGTCGAAGGGCCCGATCGTGAACAGCACGGTCGTCCCCGCGCGGGTGAAGACGCTGACCAGCACGACCGAGATCGCGATCGGGAGCGTGAACAGGGCCGACACCTTCACGAGCCGGCCGGCCACCCCGGCGACGGCCGCGCATGCGAGGACGAGCGCGATGATCGCCAGCGGGCCCACATACCCGCCGAGCACGAAGGCGGCGAGCGACTCCGCGGTCGCGAGCACCGCCTTCGTGGTGGGGTTCAGGCGGTGGTAGGCCGTCGGGGTGGGTGGGACGAGGCGGGCGACGAGCGTGGCGTCGTCCGCCTCGAGCAGCCCGATGGGCGTCTCCTCAGCCCGGGTCGCCGGCGAGGCCGATCGCCCGCTCGCCCTGCGGGAAGCGCGCGACGACCCGTCGCGGCAGCGCCTGCAGCAGCAGGAAGACGACGAAGAACGTCAGCGTCTTGTCGATCGGGTCGGAGAGCAGGCCCTGCTGGAGGACGGCCGTCTGGAGGTCCGACCCCGCCTGCTGGAACGCCGCCACGAGCAGGTCGGTGCCCGACCCGGTCACACCGCCGAAGACGATCGCCGAGATCGGCGCGGAGATGAGCGCGGAGATGACGCCGACGATGGCGCCGGCCACCACGACGTAGACCACGCCGAGGTCGCGCCGCACGAAAAGCAGGACGAACAGCGCGATGACCGCGATCACGAGAAGGATCGCCACGGCCCAGCCGAGGACGGTGAAGATCGGGTTGAGGTCGGTCGTGTCGCCCCAGAACGTGAACGTCCCGCCGTAGAAGGGGATGAACCCGTAGAAGAACACCACGACGACGATGAGCGCGACGATCCCGCCACCCGCCAGCAGGCGCGGCCACGGCGTGTTCGGGCGGCTGCGGAACCAGCCGAACCAGCCGAAGACGCCGGCCATCAGGCCGATCTCCGCGGCCACGATCGCGAAGGGCGCGGCGAAGTCCGACCGGAACGGGGCCGGCAGGACGTAGGTCCAGATCAGGTTCGTCAGCAGGCCCGTGAGGAGCCCGGGGACCGGCCCGGCGACGACGCCCACGAAGATGGTGCCGATCGAATCGAAGTAGACGGGGATCTTGAGCGCGGCCGCGACCGTCTGGCCGAGGACGATGTTGATCGCCATCGCGATCGGCATCAGGACGATCGTGCGCGTGTCGAACTGGCCGCGGATCCAGGCCAGCGATCGCTCCATCGTGACCTCCATGGCGGGCGCGGGGCTCGGGCGCCGCCGCGTCGTTCCCCTCGGGAGTGTGCCACGCTCGACCGGCGTCGGACAGCCCGGAACGACGAGCGGGCCGGCGACCACGCGCCACCCGCGACCGGGGCGGCCCACCCGCCCGGCCCGCCCCCCGCCGGCCGGCTCCGGCCGTGCGCCACCCGCGGCCGCGTCAGCCGACGGCGGCCGCCAGCGCGCCGACCCGTTCGATGAACCGGTCGAAGAACGTCTGCGCGTCGGCCTCGACGCCCACGTCGAGCGTGTCCGGCCGGCCCCAGGTGCGTCGCCAGTCGGCGACCGTCTCGCCGGTCGTGAGGGTCCCGGCCAGCTCGACGTCGGCCGGGACCGGCGCGGTCCGCACCAGCGCCGGGTCGAGCGCCGCGGCGAGCGCGAACGCATCGTGGATGAACGCGCCGTAGAACCCGTCGTACCGGGAGTGGAACTCCATGTAGAACCGCAGCGCATCCGCGAGGTACCGGACGACGGCGTTCACGGATCCGTCGGGACGGGTCCCGTCGGGCGCGCATCGCGCGCGCGCGGCCAGCCGCTCCAGGTGCGCGGGGATGAGCTTCGCCCGCTCGGTGACGTCGAGGCCGAGGGCGATCGGCCGCTGGTGGAGGCCGCGGGCAGCGCGCTCGCGCTGGACCCCCTCCGCTCCGAAGGCGTCGTACACGACCTTCACGGCCTCCGGGTCCACGCTCGCGTTCCACTCGGTGGTCGGTGCGGTGTTCCCGGGCGTCCGGAACGAGCCGCCCATGATGACGAGCCGGCCCACGAGCAGCGGCAGCTCCGGCTCGCGCTCCACGGCCAGCGCGAGGTTCGTGAGCGGCGCGACGCACACGATCGTCAGACCGCCGGGGCGGCGTCGCGCCTCAGCCGCGATGACGTCCGGTCCGTCCCGTGCCGACAGCGGGGTCCGTGCCGGCGGCAGCGTCGCGTAGCCGATCCCCCGCGGGCCATGCGTCTCCGGCGTGGTCACGAGGGGTCGGACGAGCGGGGTCTCGCGACCGCTGGCCACCTCGACGTCGGGATGGCCCGCCAGCTCGAGCACGGCGCGCGTGTTCTCGGCCACCTGGCCGGCGTCCACGTTGCCCGCCGTGCAGGTCACCGCGACCAGGTCGACCTCCGGCGACGCGCACGCGTACAGGAGGGCCAGGCTGTCGTCGATCCCGGTATCGACGTCGAGGAGGACGGGGATCCGCGCAGGATCGCCGGCGGGTCTCATCGGCTCGATGGTACATGGGGCCCGAGCGCGGTCACGCCGCCCCGCGGAGTCGCCCGCCGGCGCGGCGCCGCCGACGCACCCTTCCGCCCCTCGCCCGGCGGCCCGTGCTGGCCCGATCCGGCCCCTCCGGTCATGATGCGCTCGGCCGATGCGAGGGGCCGCTCTCCCGCACGCATCCCGCGCCACACCACGACCGATGAGCATCGAACGAGGACCGACCGATGGCCGACCAGCCGTACCCACCCTCGCTCGAGCTGGACCCGGGGTGGGCGGCCGACACCGTCGTCGTGCAGGCGGGTCGTCCCGCGCGGACCGCCGGCGCCGCGATGAACCCGCCCGTCACCCTGAGCTCCACCTACGTGCACGACGCCAGCGTCGAGTATGGCCGTGACGGCAACGCCGGCTGGGGCGCGCTCGAAGAGGCGCTCGGCGCGCTCGACGGTGGGCGGGCCGTGGCGTTCGCCTCCGGCCTCGCGGCCGCCACCGCCATCGCCGACCTGGTGCCGCCGGGCGGGACGGCCGTGCTGTCGTCGGTGACGTACTTCGGCGTGCGGAACGTCTTCGAGCGCATGCAGGCGCGCGGCCGCCTCCACGTGCGGATGGTCCAGGCGGACGACACCGCGGCCGTCCTCGCCGCGACGGACGGCGCCGACATGGTCTGGGTGGAATCGATCGCCAACCCGCTCATCGTCGTCGCCGACGTCCGGGCCATCGCCGCGGGCGCCCGGGAGCGCGGCGCGATCACAGTCGTCGATGCGACGTTCGCCACGCCACTGCGCCAGCGCCCCCTGCAGCTGGGCGCCGACATCGTCCTGCACTCCGCCACCAAGCTGATCGGGGGCCACTCGGACCTGCTGCTCGGGGCGACCGTCTGCCGCGACGACGCGCACGCGGCCTTCCTGGCGACCCATCGCCACGACCACGGCTCGATCCCGGGAGCCCTCGAGGCGTTCCTCGCGCTGCGCGGCCTGCGCACCCTCGCCGTCCGGCTCGACCGGGCGGAGGCATCCGCCGCCGAGATCGCCCGGCGCCTCGCATCGCACCCGCGCATCGCGAAGGTCCACTACCCCGGGCTCCCCGACGACCCGCAGCACGCGCGCGCCTCGCGCGTGCTCCCGGACGGGTCGGGGCCGATGCTCTCCTTCGAGGTCGCGGGCACGGTCGAGCAGACCGAGGCCGTGCTGGCGCGGCTGCGCCTGTGGACCCACGCGACGAGCCTCGGCGGCGTGGAATCGCTGATCGAGCGCCGCGCGCGCTACGCGGGCGACGCCGCGGTGGTCGGTCCGACCCTCTGCCGCGCGTCGGTGGGGATCGAGGACGTGGAGGACCTCTGGGCCGACCTCGACGGCGCGCTGCGCGAGGTCCTCGGCTGAGGAGCGGGCGGCGACGTCCCGCTCGAGCGCGGCGGCCCCCGGTCGCTCGCGGCCTCAGCCCGGCTTGAGCACCATGAGCAGGATCAGGACCACGATGCCCGATCCGCCGATGGCGGCGAGCAGCTCCGGCCGGCGCGTCCGAAGCCTGGCGACCATCGCGTCCTCGTCGAGCGGCGGCTCGCCCCCGGTGCCGTCGAGCGCGGACCTCAGGCCGTGGTAGTAGGGCGACGCGATCGCGAACATCGCGCCCAGCACGATCGTGAGGACCACGTAGGAGGCTACGTTCCACGGCCGGGTCAGCGACCCGGCGACCGCCGCCGCACCTAGCCCGCCGACGCCGAGGAGGGCGAGCCCGAGGTACACGACCCGGGCACCGTGCGCGGAGAGTCCGAGCAGTGCCGCGACGACGCGCGGGTCGCGCTCGCCGCGGACCCGGAATGCGACCCACATCGACACCCCGTGCGCCAGCAGGAAGACGGCGAGGCCGACGAGGTGCAGCGCTACGAGCCAGCCGTACATCCGGCGCTCACTTCCGTCTCCACGCGCCCCGGCCGGTGACGTCACGCATCGGCGACGCCCTCCTGCTCCCGGGCGAGGACCTGCATCGGCTCGGCGCCGAGCTCGTCGGCGAGCCGGAAGGCCCAGACGGGATAGCCCGCGTACAGGGCCGCCGCGAGACCCGTCCCCGCGCCCATGCGGAGCGCTCCCGTGCGGTGGCCCAGCCAGCTCGTGGCCACCAGCCAGGCCCCGAGCCCGAGGTACGCGACCATCACCGGCCCGATCTCCTCCTCGAACGCGAGCCTGCCGGTGACGAGGAGCAGCTGGAGCACGGCGATCGTGCCCGCCGAGCCGACGCCGAGCACGAGGAGCGCGTCGCTCGCGCCACCCACGCGCGTCCGGAGCCGCCGGTGCAGCGCGAGCATCCCGGGCAGCGCGAGGGGCAGCGTCACGACGCCCGTCACGTCGTTGACCCAGCCCAGGGTCATCCCGACCGACCGGGCGCCGGCGCCGAACGACGCGTACATGGCCACGAGGAACGCGAGGCCCACCGCTCCCGTGATGCCGCTCGCCCGGAGGGCGGTCGTCGTCAGGCCCGGGGCCTGGGCGCGGATGGACTCCTGGTTCGACACGTCGACCGTCCTCCCTTCGTGGTGGGGGCCTACGCCCAGCCAGCGGTGAGCGCGATGCCGATGAGCATGGTCGGGAGATAGAGGATCGCGGGGACGACGTCACCGGTCCCCATCTGGAACACCAGCGCGAGTGCGCCGATGACCATGCAGAAGACGGCCACGGGCCATGCCACCCCGCCGGCCGCGAGGAGGACGCCGCCGAGCGCCATCAGCGCGGTCCCGGTCGCGAGGACGAAGGTCGCGAAAAGCGCGCCGGTGGCGGCGTGGAGCAGCACCTCGGGCGCGGCGGCCGGCGCGTCGATCGCGCCGAGATCGAGCAGTGCCGGCGTGGCACGGGTGCGGATCGCCAGGACGGCGCACCAGAGGGTCCCCGCGACCGCGTACGCGACGGTCACGGCCCACAGGGCCGCCGTGCGCGCCGGGTCGCCCTCGAGGCTCGCGGCGAGTGCCGCCAGCCCGGCCGCCGACGCGAGCGTCGCGAGGCAGAATCCCGCGTTGAGGGATGCCCACGCTCGACGATGGGCGGCCACGATCCGGACGTGGGCCTCCCGCGACGCGGACCACACGCCCAGCAGCGGAGGGTACGCGACCGCGAAGGCCCCAAGCAGGGGTCCGACGGCCAGGAGCAGGCCGGAGAGCACCAGGCCGTCACGCATCGGGGTCCACCCGTCGCTCCAGGAGCCACGTCCCGATGTGACGCGTGCGGGTCGGGACCTCGAGGGCTTCCACGCGGAAGGCCGGCTCGAACAGGCGCTCGGCCTCGCCCGGCAGGAGCCCGGGGAAGGCCCTCGATGGGCCGCCGAAGCTGAACCGCGGGAGGTCCGCGGGGTCGCCGGCGAACGCGAACAGGAAGAGCCGCGCGCCCGGTCGCGCGAGAGACCGGACGTAGTCGGCCATCGCCCGGCGCCCCGCATCCGGCAGGTCGTCGAGCGTGCCGTAGTCCACGAGCAGGTCGTACGGGCCGTTCACGCCGGTCACGGAGCCGGCGGTCAGGTCGCCCTCCACGAAGCGGACGCGATCCTCGCCCAGTCCCCGGGCAGCGGCGGTCGAGCGCGCCTTGCGCAGCGCGACCGGCGAGAAGTCCACGCCGGTCACCTCGAAGCCCGTCTCCGCCAGCTCGATCGACACGCCCCCCGCGCCGCACCCCAGATCGATCGCGCGGGCGGCCGGCATGCCCGGGCGGCGGAGGGCGTCCGGGGAGCAGCGGCCGTCCCGGACGAGCCGGCGCAGCTCCACCCGGTCGGCGCCCTCCCACGGCGCGCCGAACCGGTACATCACGTCGTACGCCCGCCGGCCGACGGTGACCATCACCGGGTCTCGGACGTGGCGACGGGTGATGCCGCGCCAGGGGCTGCCGCGATCGGCGATGCAGCGCCCGGCGATGCGGCCGCGGCCTCCCGTGCGGCCGCATCGGCCGGCTCGCGGCGGACGGCCCACGACAGCCTGGCGATGAGGATGCCGACGACGACGATCGCGAAGCCGTTGACCGGGTGCAGGGCCGCGACGACCGGCATCGTCGATCGCAGGGCGACGAGCACCGACTGGAGCGCGAACTGGGCGAGCACGAGAGCGGCGAGCCCCACGACCGGCCGTGGCTCCCGGCCCACCAGGGCGAGCACGAGCATGGCGAGCGTGAACCAGCCGAGGAGGTAGCCGAACTCTCGGTGGGTGATGAACGCGGCCGGGCTGTCGAAGACACCCAGTCCGGCCAGGAACACCTGGACCACCGCACACGCCACGAACGTCGCGGCGACGACGGGGAGTGCGAGGCGGGCGAGCGAGCGGGCCATGGAGCCCTCCCGAGTGACGGAGCGTCGACGACCCGGAGCATCCCGCCCGGCGAGTCCCGCGGTCATGGGAGCGGCGTCCCGAACCGTGTCCCGACCGCCGCCTCCCGAACCTAGGCCGCCTTGGCTCCACGCCTCGGCCGCGCCTGCCGCGCCGGATCCGCGGCACCGGCCCTCGGCCGGCTCCGATCAGCGCGCCGGTCGGCCCTCGCCGCCCATGCCCGCCTCGCGTGCGCGGACGATGGCCTCAGCCCGATCGCGGACCTGGAGCTTGGAGAAGATGTTCGACACGTGATTGCGGACGGTCTTCGGCGACAGGACCAGCGCCGCCGTGATGTCGGGGTTGGAGCGCCCCTGCGCAACCAGCTCGAGGATCTCGCGCTCGCGGTCCGTGAGCTCGGGGAAGACGGCAGGATCGGGTCGCGGCGTCGGGCGTTCGACGTACGCCATGAGCCGGCGCGCGACCGCCGGCCCGAAGATCGCCTCGCCCGACGCCACAGCGTTCACGGCCCGGATGAGCTCAGCGCGGCCGGCGCCCTTGAGGACGTAGCCGCGAGCACCGGCCCTGATCGCCGCGAACACCGTCTCGTCGTCATCGTGCATCGTGAGCACGAGGACCGCCACGTTCGGCGAGCCGTCCACGATCCTGCGCGTCGCCTCGACCCCGTCGAGGCCCGGCATGTTGACGTCCATCAGCACGACGTCCGGCTGCAGCGCCCTGACGGCCGCCACCGTCTCGACCCCCGAGGCGGCCTCGCCGACGACCGCCACGCTGCCGGCGGTCTCGAGCAGCGCGCGGAGGCCGTCGCGGAACGCCGCGTGGTCGTCCGCGATGAGCACCCGGGTCGCATCCGCGCTCGTCATGCGAGGCTCCCCGTGCCCATCGGGAGCCGCGCGAGGACCCGCGTCCCGCCGCCGGGACGCCGCTCGACCGTGACGTCGCCGCCCAGCTCGGCGGCACGCTCGCGCATCGACTCGAGGCCGGCACCGGGCGGCGGCTGGTCCGGCAGCCCCACGCCGTCATCGGTGACCTCGACCGTGAGCTGCGACCCCGCCGCCAGCCGGACCCGGCACTCGCGTGCCGACGCATGCCGGACGGCGTTCGTCATGGCTTCCACCGCGATCCGGTACGCCGCGACCTCCACCGCGGCCGGCAGCGGCGGCAGCGCGGCGGGCTCGCACTCGACCGCGATCCTCGCCCTCGCTCCTGTCCGCGCGTCGCCCATCCCGTCGCGCCGGTCGAGCCGCGCCGCCTGACTGTCGATCGCCCCGGCGAGGCCGAGCTCGTCGAGCGCCGGAGGCCGCAGCCCGTCCACCAGGCGCCGGATGTCGCGCAGCGCGGCGCCGCTCTCCGCGGCGAGGGCCTCGAGCTGCCGCCTGGCCGCCTCGGGGTCGGCGTCGAGCAGCGCCGCCGCCGTCTCCGCGCGCATCCCGATCGCCGCGAGCGTGGGGCCGAGCCCGTCGTGCAGGTCCCGGCGCAACCGTCGTCGCTCCTCCTCGCGGGTGACGACCAGCCGCTCCCGGGACGCGGCCAGCTCGTCGCGAAGCCGCTGTGCGTGGACCGCGGCGCCTGCCTGTCGCGCGAGGTCGTGCAGAAGGTCGAGCTCGTCCACCCGGAAGCCATGCTCGCCCGGGCGGACCCCCAGCAGGAAGCGGCCGACGGGCTCGGCGCCGTGCACGAGGTCGATCGCCTCGGCCGGACCGGCACCTCCCCCGTGACGCGCGACCACGACCGTCCGACCGACCTCGTCGAACACCTGGACCTCCGCGAAGGGCAGTCGAAGGGCGTCGGCGACGGTCTCCGCGATGGCCGGGAAGGCGAGGTCGGGCCGGGCCGCCCACTCCAGGCGAGATCCGAGTCTCCGCATCGCGCGCCACGGCTCGTCGCGGTCGCCATACATGAGCCGGCGCACGATCCGCTGGAGCGCGTCGCGGAGCGGCAGCGCCACCAGTGCGGCCACGCCGGTCGCGAGGAGCGACGCGCCGTAGCCGTGTTCCGGGCCGACCGCGGCCGAGGCCACGCTCACCGCCAGGGCGTAGGTGGCCAGGACCCCCAGCGTCAGGCCGCCGTACACGAGTGCGCGGCTGACGAACACCTCGATGTCGAACAGCCGGTCCCGCAGGATGCCGATCGCGAGCCCCACGGGCAGCGGCAGCGCGATCAGGCCGATCCAGCTCGCCGGGACCACGGAGCGACCGACGAGCAGCTCGGGCACCTGGAACAGAAGCAGGCCCAGGACCGCGCTGAGCGCCGCCCCCAGGGCCGCCCAGCGCGTCTTCGCGCGCGTCTCGGCATCGGCCGCCCGCAGGTAGCCGCGGGCGGCGAGGACCAGCCACAGCGCGAGGCAGGGGACGACGACCGCGAGCTGGACCCGGGGCCAGGTCCCGATCCAGTCCAGGGTGGAGGGGCTCGTGGCGCGGGCAGCCGCGAGAGCCGCCACGTAGGCGAGGCCGGCGACGGCGTACACCGCCGGGACCGTCCGCGGCCACCGGACGACGAGCGGGTGCGGCGCCGGGAACACGAGCGCGAGGTGTACGGCCGCCGGCCACATGACCATGTACAGCCCGGTCGTCAGCAGCGCGTAGAACGCGAACGGCCAGCCCAGGACGAGGTCGCTGGTCGTCGTCCCGAGGAACCAGGGGACGCTGCTGCCCGCGGCGCCGCTGGCAGCGAGCGCGAGCGCGGTCGCGGCCGGCACCGCCGGTCGACGCAGGTAGACGAAGGCGGCCACCGCGGCGATCGCGACCGAGAACAGCAGCACGCTCCAGCCCTCGGCGAGGGCGCCGCCGATCGCGGGCTGCGACCACGTCACGGCGGACGCCATGGTCGCCCCCGCGCGCTCCACGACATACGGCACGGCGACCCCGTCGGGTCTCGGCGCTCGTGGGTCGCCGACGAGCGTCGCCCACCCCTCCATCGGCCGGTCCGCGACGGCGATGACGAGGTCGCCGGGCTGGAGGCCGCTCGCGGGGGCGTCGATCGGCTCGATCCGGACCCCGGCCGACGACCATGCGTCGTCGTAGAACGCGACCCGCCCGCCATCCGACGGCGTCGCGAGACGGAGCGCCACGAACGCCACCGGCGCCGCCAGCGATGCCGCCAGCACCGCCCAGGTCGCCACTCGTCGGGTCCGGCCGGTCATCCCCCACGCCTGCGCTTCCCGCCACGCCGGCGTCGCCGGGTGGGACGCCGTGGGCGCCAGTCTAGGCGTGGCCCGCGCCGGCGCAAGCCCCCGTGCTCCGCACCGAGCGCGTCGGCGCCGGAGCGTCGAGCACGTCGCGCGGGCCGGAGGCCCCCGGACGGCCCCGGCCGCGCCCTACACTGCCGCGGTGAGCGCGCTCGTCATCGGCCCGTACGCGCAGCGTCCGTTCGGCGTCCACGGCGCGGACCCGCGGGCGCCTGAGGTCGCGTCGGCCGTGGCCGGTCTCATCCGTTCGGCGTTGCCCGACGCCCGCGTCGAGCATGTCGGGAGCACCGCCGTCCCGGGGCTTCCCGGGACGGGCGTGCTCGACCTTCTGGTCGTCTCGCCCCCCGAGGCGGTCTCGCGGACAGCCGACCGCCTGCTCCGCCTGGGGCTCCATCGGCACGACGGCCCGGCTCCATGGCCGGCTTCGCCCCACCTGCTCGTCGGGTCCGTCGAGTGGCGCGGCCGCCCGTACCAGGTCCACGTCGAGGT
Source organism: Chloroflexota bacterium (assembly GCA_029778235.1). Classification (GTDB taxonomy): domain Bacteria; phylum Chloroflexota; class Limnocylindria; order Limnocylindrales; family CSP1-4; genus CAIYQJ01. The sequence continues at coordinate 22,202 of JAKOQS010000287.1, read as the reverse complement.
CACGCCGGCAGCCGGCCCGGAGGTGCCCGAGCTCATCGACTTCCGGGATGCGCTGCGGTCCGACCCGCGCCTGCGCCGCGACTACGCGGCCGAGAAGCGCCGGCTCGCCGCAGCGGAGGGCGCCGACTGGTGGACGTACTCGGCCGGGAAGGGCCCTTGGATCGAGTCGGTCCTGGAGCGCATCCGGCCAGGGGGAGGCGCGACGGGCGCGCGGCTCGACCGTCGCACGGACGCCGCGAACCCGGACGCGCGCGCGGACGGCGCACGAGCGTCCGTTCCCCGCCGGCCGCCCGCCATCCCGCGCCTCGGCCGCGCCTCCGCCGCGGAGCCCGAGCCGGAGATCCCGCCGGAGTCGCGGGAGCCGATCCTCCCGCCCGCGACCATCGGCATCCTCGGCGGCGGCCAGCTCGGCCGGATGCTGGCGATAGCCGCGCGGGCGATGGGCTACCGGATCGCCGTCCTGGACCCGGACCCGGCATGCCCGTCGGCGGCGGTGGCCGACCGCGTCGTGGTCGGCCGGTATGACGACGCGGCCGCCGCGGCGGACCTCGCGCGCGGCTGCGCCGTGGTGACGTACGAGCTGGAGCACGTGGACGCTGCGCTGGTGGAGGCCGTTCAGGCCGCGGGCGTCCCCGTCCGGCCCGGTCTGCTCGTCCTGCGGGTCTCGCAGGACCGTCTTGCCGAGCGGCGCTGGGTGGAGGCGCAGGGGGCGCGGGTCGCGCGCTGGCGCGAGGTGCGGAGCGCGGCCGAGGTGCGAGTGGCTCTTCGGGACGTGGGCCTGCCCGCGCGCCTGAAGGCCCCGCTCGGCGGGTACGACGGCCGCAGCCAGGTCCGGATCGCCCGCGAGTCGGAGGTGGCCGCGGCCTGGGAGGGGCTGGCGGGCCCGCCCTCGTCGCGCGACCCGCGCCTGCCGCGGGCGGCGCGGCCGGCGCTCCTGCTGGAGGAGGAGCTCGCGTTCGAGGCAGAGCTCAGCGTGGTCGTTGCGCGCGGCCCCGACGGGGGCTGCCTCGCGTTCCCCGTGGCGCACAACACCCACGACGCCGGGATCCTCGTCGAGTCCGTGGCGCCCGCGCCGGTCGCGCCGCTGGCGGTCGCGATGGCGCGCGACCTGGGCGAGCGACTGGCGGCGGCGCTCGGCGTGGTGGGGACGCTGACGGTCGAGATGTTCCTCCTGCGGGACGGGTCGCTGGTCGTCAACGAGCTGGCGCCTCGCGTCCACAACAGCGGCCACTGGACGATCGAGGGCTGCCGGACGAGCCAGTTCGCGCAGCACGTGCGGGCGATCTGCGGGCTGCCCCTGGGCTCGATCGAGATGAACGGCTGCGCGGCGACCGTCAACCTCCTCGGGACCGGACGGGACCGGCCGGCACGCCTCCTCGGCCTGGATCGGGCGCTCACGGACCCCGACGTCGCCGTGCACGTGTACGACAAGCGACGTGTCTTCTCCCGGCGGAAGATGGGCCACGTGACCGCCGTCGCGGGATCGCCCGAGGAGGCGCTGGACCGGGCGCGCACGGCGCGCGCCCGCCTGACCTGGGACTCCTGACCACCGCCCCCGGGGGCCCCGGCGGCCGGGGGCGCGGCGCGACCACCATGGATGGTCCCGACCTGCACGCCGACCGGCACTTGCGCCGCGGGCTACGCGGTCCGTACGGTCGGCAGGCCATGCGCACGATCGGCGGCTCCGACCTCGACGAGCGGCTGCTGCGGGAGGCCATCGACCTCGCGCGCGACCACATGCGCTCGGGCTCCGGCGGGCCGTTCGGCGCGCTGATCGCCCGCGACGGCGAGGTCGTCGCGCGCGGGTGGAACCAGGTGACCTCGGAGCTGGATCCGACCGCGCACGCCGAGGTCGTCGCGATCCGTCGGGCGTGCGCCTCGCTGCGGGACTTCAGGCTCGACGGGTGCACGCTGTACGCCAGCTGCGAGCCGTGCCCGATGTGCCTCGCCGCCACGTACTGGGCACGCATCGATCGCGTGGTCTTCGGCGCCGGCAGGTCCGATGCGGCGTCGATCGGCTTCGACGACTCCCGCATCTACGACGAGATCTCGCTCCCCCGCGACGCGCGGACGCTCCACATGCGCCAGCTCCTCCGCACCGAGGCGAAGCGCGCGATGGAGGAGTGGGTCACGAAGCAGGACCGCATCCCGTACTGACGGACGCGGCCGGGCCGGAGCGGCCAGGTCCGCCGGCCGTCCGCGCACCGGACGCGGCCGAGCCCCCGGCCGGCGGTCGCCGGCCCGATCCGTCCTCCGCCCTGTTCCCCGATGCGGCAGAATCGCGCCACATCCCGCCGCCGCGCGCCGCCGGCCCCGGACGCCGCCGCCCCGCCCGCAAGGAGAACCTCCCGATGTCGGACCCGTCCCATCGCATCACCGTCATCCCCGGCGACGGGGTGGGCCCGGAGGTCGTCCGGTCCGCGGTGCGCATCATCGACGCGGCCGGCGTCCGGGTGGACTGGGAGTGGGCCGAGGCCGGGGCCGAGGTCTTCAGGCGCGGGGACACCTCGGGCGTTCCGCGCGAGACCCGCGAGTCGATCGAGCGGACCCGCGTCGCCCTCAAGGGGCCGCTCGAGACGCCGGTCGGGTTCGGCGAGAAGAGCGCCAACGTCACCCTGCGCAAGCTCTTCGAGACCTTCGCGAACGTCCGGCCGGCACGCGAGCTGCCGGGCGTCCCCACGCGCTACGCGGGCGAGGGGGTGGACCTCGTCATCGTCCGTGAGAACCTCGAGGACCTCTACGCCGGCATCGAGCACATGCAGACGCCGGACGTCGCCCAGACGCTCAAGATCGTCAGCCGGAAGGGCTCGGAGAAGGTCATCCGCTACGCGTTCGAGCTGGCGCGGCGCGAGGGTCGCCGGAAGGTCACCGCGGCGACCAAGGCGAACATCATGAAGCTGACCGAGGGCCTGTTCAAGCGGACCTTCGAGGAGATCGCGACCGAGTACCCGGATATCGAGGCCGACCACCTGATCATCGACAACGTCGCGCACCAGCTCGCCAAGAACCCGGCGCAGTTCGACGTGGTGGTCACGACGAACCTCAACGGCGACATCATCAGCGACCTCGCGTCGGGACTCGTCGGTGGGCTGGGCTTCGCGCCGTCCGGCAACTACGGGGACCGCGTCTCCATCTTCGAGGCGGTCCACGGCTCCGCGCCGAAGCATGCCGGCAAGGACGTCATCAACCCGACCGCCCTGATCCTCAGCTCGCTCATGATGCTCCGCCACATCGGCGAGGCGGACGCGGCCGACCGGATCGAGGACGCCGTGCTCGTCACCCTCGAGGAGGGGAAGGCCGCCACGCAGGATCTCGTCCGGCAGACTGGCGGCGACATCGAGCAGGCGGCCTCCACGACCGGCTTCACCGACACCGTCATCGCCAACCTGGGCCGCAGCCCCGCGACGGTCCCGCCGCGCCATGGCACCGAGCGACCCTCCGGCGAGGCCACCCCGCGACCCCGCTGGTCGTACGCCCCGGACGTCTACGCGAGGGTCGATCGCAAGACCATCGGCGCGGACGTGTTCATCGAGGCGGACACCACCGCGGCCGCCCTGGGGCCGGAGATGGAGGCCCTCGCCGGCGCCGACCTGGTGCTCCAGATGATCTCGAGCCGGGGGACCATGGTCTACCCGCCGACCGGGCTCGGCTCCGACGACGTCCGCCTCTGGCGGTGCCGGTTCGTCTCGCCGACGGGAGCCGGCGTCGCGGACCAGGTGCTGCTCGACCTGCTGGGCCGCGTCGCCGCCCGCCATCCCGGCTGGACGCACGTCGAGAAGCTCCACGTCTTCGACGGCGAGGAGGGCTTCACCAAGGCGCAGGGCCAGTAGGGTGGGCGGCGCGGCCGGCCGGACCAGCTGGGGCCTCCGATGACGGACACGGGCCCGCTCGTCGGGATCGTCGGCGGGAGCCGGTCCGACTTCCCGGTCCTCGAGGGCGCCGCCGCCGTGCTCGAGGAGCTCGGCATCCCGCACGAGCTGCGGGTCGTGTCCGCGCACCGGACGCCGGACTGGCTCTTCCGATACGCCGAGACGGCGCCCGGCCGTGGGATCCGCGTCATCGTGGCGGGTGCCGGCGGCGCGGCCCACCTCCCCGGGATGCTCGCGAGCAAGACGCTCCTGCCGGTCATCGGCGTGCCGATCCCCACCCAGCACCTGGGCGGGCTCGACTCGCTCCTCTCGATCGTCCAGATGCCGCGCGGGATCCCCGTCGCCACGGTCGCCATCGGGAACGCCGAGAACGCCGCCCTCCTCGCGGCCGAGATCCTCGCGCTCGGCGACCCGGACCTCGGCGCGCGGCTCCACGCCTACCGGGCCGAGCGGACCGCGGCCGTGCTGGACGACGCGTCGAACGCCGACGGGCTGGCGCGCGGGGAGGGGAGCCCGGGATGACGGAGGCCGCGCTCGTCGCCAAGCTGCAGATCCGGCCCGGCGCGCGTCTCCTCCTGCTCGCGGCGCCGGCCGGGTACCGCGAGCGGATCGACCCGCTGCCGGGCGGCGGTGCGATCGACGAGGCGCCCGTTCCCGGCGTCGCGTACGACGCCGTCCACCTGTTCTGTCGGGACTCGTCCGTGCTCGCGGCACGCGCGCCGGCGGCGATCGCGGCGTACCGGCGCGGCGGGATCCTCCTGGTCAGCTACCCGAAGGGCGGCGCGAAAGCAGGGACGGACCTGAGCCGCGACGCCGGCTGGGAGCCGCTGACCGCGGCCGGCCTCCGGCCGGTCCGGCAGGTGGCGATCGACGTTGTCTGGTCCGCGCTCCGCTGGCGGCTCGTGGACGAGGTCGCCGCCGGCCGCTGACCGGGCCCGGTCCGGGCGGCTCGTCAGGCCCCGAACAGCGGCGCCGTCGCCTCCGCGAGGGGGCACGGACGGCGCAGGAAGTAGCCCTGGCCGAAGCGCACCCCGAGCGAGCGGAGCGCGTCGAGCTCCGGCCGCGTCTCGATGCCCTCCGCGACGATCGCGATGCCCATCTCGGTCGCGAACGTGATGAGCGCGGCCGCGAGCGCGCGCCGCCGGCGGTCGGTGTCGATGTCCCGCGTCAGGCTGATGTCCAGCTTGATGATGTCCGGCTCCAGCCACAGGATGTGGCGAAGGCTCGCGAATCCCGCGCCCGCGTCATCCACCGCCAGCCGGCCGCCGGCGGCGCGGAACGGCGCGAGGGCGTCCGCGAGCGCCGCGTAGTCGCTCACCGGGGCGTGCTCGGTGATCTCCAGGACGATCCGGTCCCGTGGCAGGCCCACGAGAGCGTCGAAGATGCCGCGCGCGACGATCGCCTCGGGCGAGACGTTGAGGGAGAGATAGCACGCACCGAGCGTGGCATCCTCGAAAGCCTGGGCCTCGGCGTGGACCGCCGCGATCTCGAGCTCCACCTGGCGTCCCGCCAGCGTCGCCTCGGCGAACCACGTGTCGGGCGGGCGCACGGGGTCGATCGCGAACCGCGCGAGAGCCTCCACCCCGACGACGCGCGAGCGCCCGATGTCCACGATCGCCTGGTACGCCGGGACGATCGCGCCCGGGGCGAGCGCGCGCTCGACCCGATCGCGCACCGCCTGCTCCTGCTCGACCGCGCGCGCCTCCCGCTCGAGCTGGCCTGCGAGCTCGCGCACGACATCACCGGCGATCGACGCGGACAGGTGGCCCAGGCCGGACGCGGCCTTCCGGACCGCCTCGACGATCTCCTCGGCAGGGGCGCCCTTGACCACGTAGCCGCTCGCGCCGGACCGGATCATCTCGCGGATGCTCGCGGGGTCGTCGTAGACGGAGAACGCGACGACGCGGGTGCTCCGCGAGGCGGCGATGATCCCCCGTGCCGCCTCCGGGCCGCCCCCGGGCATCTTCACGTCCACGATCGCGACGTCTGGCGCCCAGGCGCGCGCCGCCTCGACGGCTTCCGAGGCGTCGGCCGCGGCCGCGACGAGCTCGATGTCGGGCTCGGACGCCAGGACGTCCCCGACAGTCGCGCGGACCAGCGCGTCGTCGTCGGCGACGATCACCCGGAAGACGCGGGCGTGGTCGTCGGTCATCGGAGGAACGGCTCGTCGTCGAGCGCGTCGGCCGCGCCCATGGCGGTCGGCACCCATGCCTCCACCATCGTCCCGCCCCCCGCCTCGGAAGCGACGGTGAAGCGGCCGCCCGCGAGCTCGGCCCGCTCGCGCATGGCTACGAGCCCGAGGTGCCCATGACGCGGATGCCGGATCAGGTCGGTGTCCATGCCGCACCCGTCATCGGTGACCCGGAGCACGATCCCATCCTCGGCGTCGGCGAGATGCACCGTGATGAGCCCGGCTCCGGAGTGGCGACGGGCATTGCCGATGGCCTCCTGTGCGATCCGGAACAGCGTGGTTCGCGCCTCGAGGGGTGGCTCCTCGCGCAGGATGCCGGTCAGCTCCACGACCGGCGCGTCCGGCGCGACCTCGTCCCGCTGGGCGATCTCGGCGCGAAGCGCGGCCTGGAGGCCGTCGCGATCGAGGACGGCGGGGTGCAGGCGGAAGAGGAGCTCGCGCAGGCCGCGCGTCGCGGTCCGAACGGTCTCGAGCGTGCGGTCCAGCTCGTCCCGCAGGTCCGGGTCGGAGGCCTTCCGTCTGGCCAGCTCGATCCGGAGTCCGAGGGCCACCATGGTCTGGATGGTGTCGTCGTGGATGTCGGCGGCGACGCGGCGTCGCTCCTCCTCCTGCGCCGTCACGAGCTCGCGCAGGAGCCGCTCGCGCTGCGCCGAGAGGACGCGCAGCCGCTCGAGGCTCTCGCGCAGGGCCGCGGTGCGCTCTCGGACCTGGACCTCCAGCGATGCCTTCTGGTCGAGCAGGTCGAGCTCCAGGAATCGCGTCGCGAGGATGTTCTGGATCCGGAGCGTGATCTCGGTCGGGTCGAACGGCTTGGTCAGGAAGTCGGCGGCGCCCAGGCCGAGGGCTCGGTCGCGTGCCTCCCGCGTCACGTCGGCAGTGAGGACGATCACGGGCGTCCGGATCGCGTCCGTCTCGCTCGCGCGCAGCCGTGCGAGCACCGCGTACCCGTCCATCACCGGCATCGCGAGGTCGAGGAGCACGACGTCGGCCGGCTCGCGCTCGAGATCCGCCACCGCCGCCACCGGGTCGGTCCACGTCCGGATGTTCTCGAATCCGCCGAGCCGAAGGAAGCGCTCCAGCACGCGGACGTTCGCGATCTCGTCGTCCACGATCGCCACGCGTGCCGTCTCGATGCGCCGCTCCATCGTCACCGGGCGCCCTGCTCGATCCGCTCGACCGCCGGCTCCGAGGCCTCCACCAGCGCCGGCATCTCCAACGTCGCCGTGGTCCCCGCGCCCGGCTCCGACCGGAGCGAGATCGCACCACCCATCGCCTCCACGAGGCGCCGCGCGAGGGCGAGGCCGAGCGTCGCGCCCGTGCCGGTCGCATCGCGCCGGAGAGGATCGAATACCCGCGCCATCTGCTCCTCGGTCATGCCGACCCCATCGTCCACGACCGAGATCGCCACCCGGTCCCGGGACGCCCGCCGCGTCCCGACCGTCACGTGGACACCGGCGCCGCCGTGGCGCACTGCGTTGTCCACGAGATCCTCCACGACCGAGGTCAGTCGTCCCACGTCGCCGACGGCGAGCAGCCCGTCCTCCGAGCCGGCCGCGCGCACCACGGTCGCGTCGCGATCGCCGAGGAGCACGCGGACGCGGTCGATCGCGTGGCGCGTGACATCGTCGACGAGCACGGGCTGCGCGGCCACCTGGAGCCGCCCGGTCTCGAGGCGCGCGTAGTCGAGCATCCGATCGATCAGGCCGAGGAGGCGCCGGCCGGCCGCGACGATGTACTCGACGCTCTCGCGATCCTCGGCCGCCAGGTCCGCGCGCTCGAGCAGCTCGCCGAAGCCGAGGATGACGTTCAGCGGCGTCCGCAGCTCGTGGCTGACCACGGAGAGGAACTCGCTCTTCGCCCGGTCCGCCGCTCGCGCCTCGTCACGCGCGGCTCGGAGCTCCTCCTCCATCCGCACCCGGTCCGTGACGTCGAGCGCGGTGGCCACGTAGTTGCTCGACGGGTCCGACGGGTCCTCCAGGTTGACGATCTCGAGGAGCCACCGCCACTCGCCCGATGCGGCGAGATAGCGCTCGAGGAGCGTGTAGCGGCTCCGGCCGACCTCGACGGCGGCCCGCGCAGCCGCGATCGTCGTGGCCGCGTCGTCCGGGTGCCGGTGAGCGGACGGCCAGCCGACGGCGCCGATCACGTCGCCGGGCTCGTACCCGAGCATCTCGCGGATCCCCGGGCTGACGTAGTCGATCCTGTCGCCGAGGATCCGACCGCGGACGATCATCCCCGGCGTCGTGGTCAGCAGGCTCTCGATGAAATCGCGCTGTCGCTCCAGCTCCTCCTCGAGACGGATCCGGTCCGTGATGTCCGTGCCGGATGCGACGAACCTGACGCTCCCGTCGGGCTCGAAGGTGGCGGACGACGAGATGAGCAGAGACCGGTAGGAGCCATCCTTCGCCCGGTAGCGCCGTACGACGTCCGGCACAGGCTCGCCGCGCGCGAGAGCGGCAGCCACGGTCTCGACGAACGGCTCCTCGCCCGGATGGAGGCGGTTCGCGATGAACCCCGGCTCGGCCATGACCTCCTCGGGCGTGTAACCGAGCGCCTCCATGACGCTCGGGCCGACGAAGTCGAGGACCGATGGCTCACCCACCCGCGCGTGGCCGGCGACGATCAGGGTCCGCACCGTCCGGGCGATCCCGGCGATGAACGCCTCCTGCCGGGCAAGCCGCGCGGCCGTCTCCGCCTGCTCGGTGACATCCACGACGACCGCGATGAACCGGACCCGCCCGTCCGCGTCCCGGACGTCGCGGCGGTTCGTGGCGAACGTCCCGTAGGACCCATCGGCGCGACGGAGTCGTATCTGGAAGGTCTCGGTGGATCCGTCGGGGATCGCGGGCCGGCTCCGGTCGATGAAGTCCGTGTCGTCCGGGTGCAGGTGATCGGGTAGCCAGCCCGGCCTGACGACATCCGCCAGCGTCTGGCCGAGCATCGCGACCAGCCCGGGACTCGCATAGTCGATCCTCATGGTCGCGGGGTCGCCCGCGATGATCGCGCCCGGCATCGCCTCCGCCACGCCGGCGAGCAACGCGACGTTCTCCTCGAGGTCGGCCTGCGTGCGCATGAGCTGTCCGGTGAGCATCCACGCACGGATCGCGAACAGGATGACGATGCCGCCGGCAAGGGCATCGACGAGGAGGTCGGCGACGGCGTTCTCGCCCCGCGTGTTCTCCAGGAGGACGACGACAGCCGCGACGACCGCCGCGCCGGAGATCAACGCGAGGCGCGTGCGCGGCGGGACCGGGACGGCTCTGCCCGGATCGCGGACGAGGATCGTCGCCGAGGGATGGAGCAGCGCCGCGGTGAGGAACGCAGAGCTGAGGATCGAGAAGGGCAGGACCATGCTCTCGAGGGCCGGGTCCCCGTTGACCTGGCCGAACGTGAAGAGGCTGTCGCCGACGAACTGGGCGAGCACGGCCCCACCGAGGAACCCCACGACCGCCACCGCTCGCCCGATCCGCAGGAACAGGATCGCCAGGATCGCCACGATCGCGAGGTCGATGAGCGGCAGGTCGAGGACCACGAACCATGCAGTCGGCGAAGCTGACCTGCCGGCCGCGACCTGGTTCGCCGGGAGTGCCCACACGACGACCGCGGCACCCGCGGCGAGGATGAGGCCGTCCACGACCTCGCCGCGGTCGCGGCCTGCGCCGAGCGCCCGCGCGATGAGGAGGAAGGCGATGGCGCTCAGTGTGTAGCCGACCAGGTAGATGAGGTCGCGCAGGGAGGGTTCGGCGATGACGTCCGATGCGCCCGCACTGGCCCAGAGCGTCGAGGCCGCAGCGACCGTCGCCATGCTCGCGAGCAGGAGGTACCAGGGGAGTGCGGGCCTCGGCTTCCGTGCGTAGATGAACCAGGCGACGGTAGCAGCGACCAGGAGCGCGAGGACGATCGCGATGGCCAGCGCCAGGAGGGAGTCGACCCCCGCGGCCCACGCGACGGCGGCTGCGAGGATCCCCGCGCAGGCGACGCCGACGCTCAGGATGCGCATGCGAGCAGCTGACGCGCCGATCGCGCCTGTCATCGCGAGAGCAGCTCCTCCACTTCCGGCCGGCCGCATCGGGCCGGCTCCCGCGGATCGCGGTCACGCGACCGCCCCCGGACTCTACGCCCGCGCGTCCCGGCCCGGCATCCTCCATCGGTACCACCCGGTGTTCGTGCAGCGGCACCACGGATGCTGCCGGGACGCCCGGCCCGCCTGCGGCGAGCCGCGTCCTCCCGCTCACGGCATGTGCCGGGCCCGGCGTATACCACCCACGGCCCAACGAGCCGCACGTCGTACACTCGGGACGTGAGCGACGTACGCGCGGCCAAGTCGGCCGCCCCGATCCGCGGCCTGCCGGGGACCACCGGCGGCGACGCGCCCGGGCACCCGCCGGGCTCGATGGACGACGAGCGGTGGCGACCAGGGATGCCGGTCCTCGACCGGCAGTCCGTCGCGCAGCCCGCCGGGGCGACCATCGCGCCGCGGTCGGTCCCGGAGACCCGGCCGACGCGCCTACCCCGTGACTGGTTCGTCTATCTCTCGGTCGTCGCCTTCCTCGCCGGCGCGGTCGCGATCACCGCGATCGAGTTCGGCGTCCCGGCGGGCAGCCCGCTCGTGAAGGCGTGTCTTCTCGTCGGCGCTCCGCCGCTGGCGGTCGCGCTCGCGGACGGCTCCCTGCGGATCTGGCGATCGGCGTGGGCGTGGATGCCGGTCGATCGCGTGAAGGGGATCTTCCGGCTCACCTGGCTGGTCGTTCCGGCGGTCGGCTTCCTCGCGATCGGGGCCGCCTTCGTCGCGGCCTTCACCGCATGACGGATACCCGCGACCTCGGCACCGGGAACGGAGACGGCGCGGCGCGCCCCGCCGGCCATCTCTCGCTGCACGGCCGCACGGATCTCCGCGTGGGCGGCACCACCCCGGAGCCCGTGTACCTCTCCGAGGACGACGCGATCGCCCGCGAGCGCTCGATGACGGCGACCGACGACGCCCGCGGAGGCGTGCCCGCCTGGCTGGCCGCCACGCTGAACCATTGCACGCGGTGCGGCGCGCGCCTGGAGCTGGGCCAGGTGGAGGGCGAGGACCGCGACCGGCTCGCGTGCGTCGAGTGCGGGTTCATCGCCTATGTGAACCCGCGACTCGTGGTCACGACGATCCCGGTGACCGACGACGGCCGTGTCCTGCTCCTCCGCCGCGGCATCGAGCCCGCCCGCGGCCTCTGGGCACAGCCGGGCGGGTTCCTGGAGATCGACGAGACGGTCCGCGAGGCGGCGGTCCGCGAGACGCTCGAGGAGATCGGCGTCGTGGTCGAGCCCGGGGAGATCCTGGGGCTCTACTCGCGGCCGGAGGCCGCGATCGTCGTCGTCGCCTTCGAGGCCCGGATCGTCGGCGGCGAGCCGCATCCGACGCCGGAGGCGCTCGAGGTCCGGCCCTTCGCGCCGGAGGAGATCCCGTGGCACGAGATCGCCTTCCGCACGAGCGAGTGGGCGCTGCGCGACTGGCTGAAGCGCGCGCGCCCCGACCTGCACCCGGCTGCGCGAGGCTGAGGACGGGACCGGTCCGGTCCCCGCCCGGGGGGCGGCCCGGCGCGATGACCCGGCGGTTCCCGACTCGGGTGCGGCCGGGCGCGAGCCTTCGCTAGCTCGCCTTGCGGTGCAGCCGCGCCGGGGTGAGCGCTGTCCGGCGGCCGCGGTTCCGCATCGCATTCTCGAGCGCCACGTCGTGGTTGCGCCGCTCGATCGCGTCGTCGAGCGGGGCCAGGACGACCCGCTGCCCCGTCTTCCGCGCAAGGGCGAGCCGGACGAGCATGTCGGCCAGCCAGGGGTTCTTGGGGAGGACGGGGCCGTGGAGGTAGGTGGCGAAGACGTTGTCGCGTCGTGCGCCTTCGTTGCCGTCGCGGCCGTTGTTCCCCGCCCCCGCCACGACCCGGCCGAAGGGGATGGCGCCAGGGCCCAGCTCCGTCACGCCCGAGTGGTTCTCGAAGCCGACCACCGTCTCGGTCTCTCCGTCGATCGTCACCTCGACCGCCGCATGCTGCATGAAGCGCTGGCTGCCGCCGCGCGTCTCCAGGTCGAGCACGTGGGCGCCTTCCAGCGCCGGTCCCGCGCTCGGGATGTACGCGTGGCCCAGGAGCTGCAGGCCGGCACACACGGGGAGCATCACGACCCCGGCGTCGGCCGCATCCCGGAGCGCCGCGGCGACCCGCGGCATGTCCGCCGCGACCAGCGCCATCTCCACGTCCTGGCCGCCCTGGACGAACACGATGTCGAACGCCGTCAGGTCGGGGACGGGGTCGCCGGCCTCGTAGCCGATCGTCTCGGTCGCGATCCCGCGCCAGCGCGAGCGCGCCTGCACGGCGGTGACGTTGCCGCCGTCGCCCGCCACGTTGAGGAGGCTGGGCCACAGGTGGGCGATGCGGAGCGGCGGGAGATCGGTCACGGGGGACGTCATCGTTCGGGCCTCCCTACTGCTCCCAGAAGCGGCCGGTCCAGCCGCGGCGGTGCATCTCCTCCCGGATCTCGATGGTGGGCGTGTAGCCGGCCACGACCGTCAGACGGTCGCCGGGCGGGACGTTCGCGAGCGCGGCGTCGAGAGCGGCGGACCGCGCCTCCACGATCGTCATCCGCGTCGGATCGACGCCGGCGTACTTCAGGCGTGTCGCCAGCTCATCCGCACGTGTGCCGGAGATCACCGCGTCCTCGATCCGCGGTGCGACCGACTCCACGTCCACGTCCCACAGCCACGCGAAGTCCTCGCCGTCGACGAGCGTGTTGCTCGCGGCCAGGAGCAGGTGACGTGGCTCCCCCTCCGACGCCAGCGCGCGGAAGGTCGTGTTGAAGCTCGTCGGGTTCTTGCTGAACGCCAGGACGACGGAGCGGCCGTCGGGGAGTGCGACCGTCTCGATCCTCCCGAACGCCGGCCGGATGCCGGCGAGGGCCTCTGCCGCGTGCGTCACGGGCACGTCGAGCGCGATCACCGTCGCGACGGCAGCGGCCGCGTCATAGGCGACGTGGATCCCCGCCTGGGGGATGACGAGCTCGATGGCCGACTCGTCCGGGAGCCGGATGGAGCAGCGGGTCTCGTCGAGGCCGGTCACCTCGACCGCGGTCACCGCCACGTCGAGGTCGGGCCGGGCGAACCCGCAGCCCTCGCATGCCCAGTCGCCCATGTGCGACAGGTGGACGGTCCGATAGGCGAGAGGATGGCGGCAGCGCGGGCACCGGATCGTGTCGGCCGCGCGCGTGATCCGGTCGAGGGAGGCGCCGACGTCGAACCCGAACGTCACGCGCCTGCCCTCCCGGCCCGCGGCGAGCGACGCGACGAGCGGGTCGTCGGCGTTCACGACGAGGGCGCGGTCCGCGGGCAGACCTGAGGCGACGGTGTCGAGCGCCTCTCCGAGAGCATGGAGCTCGCCGAACCGGTCGAGCTGGTCGCGGAAGAGGTCCACGATGACCAGCGCCCGCGGTCGGAGCTCGTCCGCCACGACGAGAAGGGCTCCTTCGTCCACCTCGGCGACGAGCGCGCCGTACGGGAGCCCGCCGCGGAGGTTCGAGAAACCGACCGCGAGCGACGTCACGCCCTGGACCAGGTTGGAGCCGCTGCTGTTGTGGGCGACGGTCACGCCCTCTCCCCGGAGGAGCGCGGCCGTGAACCGCGCGGTCGTGGTCTTCCCGTTGCTGCCCGTGATGGCCACGACGGGGACGCCGCGTCCGCCGACGATGGTGCCCAGGACGTCCGGATCCACGCGCCGGGCCACCATCCCGGGCAGGGACGTCCCGCCCCCGCGTCCGAGCACGCGCGAGGCGGCCCCGGCGGAGCGGGCCGCGACCAGGGCCGCGAAGAGCCGCGGCGTCAGGCGCGGCGGCCGGCGCCGCGCCACGAGGGCGACCGGGAGGTCGGGGGAAGGCTCGACCTCGACGGGCGCGCCCGTCGGGTCGGAGGCGGCCGTCGGCTCGGAGGGTCCCGTGACGCCGCTCGGGACCGCCATCGCGGGCGTCGGGGGCGGCGCCTCGTCCGGGGACGCGGTCGGGGTCCGTGTCATCGGCGGAAGTCTACAGGGGCGCGGCGTGGTCGGTCACCGAGCCCCCCGGATCGCTGCTTCGCCTCGACGCCTGGGCCTCGCTGAACGGCTGCACGCGTATAGTCGCTCGATGCCTCACGTCCACGTCAGTGTGGCGGCGACCTACCGGCGGCGTCTCGTCGCCGTCCTGCTTCTCGGGCTCGTCGTCCTCGCCGCCGAGGCGGTCGGCTCCGTCCTGTCGGGGAGCCTGGCGCTGATGGCAGACGCCGGCCATGTCGCCACCGACGTCGCCGGGATCGGGATGGCGCTGCTCGCCATCTGGTTCGCGCAGCGCCCGGCCACGAACGGGCGCACCTACGGCTACTTCAGGGTCGAGATCCTTGCGGCCGTCGCCAACGCGGCGCTCCTCTTCGGGATCGCGGGCTACATCCTCTTCGAGGCCTGGCAGCGCCTCTGGTCACCTCCGGTCGTCGCGTCGGGGCTCATGCTGGCCTTCGCCGTCATCGGGCTGGCCGCCAACGCCATCGGGCTCTTCCTGCTTCGCGATGCGCAGCGCGAGAGCCTCAACATGCGGGGCGCCTACCTCGAGGTGATGGGCGACCTCGGTGGGTCCGTCGCGGTCATCGTCGCGGCGGTCGTGATCGCGGTCACCGGTTGGGACGGCGCCGACATCGTCGCCTCGGTCGGGATCGCCCTGCTCATCCTGCCCCGAACGGTCGCCCTGCTCCGGGAGGCGACGGACATCCTCCTCGAGGCGACGCCACACGACGTGGACATGGACGAGGTCCGGATGCACATCCTGGAGACGACCGGGGTCGTGGACTGCCATGACCTCCACGCGTGGACGATCACCTCGGGGATGAACGTCGTCTCCGCGCACATCGTGGTGGACGCGACGGTCCCGTCATCCGCCGTCCTCGATTCGCTGGCGAGCTGCCTCGCCGAGGACTTCGACATCGAGCACAGCACATTCCAGCTCGAGTCGATCGACCGCCGACGGCTCGAGGAGCGGAGCCACGCCTGACCTCATCCCAGGAGTCGTCGTCGAGCGCCCGAGTCGACGGCGGACGCCCCGCACGCCCGCTCCCGTCCCCGCGCTCAGGAACGCAGGTCCACGAAGACGTTCTTCACCTCGGTGTAGAGCTCGAGGGCGTGCATCCCGAGCTCGCGGCCCACGCCCGAGAGCTTGTAGCCGCCGAACGGCGCCTCGGTATGGACGCTGCTGTTCGAGTTCACCGAGATGACGCCCGACTCCAGCCCCTTCGCGACGCGCAGCGCCCTGCCCAGGTCCCGCGACCAGATGGAGCCCGAGAGGCCATACGGCGAGTCGTTCGCGATCCGGAGCGCCTCCTCCTCGGTGTCGAAGGGGATGACGGCCACCACCGGCCCGAAGATCTCCTCCTGGCTGATGCGCATGGCCGTCTCCACGTGATCGAAGACCGTGAGCTCGACGTATGCGCCGTCGGCCATCTCGGGTGCGTCGGGCGCGCGGCCGCCGCAGACGAGCGAGGCGCCTTCCTCCTGCCCGATACGGATGTAGTCGAGGACCCGCTCCCGCTGCCGGAGGCTGACCATGGGGCCGACCTCGGTCGCCGGGTCCGCCGGGTCGCCCACGACGACCTTCCGCGTGGCCGCGACGAACCCCTCGACGACGCGCTCGTGGACCGAGCGCTCGACGATGATCCGGCTCCGGGCGCAGCAGTCCTGGCCGGTCTGGTCGAAGACGGCATACGGCGATTCGGCGCAGAAGCGGTCGAGGTCGGCGTCCGCGAAGACGATGTTCGGGCTCTTCCCGCCGAGCTCCAGGCTCACCTTCTTCACGTTCTCCGACGCGAGCCGCATGATCTCCTGCCCGGTCGTCGTCTCGCCCGTGAAGGCGATCTTCCCGACGGCGCGGTGGCGGGCGAGCGCGGCGCCCACCGTGCCGCCCGGGCCTGTCACCACGTTCACGACGCCCTCGGGGAATCCGGCCTCCAGGGCCAGCTCGCCGAGGCGGATCGCGGTGAGCGTGCTCCACGAGGCTGGCTTGAGGATGCACGTGTTGCCCGCCGCGAGTGCGGGGCCCAGCTTCCAGGCCGCCATGACCATCGGGAAGTTCCACGGGACGATGAGGCCCACCACGCCGATCGGCTCGCGGAGCGTGAAATCGAGCCCGGGCTTGGTCACCGGGATCGTCTCGCCGTGGAGCTTGTTTGCAGCGCCCCCGTAGAACTCGAACGTGTTCGCCACGCCCTGCGCCTCTCCGCGGGAGCCGGAGATCGGCTTGCCGACGTTCCGCGTCTCCAGCCAGGCCAGCTCCTCCGCGTGGTCGCGGACGACCTGCGCGAAGCGGGACAGCTGCCGGCCGCGGTGGGTCGCGGAGAACGTCCGCCACGGTCCCTCGTAGGCGGCCCGTGCGGCGGCGACCGCGGCGTCCACGTCCGCCGGGGTCCCGAGCGGGGCGGTGGCGATCACCCGTCCGTGTGCGGGATCCACCACGTCGAACCGCGCGCGGTCCGCCGCGTCGACGCTCTGCCCGCCGATGACCATCCGGGCGTGGAGGACGGCGCCTGCGGCGGTGGGGTCGGCGCCATGGCCGATCGTCATGTCACTTCGCCTCCGTCGGCTCGTCGACGAGCTGAGGTGTCGCGGAGTCCGCGATCGGGGCGCCTGTGGCGGGCTGACCCGCAGCGCCGGCAGTCGTGGCCTTCCGAACCGGCGGCAGGTGGAGCCTGGCGGCGCGCGCGGCCACGAGCGCCGCGCCCACGATGCCCGCGTCGCCCCGCAGCTCCGCGACGATCACCGGCGGCCGCACGGTCAGGTACGGCAGGAACCGGTCGGCGTTCTTGCTCACGCCGCCGCCCAGGATGATCACGTCGGGCCAGAAGAGCCGGTCGAGCGCGTGCATGTGCTCGTCGAGCAGCGCCGCCCATGCCTTCCACGTCAGCCGCTTCGCCGTCCGGTTCACCGCGGCCGACCGCTTCTCCGCGTCCTTGCCACGGATCTCCACGTGGCCCAGCTCCGTGTTGGGCAGGAGTCGGCCGTCCACGAAGAGCGCCGACCCCACGCCGGTCCCGAGCGTGAGGAGCAGGACCGTCCCGCGATGCCCGCGCCCGGCCCCGAACCGCATCTCCGCGGCGCCGGCCGCGTCACCGTCGTTCATGAGCACGGCGGACGTCCCCAGGACGTTGGAGAGGGCAGCCTCCGCCGGATACCCGATCCACGCGTCGTCCACGTTCGCCGCGGACATGGTCCGGCCCTCGAGGATCGGGGCCGGGAACGTCACGCCCACCGGGAGGTCCGCCCGGCCCACGTCGTGGCGGATCATCTCGGCGATGTGCGCGACGACCGGCAGGACATTGACCGGCGTGGACGGCTGCGGCGTCCGGATCCGGTGGCGCGGCGAGGCGAACGCCCCCGTGCGGAGGTCCACGGCGGCGCCCTTGATGCCGCTGCCGCCGATGTCGATGCCGACCGCGAGCAGAGGATGCGGCGTGCGGTCCTTCTTCTGCGCCGAGCCGGGCCGACGGGTCGTCGCCCGGCGCGTGGCGGCGCCCGCATCGCCTCCGCGGCGCGCGCGTCGCGCCGGTGCCGGTCCGTCGATCATCGCCGCACTCCCTTCCTGCGATCCGTCATCCCGTTCGCGGCGGCACGCGTCCGGCCGCGATCTCCCCTTCGATGTCGGCTGCGAGGCCCTGCACCTCGCGCACGATCGCATCACGGAGCATGCCCGGCCCGAAGGCCGCCAGGCTGCCGGTGACACGGACGTCCACGTCGTACTCGACCAGCGTCCCCGAGCCGTCGGGCCCTGTCTCCTCGGCGAGGCTGATCGGGACCTCGACGTGGAACGTGCCGCCGATCCCTCTCGGCGTCCCGTCGAGCGTCAGACGCACGGCCCGAGGGGGATCGGCGTCGAGCAGGGCCGCGGTCGCGTCCGCCCGGACGGTGAGGAGCGTCGTGCGCATCGCGAGGACGACCCGGTATCGCCCCGACCCCTCGGCCCGGATCGATTCGCAGCCGGGCAGCACGCGGCCCAGAGCGTCCGCGTCCCACCGGAACGCCCAGACGTCCGCTGCGGTGCCGTGGATCCAGACGTCGGAAGACACTGTCGGGCGCACCTCGAGACGACCACGTGGACGCTGTCGATGGTACGGCGTCGCGGTTCGCCGAGTGGGTGCGGGATGCGGCGCGGAGCGGGCCGCCGAGGTCCGCCTGTGGCGCCGCGGCCCCCGCCGATCGGGGTGATCGGCGAGGGCCGCAGGATCGTGTCGAGCAGCCGCCGGTCGGCGGCCGGTCAGCGCGCTGCGCCGTGGTGCGCGAGCCGGTGGGTCGGCCCGAGCACGTGTCGCACGAGCCGCGCGAGCGTCGACCCGTGGCGCGTGGCGACGGTCGCAGCCTTCGAGGTCGAGGGGTCCGCGGCGTCGCGACGCGAAGCCGCCGCCATCCGGTTCGCCGTCGCCTCCTGCCGGCGCTCGGCGTGATCGTGGTTCACCAGCCAGAGCCTGTCGTCCGGTGCGATCCCGTACATCGTGTTCCCCTTTCGTCCGCTCCGCCGTCTGTCATGGGTCATCGTCGGTCGTGGGTCGGCGGGGCGCAGCCGCAAGGCCGACCGCGACGCGGTGCACGTGGCGACGGGTGCCGCGTCGCCCAGCGGACACCCCGGCCGTCGCGCCCCCCACCACCCGTCGCGCCATCCGGCCCTTGCGGTGCCGTCGAGAGCCGGGGGATGCTCCCGGTGCGCACGGGGACGCGCCACCGGATGGGCGCGGTGCTGCGAGGGTCCGACGTGGCGACGGGGTCGGCGGGGACCAACGGCTTCCTCTTCTGCGACCTGCGCGGCTATGCCGCCTTCGTCGACGCGCACGGCGACCACGCGGCGGCCGAGCTGCTCGCGACGTACCGATCCCTCGTCCGCGAGCAGGTCGCGACCCATGCCGGTGCGGAGATCCGCACCGAGGGCGACAGCGTCTACGTCGTCTTCCCCACCGCCTCGGCGGCGGTGGAGGCGGGCCTCGGCATCGTCGCCGCGGCCGCGGAGGCGAGCACCCCCGAGCGCCCGGTCCGCGTCGGGGTGGGGATCCACGCGGGCGAGACGCTCGCCACAGGCGAGGGCCCCGTCGGGGGAGCCGTCAACATCGCCGCCCGCGTCTGCGCCCGCGCGGAGGCGGGCGAGGTCCTCGTCACCGACACCGTCCGGGCGATCACGCGGACCCTCGTCCCGTACGCGTTCGTCGCCCTGGGCACCCAGCAGCTCAAGGGGATCCGCGGCGGGGTCGCCCTCTACCGGGTGGAGGCCGTCCCCGCGGGACGGGTGGCGCACCTCCGCCGCCGCCTGGCGGCCCGCCGCGGGCGGGTCGCCCTCGCCTCCGCCGCCGTCCTCCTGCTCCTCGTCGCGGGCGCCGGCGCCTGGACCCTGGCCCGTCCCGCGGACTGCCTGACCCTGGGCCCCGACACGCAGGACGTCGTCGCGAGGATCGACCCCGCCCGCGGCTGCGTCGTCGCGACCTACCCCGTCGGGCACCGCCCGACGCACGTCCTCTCCGCCGGCGGCCGCATCTGGGTCGCCAACGCCGGCGACCGCACCGTCACCGCCCTCGACGCCTCCACCGGCGCGGAGGTCGCCACCGTCGGGGTCGGCGGCGCGAGCTCCGCGCCGATCACCGCGATGTCCGCCGGGGCCGATGCCCTCCACGTCCTCGACGGCGACCTCGGCCTCCTGACCACGGTCGACCTCAGGACCGCGGCCGTCCTCGGGATGGAGAAGCTCCCGGGCGAGGGGGAGGGGTTCATCACCGCCGAGGACTTCGCGCGGCTCCAGGACCTGTTCTCGGCCGAGCGGCTTGTCTACTGGTTCACCCACGCGACGGGCGAGTACGCGGGCATCGCGGAGGACCAGGGCCACGTCTGGGTGTCGAACCGCCACACGGGTCAGCTCGTCCGGGACCCAGTGAACCCGTGGGCTGCCCAGAAGAGGGCCTTCCTCCCTCGCCCGAAGGGTTCGGTCCTCCAGGTCGATCCGGCGGTCGACCTGGTCCGGCGGGTGTGCAACGCCGGCGTCCGTCCCGGAGCCTCTCCCTGCCTCGGGCTCACCCCTTCCGACCACCCGTTGCCGCTGACCAGTCTCATCGCCTTCGCCGGACCCACGATCTGGGCGGCGCACGAGGACTCGCCAGACCTCTCCGCATACGACCGCGACAGCGGTGCGACCACCCACATGACCCCGGCCGGCGCCTCGGGCCGGGCGATGGGACTCGCCACGCTCGACGGCGACCTCCTGGTCGCCTACAGGGGCGGCCAGGTCGCGCGCGTGGGCAGCCCGTCAGTGACGCCGACGGCGGTCCCGGTCGCCCCGACGCTCACCGGCATCGCGGCCGACCCCACCGGCGTCTACGTCACCACGGGCGACGCGCACCAGGTGCTCGAGCTCGACCCTTCGACGCTCGCGGTGCTCCAGCGCATCGACGTCGGCGGACGGGCGGAAGGCGTCGCGGTCGGGCCCGACGGCTCGGTCTGGGTCACGGTCTCCGCGCCGGATGGGAAGTGAGCGCCGCGGCGCGCCCCCACGTCCACGTGGGGCCCGCGTGGGTCCCGGTCCCGCGACGCTGGGCGCGCCGGACGGAGTGTCGGCTGGGCGACACATCCGGAGTCGTCGGACATCTGGACACCGATAGGCTGCACGGTCAGGATGTGGCCAGCCCGACCATGCGCAGGATGGCGGGATGACGGACGGGAGGTCGACCATGGACGGGAATCCCACGACGGACGACGCGGAGCGCCCCGAGGCGACCCCCGCGGTCGATGACACGCAGGACGTGGAGGGCCACAACCTCCTGCCGGACCCGGGGCTCGGTCGCGAGATGGCACGGGCCAGGGAGATGGAGATCGAGCGCCGACTCAAGGCGCACGAGGTCCAGGCGGAGGCGAAGCACCCGGCCGAACCCCACCCGAAGAAGTAGGGGCGCCCGGGCACGACGATCCGCGACGCGCGGGAGGCGACGAGCGTGGATCGGCACGCCGATCCACGACCCCTTCGTGGCCGCGTCCCGTCCGCGGCCGCCGCGTCGCAGCGTCCGTGCAGACGGTGGTCGAACGCCCGCGTGGGACGCGGGCCGAAGCGAGCGACCCCCGGCGATCGGGGTGTCGCACGGATGACAACGGAGGCGTCGCGCGACGGCTGGACCCGCCGACGTGCGCAGAGCACGCTGAACGAGCTCAGGCCCGAGCAGGAATCCCGGAAGCACAAGGAGCATCGACATGTCGAAGAACGGACCCACGGAGCCGGAGGGCATCCACCGGCCGCGCGGAGGCGAGGCCATGGAGGACGACGTCGAGGGCCACGGCCACAAGGCCAGGGCCGTCGAGGACGCGGAGCCCGAGGGCGTCCACCGGCCGCGCGAGAGCGAGGCCGACGTCGAGGGCCACGGCCACAAGGCCAGGGCGATCGAGGACGACGACGTCGAGGGCCACGGGCACAAGGCCCGGGCCGTCGAGGATGCGGAGCCCGAGGGCGTCCACCGGCCGCGCGAGAGCGAGACCGACGTCGAGGGCCACGGCCACAAGGCCCGGGCCGTCGAGGACCCGGAGATCGAAGGACTCCGCCGGCCGCGCGAGGACGACGACGTCGAGGGCCACGGCCACAAGGCCAGGGCCGTCGAGGACGACGACGTCGAAGGCCACGGCCACAAGGCGAGGTGACCACCCGCCGGGCACGGCGCGACGAGCATCCGGGGTCGTCGCGCCGGCACCCGGACATGGCTGGCACGGAGGCGGCACCCTCGGGTGCCGCCTCCGCTCATGTCTGGCCCGCGCTCGACCCGCGCACTACCATGGAGCTGCTCCCACGGATGATCGGCGGCGCTGCGAGGGTTCGATGACCGGGGCCGACTTCGCGATCGAGACACTCCGCCGCTGTGCGCTCTTCGCAACCGTCGACGAGGAGACCCTGTCGCACTGCGCCGACTCGCTCCGGGCCCGCCGCTATCGCCGGAACGAGACGATCTTCCACCAGGGTGACCCCGGCGATTCGCTGTACATCGTCGAGTCGGGCTCCGTGAAGATCGTGCTGCCGTCGCCGGGATCCGCGGACGACGCCATCATCGCCACCCTCACCCGCGGCGACTTCTTCGGCGAGCTCGCGCTCCTCGACGGCGC
>JAKOQS010000286.1 GCA_029778235.1 Chloroflexota bacterium | reverse complement strand
TCGCGCGGGCACATCGTTCCACGCCCCGAGGGGCGGCAACCAGAAGGTGGGCTAACGCTCATGACCACTCGATGAGTACCCAACGATGACCAAGCACAACTAGCGGTTCCGGCCTTGGCAGGTCGGAGCCTCAAGAAGGAGAGCAGTGGCTAAGCCCCGCGTCCACGAGATCGCCAAGGAAATCGGGATCACAAGTAAAGAACTACTGGCCAAGCTTGGCGAGATGGGCGAATACGTTCGCGGCCCGTCCTCCACGCTAGAGGCCCCGGTGGTGCGCAAGATCAAGGAGACCCTCGCGGGTCCCGCGGAAGCACCCAAGACCGAGCAGGCACCCCGCCCGGCCGCGCGTCCCAGCGCCCCGGCGGCCCCCGCCGCGCCCAAGGCCCCGACGGCCGGCGCGACCCCCGCGGCTCCTGCCGCCCCGGCGCAGCCGTCGGCACCCGCCGCGGAGACCCCCGCCGCGCCGCGCCCCACCACGCCGCGTCCGGCCACCCCGGCGCCGCGCCCCGCGACGCCCCCCGCGCGTCCCGCGGCCCCCGCCGCGCCGTCGGCCCCGGCCCGCCCGTCGACCCCCGGTGGTGCGGCTCCCGGCCCGCGTCCCGGCGGCGCGGGTACCCCCGGACCTCGCCCCGGCGGCGCCCCGCGTCCCGGTGGCCCGACGCCCGGCCCGCGCAAGCCCGGAGCCCCCCGCCCCGGCAACAACCCGTTCGCCCCGGCCCAGGGCATGGGCACGCAGCAGCGTCGCCCCGCCCGGCCCGATGGACAGCGCCGCGAGGGCGGCGCGCCGCGCCCCGGCGCGACAGGCGGCCTCCCCGGCATGCCCCGTCCGGGCGGCACCGGTGGCCTTCCCCGTCCCAATCCCGCGATGATGCCGAAGACCGCGAACGCGGCCATCGGCTCGCGCCCCGCCCGTCCGGGCGGCGGCGGTCCCGGCCGTGGTCGTCCCGGCGGTGCCGGTGGCGGCGGCGGTCGTCCCGGCGCGGGCGGCCCGCCCATGGGCGGTGCCCCGGCAGGCGGACGCGGCGGTGGCCGCGGTCGCGCCGGCGGCACGCAGGGCGCCTTCGGCCGCGGCGGCTCCGCAGGAAAGCGGGGGCGCAAGTCGAAGAAGCAGCGCAGGCAAGAGTTCGACCAGATGGAGGCCCCGACGATCGGCGGCGTGCGCCTGCGGAAGGGCGACGGCGCGACCGTGCGCCTCCGCCGCGGTGCCTCGCTGACCGACCTCGCCGAGAAGATCGGCGTGGAGCCGGCGTCGCTGGTGCAGGTGCTCTTCCACCTGGGCGAGATGGTGACGGCCACGCAGTCGGTCGCCGACGACACCCTCGAGGTGCTGGGCGCCGAGCTCGACTACAACATCGAGGTCGTCTCCCCCGAGGACGAGGACCGCGAGCTGCTCGAGAGCTTCGACCTGGAGTTCGGCGAGGACATCGGCGGCGAGGACGACCTCGCGGCCCGCCCGCCGGTCGTCACCGTCATGGGCCACGTCGACCACGGCAAGACCAAGCTGCTCGACGCGCTGCGCAACTCCAACGTCGTCGCCCGCGAGGCCGGTGGCATCACGCAGGCCATCGGCGCGTACCAGGTGGAGACCGAGGTCGACGGCAACGAGCGCAAGATCACCTTCATCGACACCCCGGGCCACGAGGCGTTCACCGCCATGCGTGCCCGCGGCGCGAAGTCCACGGACATCGCGGTGCTCGTGGTGGCCGCCGACGACGGCGTGATGCCGCAGACCATCGAGGCGTTGAACCACGCGAAGGCGGCCGACGTGCCCGTCGTCGTCGCGGTCAACAAGGTGGACAAGGAGGCGGCAGATCCCACGAAGGTGCGCGGCCAGCTCACCGAGTTCGGGCTGATCCCCGAGGAGTACGGCGGCGACACCCAGTTCGTCGACGTCTCGGCCGTCACCGGCTACGGCCTCGACGAGCTGCTCGAGGCCGTCGTCCTCACGGCCGACGCCGCGCTCGACCTCCGCGCCAACCCCGACATGCCCGCCCAGGGCGTGGCGATCGAGGCGCACCTCGACAAGGGC
The DNA here is from genome assembly GCA_029778235.1 of Chloroflexota bacterium. Taxonomy (GTDB): domain Bacteria; phylum Chloroflexota; class Limnocylindria; order Limnocylindrales; family CSP1-4; genus CAIYQJ01. Next base: position 412 of record JAKOQS010000286.1, on the reverse strand, counting down.
CGCGGCCCTGTCGCGACCGTCCTCGTCCACCGCGGCACGCTCCGCATCGGCGACTCGATCGTCGCGGGATCGGCTCACGGCCGCGTCCGCGCCCTGATCAACGACCAGGGCGACACCGTCACCGAGGCGCTCCCGTCGATGCCGGTCCAGGTGCTCGGCCTGACGTCGGTCCCCGGCGCCGGCGACAACTTCCTCGTTGTCGACGACGACCGCATGGCCCGCCAGATCGCCGACAAGCGCGAGGCGCGCATGCGCGCCGCGCAGCAGGCGAAGACGAGCCGTCGCAAGACCCTTGACCAGCTGTTCGACGAGCTGCAGAGGGGCGAGGCGCAGGAGCTCCTGCTCATCCTCAAGGGCGACGGGGCAGGCTCCGTCGAGGCCCTCGAGGACGCCCTCAGCAAGATCGAGGTCG
>JAKOQS010000285.1 GCA_029778235.1 Chloroflexota bacterium | reverse complement strand
TCCGCCGCGCCCTCCACGGGCAGGCCGAGGCGGCGCCGGAGGTCGGCCTCGCGCACCTGGGCGCGCGCGAGCAGCTCGTCGAGGTGCTCGATCTTGCGCGCCGAGTCGAGGCTGATCCAGTCGGGGAACGCCCTCTGCGGAACGCCGCGCGAGGGGCGCTCGTAGAACCCGACCAGGCGCCGGGCGACGACCGGGGCGTCGTGGAGGCCCGCGACGTAGGGCCGCCCGCGCGCGGCGAGCGACCGGCGCAGGCCGACGTCGGCGATCAGCGCGCGCATCCGGTCCTCGAAGGTGTCGGGCGTGAGCGAGTAGACGGGCGGGTCGTCGTAGTGCGCGAGCACGTCGTCGGCCATGTTGGCGACCGCCACCCGGCCGGAGGCCATCGCCTCGATCGAGACCACCTCGTAGTCGCCGGTGATCACGTTGTCGACCACGATGTCCGCGTCCTGGATGGCCCGGCGCGCCTCGTCGTGGGAGACGCCCTCGAGGAGCCGCTGCTCGAACTCGACGCCCCCAGCCCGGAGCGCGGCGAGCCCGGCGAGGATCCGCTCGGTGCCCTTGGTGCCGCGCCGCGACGGCACGTGGAGGACCACCGGCGCCTCGCGCTGGGCCGGCTCCTGCTCGCGCCAGTCGGCGAGGTCGATGATGCGGGGCATGAACACCGCGTCCGGGACGTAGGCGAGGTAGTCGGGCGAGGTGATGAACATGGCGTCGGCGTAGGTGCGGATGACCTGCACCACCTTGCGCACGCGGTCGTCGTCGGACGCGATGTCCGAGGTCCGGTAGTAGCTCCACGGGTTGCGCTCGAGGTGGACGCTGCGCAGGCGGCAGTCCGACCCGTGGAAGGTGAAGAAGACCCTCTTGCCGAGGGCCCGGTAGATGGGCAGGTCCCACAGGGGCGGCACGCCGCCCCACTGCTCGATGAACAGCGACCGCCCGAAGTGGAAGTGGAGGACGTCGAAGCGCTCGAGCGCGTCCCGGAAGGTGTCGAAGAAGATGCGCGGGTCGCGGCTGTCGAGCGGGATCCGGCGGTCCACCGGGAAGTCGAACGCGGACGGCGGGCCGTACTCCCAGACCTCGGCCGCGTGGCCCAGCCGGCGGAGGGCGGCCGCCGCGTAGCCGGCCTGGTTGGCGACGTTGCGCGGCGCGTGGAGGACGCGCATCAGGCGAGCCTCGCGTCGCACGCGGTGGCGGGGCGAGTCCGCTGGGGGCCCGTGGCGATCTCGTGGAGGTCGTCCGCGGAGGCGGACGAGGCGACCGGCAGCGTGCCCGATGCGCGGATGCGCGCCAGGGTCGCCTCGTCCGGGGCCCCCGGGCCCCCGTCCGTCACGAGGAACCCGACCGTCCGGAGCCAGCTGCCGACGGCCTCGTCGTTCGCGGACACGACGTCCACCGCGCGCCCTCCGGAGGCGACCCGCGCCCGGACCTCCGCCACTGCGCCCCCGGGGACGTGGACGCTCAGGCGGTAGCGGTCGTCGAGCGCGAGGAGACGGTCCAGCAGGTCCGCCGCGCCCGCCAGGGCCCCGTCCGCCGCCGCCGCATCCGAGGCCATGAGCCCCAGCCCGAACCAGGCGTCGCCCAGCTTGTCCCGATCGAGCAGCGCCGCGGCAGCTGCCGGACCGGCTCCGTCCGACTCGACGAATGCCGCCATCCGAGCGTAGACCTCAGGGTAGGTGAACGGACGACTCGACGAGTAGGTCCGCTCCGATGCGACGCGCCACAGGCCGGCGTCGGTCAGCAGGCGGCGCAGCAGCGGGAGCGCCTCCTCGGCGTCGTCCACGAACAGCGGGTAGTCGGCCCCCAGCAGCGCCTCCTGCGCGACCGTCCGCATGAGGACCACGGGCAGTCCGACCGACGCGTAGTCGAGCAGCTTGGTCGAGATCACCAGGTCGTTCATCGTCGAGCCGTGGCGGTAGTCCCAGAGGCTCATGGCGATGCCGCCGCCGGCGCAGATCGCCTCCACCTCCTCGCGCGGCACAGCGCCGCGCCAGACCACACCCGGGGTCCGCGTGAGGGAGTGGCGCAGGTCGTGCTGCCAGTCGGGATTGCCGGGCATCCGACCGAACTTGTCGCCGATCACCTCGAAGGTGAGGTCGGGCTCTGCCCGCCGGAGCTCGACCAGGAAGGCGACCATCCTGTCCACGGGGTAGAAGGGGCTGAACTTGCCGGCGTAGATCAGCCGCGGGACGATCGTGCCGGGGTCGGGGCGGGCGACGGTCTCGGCCGGGATCGCGGGCGGCAGGAGGATCGTCCTGTCCCGCGCGGCGGGGACCAGTGCCTCCGTCAGCGAGCGCATCTCCTCGGACTGGCTGACCACGAAGCGCGAGGCGCGCGCGATCTCGCCCATCTCCGCGAGGTAGGTCGCCGACTCGGGGTCCCTCTCGGGCTCGAGGATGTAGGCGCTCCACAGGCGGCCGGCGAGGCGCGGCCGGCGGGCGGCCGCCAGGCACAGGTCGAACGAGCGCAGGAGGATCACGTCGAACGGCTGCTCGCGGTCCAGCGCCTCGATGGCGTCGAGCGCCTGGGCCTCGCTCAGGGTGGCCACCCGGCCATGGCCGAGGTCGGCCGGCGTCCGGACGTCCACTCGGTCGAGCCGTCTCAGGGCGGCCGAGATCG
>JAKOQS010000284.1 GCA_029778235.1 Chloroflexota bacterium | reverse complement strand
TCGTCTCGTGGTAGTTGAGCGACAGGATCTCGATGACCAGCTGGGCCACGTCCGGGTGCGGGCTGCGGAGCAGGGACTCGGTGTTGCCCGCGCAGTCCTGGAACTCCAGCCAGACGACGGTGGGCTTGGTCTGCTGTGACAGCGCCTCGACGATGCGCGGCGTGTAGCTCTTGGGGAGCGCCAGCGCGGCGGTCATCGCCGAGCAGAACTGGAGGAAGCGCCGTCGCGAGACCCCCCGTGCGGCGAGCGCCTCCACCAGCGTCCCGGCACCACCCGGGAAGCCGGTGCCGTCCACCATCCGTCTCCTCCCTGCCGGGGACGGGCGCACATCCCTCGCCCGTTCCGGCCGCTGCGGCGGTTCGCCCGCGCGGGACGCATCGACGTATGCGCAGTCGTCGATACGCGCGGCTTCGATGGGGGAAGGGTCGTGATGACGGGCGCACGACCGTAGGGCCGTCCGGCCCATCCGACGTGCCGTTCGGCACGTGATGGCGGGCCGTTCGTCGTCCGGCGCACGTGCCCGTCCGCCTGGCCCCGGCCGGGCGTCCGCGGGCGTCTGCCGCGGGCATGTCCGGGGCCGATGCACGGGCGGCGGCCGGCGCCGTCCGGGCCGGCGGACGCCCTCTCGACCGGCTACGATCGGGCCGATGCGCGAACTGCTCGAGCGGGCGATCGAGACCGCCCGCATCCGCGGGGCGGCCTACGCCGACGTCCGCCACGTCCACCGCCGGGAGGAGGACCTCACCGTCCGCACGGGACGGGTCGAGGCCGCGTCCTCGTCCGAAAGCGAGGGCCTGGGGATCCGGGTGCTGGTGGACGGTGCGTGGGGGTTCGCCTCCACCTCGTTCCTCGACGCCGCCGACGTGGACCGGACGGCCGACCTGGCCGTCCGGATCGCGCGCGCGTCGGCGACGGCGCTGCGCCGTCCGGTCGTCCTCGACGAGCGGCCGCCGGTCACCGGCCGGTACGCGACGCCGCTCCGGGAGGATCCGTTCTCGGTGCCGATCGAGGAGAAGCTCGCGGACCTGCTCGCGGCCGACGCGGCGATGCGCGCCGTCGCGGGGGTGGCGTTCACCGAGTCGCTGCTCCAGGCCCAGCGCGAGGTCAAGACGTTCCTGTCGAGCGAGGGCACCGCGACCGAGCAGACGATCACCCATGTCGGCGCCGGGATCGAGGCGAACGCCATCGAGGGCGACGAGCACCAGCGCCGGAGCTACCCCGACGCCGGGGGCGGCTTCCAGGCCGCCGGCTACGAGTGGATCCGGGGGCTCGACCTCGTGGGGCACGCCGGACCGATCGCGGAGGAGTCGGTCGCCCTGCTCACCGCGCCCCAGCTGCCCGCGGGCAGGCGCACGATCGTGCTCGACCCGTCGCAGCTCTACCTCCAGATCCACGAGAGCTGCGGCCACCCCACGGAGCTCGACCGGGTCTTCGGGACGGAGGCGAGCTACGCGGGGACGAGCTTCCTCACGCCCGACCTGCTCGAGGGCGGCTTCCGGTACGGCTCGGAGCTCGTCGACATCGTCGCGGACGCCACCGCGCCGGGCGGCCTCGGCACGTTCGGGTGGGACGACGAGGGCGTGCCGGCGCAGGCGGTGCCGCTCGTGCGCGAGGGGATCTTCGTGGGCTACCTGTCCTCCCGGGAGACCGCGCCGCGCATCGGACGGACGAGCGGAGGCGCGATGCGCGCCGACGGCTGGAACCGGATCCCGCTCATCCGGATGACGAACGTCAACCTCCTGCCCCGCCCGGGCATGAGCCTCGGGCAGATCGTCGAGGACACCGAGGACGGCCTGTACCTGGCGTCGAACCGGAGCTGGAGCATCGACGATCGGCGCCTGAACTTCCAGTTCGCCACCGAGGTCGCGTACGAGATCAAGGGCGGGAAGCTCGGCCGGCTCTACCGCAACCCGACCTACACGGGGATCACGTCCGAGTTCTGGGGCGCGTGCGACGCGGTCGGTGACGCCAGCAGCTGGGTGATGCTGGGGACGCCGAACTGCGGCAAGGGCGAGCCGGGCCAGATCGGACACGTGGGACACGGCGTCTCCGGCGCGCGGTTCCGCGACGTGCAGGTGGGCGTGGGGAAGTGGTGACGACGGGAGTGCGGCCGTGACGCGGCCGGCGGGCACCGACGCGCAGGCGCTGCTCGAGGTCGGGGAGCGCCTGCTCGCGTTCGCCGAGGCCGAGGGCGCCACGGGGGCCGAGGTGGTCGCGATCCGGTCCGACGCCGCCCTGACGCGGTTCGCCAACTCCGAGATCCACCAGAACGTCGCCGAGGCCGGCGTCCACGTGAGCCTGCGGTTCGTGGTCGGCGCGCGGCAGGGTGTGGCGTCCTCCGATCGCCTCGACGACGCGGCGCTCCATCGCCTCGCGGAGTCAGCCGCCGCGATCGCGCGGGTCTCGGCCGAGCGCGAGGACGGGGTGGCGCTGCCGGAGCCGGCGCCGGTGGCGCCGGTCGGCGGGGCGCTGTCCGAGGCGACCGCGGACGCGACCCCCGAGCTGCGAGCGGAGGGTGCGCGGGCGGTCATCGCCGGGGCGGACGCCGCGGGCGTCACGGCGTACGGGTCGTTCCGGACGGAGGTGGAGACGCTCGCGGTGGCCAACTCGCGCGGTGTGCGCGCGGCGGGCTCGCGGACGGAGGCGCACCTGCTCACGGTGATGATGGGTCCGGGCGGCGGCACGGGGTACGCGGAGCAGGCCGCCGTGGACGTCGGGGCGATCGACGCGTCGGCGGTCGGTCGCGAGGCCGCGGAGCGCGCCCGCCTGACGCGCGACGCGATCGAGATCCCCGCCGGCGACTACCCGGTCGTCCTCGAGAGCTACGCCGTCGGCGACATCACCGACATGCTCGGCTACCTCGGCTTCTCCGCCCTCGCGGTGGACGAGGGTCGGTCGTTCGCGGAGCCGGGGCGCCGGATCGGCTCCGACCTGGTGACGATCTGGGACGACGGGACGGACCCTGCCGGGCTGCCCATGCCCTTCGACTACGAGGGCGTCCCCAAGCAGCGGGTGAGCCTCGTCGAGGCGGGCGTCTGCCGCGATGTCGTGTACGACGCGCAGACCGCGGCACGCGCGGGACGGCCGTCCACCGGCCACGGCCTCCCCGCGCCGAACACGTGGGGCCCATTCCCTCTCAACATGGTCATGGCCGCGGGGACGGCCAGCCGCGACGAGCTCATCGCCGGGATGGACCGCGGCCTCGTGGTGACGCGGTTCCACTACACGAACCCGGTCCACCCGAAGCTCGCGATCGTGACCGGCATGACGCGCGACGGGACGTTCCTCGTGGAGGGCGGTCGGATCGTCGCCCCCGTCCGGAACCTGCGGTACACCCAGAGCTACCTCGAGGCGCTCGCGGGCGTGGAGGCCGTCTCCTCCGAGCGCCGGCTCGTCAAGGGGATGCTCGGCGGGGCGCTGGTGCCGGCGCTCCGCATCGCGAGCTGGACCTTCACGGGCACCACGCGCCACTGACCGGTCGTCGGTCAGCATCCGATGCCGGTCCCCGCCTTCGCGCTCGGGCTCACGATCGCGTTCGCCCTCGCGCTCCCCCCGAGCGTCATCCTCACCGAGACGATCCGGCGCGGCGCACGCGGCGGCTTCTGGCCCGGGGTCGCCGTCCAGTACGGATCGATCGTGGCCGACTGCGCATACGCCTTCCTCGGGCTGGCCGGCGCGGCGATCCTCGTGACGGAACCGGTCGTGCAGGTGCTCCTCGGCGCGTTCGGGGTCGGCCTGATGCTGTGGCTTGGGCTGACGGGGATGCGCGCGGCCCTGCGCCCGGACGACCGGGGTGATGGGGCGGCCGGGGCGGCGGAGGTGCCGGAGGGCGCTGGCGAGGTGGCTGCGACGGGCGACGGATCGCCGGCCGGCGCCCCTGGGTCGGCGACCGGGACGCCTGCACCTGCGGGCCGTCTCGGGGCAGCGCTCGCCACACGCGGACCCTTCCTCGCCGGGCTGGCCCTCGGCCTCGCGAATCCATGGGCGATCGCGTTCTGGCTCGGCATCGGCGGCACCTTCGCGGCGGCCGGCCTCGCGGACGCCAGCGCGACCGACTACGCCGCGTTCTTCGCCGCCTACCTGACAGGGCTCTCGATCTACTCGATCTCGGTCGCGGCCCTCGTCGGGATCGGCCACCGGCGGCTCGAGCGCCGCTGGCTGCGGGTCGCCGAGGGGCTCGCGTCGGCAGCCCTGCTGCTCTTCGCTGCGATCTTCGCGGTACGGGTGGCCGACCTGGCGATCGCCCTCGCCGGCTGATCGGTCCCGCTCCACGGCGGCCCCCGCCGTCGGGCGTCGGCCCGCGGCGGGTGTGCCTGCCGCGCATCAACAGCGGGGCCACGCGTGTCGCCACGATGCTTCGGGCGCACGCCGGCGACCGATCCGGGGCTTCGATGACTCCATTTCGATCACGGTGACGCCCCCGGGTCATCGGGACGACGGTGATCCGCACGGAGACGTGCCTGACACGCACAGGGCGGGACGGCCCGGGGCGGGACGGCCCGGGGCGGGCGGCCGGCGCCGGGCGCGGCCTGGGGCGGGCGGGCGGCCGGCGGGAGAGAGCGGGCGGGACGGCCCGGGGCGGGCGGGTGGCCGGAGCCGGGCGGGGGAGAGCGGGCGGGACGGCCCGGCGGCGGGCGGGTGGCGCGCGGCCGCGTCGCCGGCCCGGAGGCGGTGGGGCCGTCCGCCGGGCGGCGGTACCCGCCGCCGAGGACCGGCGATCCGGCCGAGCGACAGGAACCCCCCTGGCGGCGGTGGGCGGACGGGCCGCCGGGCGGGGGACGGCGATGCCCGCCGCCGGGACGCGAGCCCGAGGCCGGGCTGCCCGGGAGCGAGCGTGGGGCTCGCCCCCCTACATCGGCCCGTCGGCCCCCAGGAACCGCTCGACGACCCGGAACCGCCAGGCGGGGACGATCAGCGCCAGCCATACCAGGAACGCCAGCGCGACGGTCAGCCATTCGACCTCGCGGAGCGGCTGCAGCGCGAAGATGTTCCGGAGGAGCGCGAAGCTGTTCGTCACGACGAAGCCGGCGGCGAGCAGGATCGCCAGGTAGGTGGGGCGTCGATCGGGGGTCAGTGGCCGGACCACCGCGAGGCTGCGGATCGGCGGCTGGATGAACACGACCAGCGCGAGGCCGGTGAAGACCAGCAGCGCCGTCACGGCCGACTGTGCCGCGGGCGTCGCGGCCGCGAGGATGGCGTCCACCTCGGCCTGGGTGAGGCTCGGGTCGTTCGCCTCGAGGAGCCGCAGGACGATCGTCCCGTACAGGAGGATCAGGCCGACCAGGCTGGTGACGGCCGCCGCGGGCACGACGAACCGCACCAGTGTCCGCGCCAGGCCTTCTCGCGGCAATGCGCCGGGCCGCGCCCAGAGGGCGAGCATCACGGACGGGATCCCGACCGTGAAGAAGGTGATCGCCGAGGCGTTCCGGAGCGCCACCGGGAAGACGCCGATGATCAGCGCGGAGACGATGAGAGCTCCGAGAGTCGCGATCCGGGTGAGAAAGAGCGCGAGGATCCCCTGCATCCCGTTGACGATCCGCTGGCCCTCCTCCACGGCCGGCGCCAGGGACGCGAACGAGTCGTTCATCAGGACGATGTCCGCGACGCCGCGGGTCGCCTGGCTGCCGCTCTGCATCGCCACCGCCACGTTGGCGCGCTTCAGCGAGAGCACGTCGTTCACGCCGTCGCCGATCATCGCGACGTAGCCGCCGCTGCGCCGGAGCGCCCCCACGAGCCGCTCCTTCTGCGCGGGGGTGATGCGACCGAAGATGTCCGTGGCGCGGGCGACCGCCGGCAGGCTCGCGTCGTCGGTCGCGTCCACCTCGGCGCCGGAGAGCAGTGCGAGATCGGTCCCGAGGCCCACCTGCCGGGCGAGCGCGGAGACCGTCGCAGGATCGTCGCCGGAGATGACCTTGGGCGAGACGCCCGCGGCGCGGAACCGGGCGAGGGTCTCCGCGGCATCGGGGCGGAGGACGTCGCGGAGCACCACGGTCGCGACGACCCGCATCCCCGAGGGAAGGGCGGCATCGTCAGCGTCCGCGATCGGCTCGGTCGCGGCGGCGTGGGCGAAGAGCAGGACGCGCAGGCCCTGGCCGGCCCGCGCCTCGATGTCGGGCTCGACCGACTCCCACGCGCCTGGGCGGAGGTACGGCCTGAGCATCTGGGGGGCGCCGAGCGCCCACGTGCCGGCCGGCAGCGCCGCGAGAGTGCCCGGAGTGGCGGAAGAGGAGCCACCGACCGCGGCGTCCCGAGAGCCCGCGCCCGGGCCGGCCCCGGCGTCGCCGGCGACGGCCGGGAGAATGGCGCGGACCGGGGAGGCGACGACGATCGCGCTCCACTTGCGCGCCGACGAGAAGGAGACGTCCGAGACCACCGCCACCGGGGCGGCCGGGTGCGCGGCCGCGATCGCATCGGAGGTCTTGTTGCGGACGGCCTGGCTCGCGACCACGATGCCGAGGAGCGCGGCCGCGTCCGCCGCGACCCCGGGGAGCGGCGCCCCATCCCGGTCCTCCGCGCCCATCTCGACAGGGACCACCTCGGCGAGCGTCAGCTCGTTCGTCGTCAGCGTGCCCGTCTTGTCGAGGCAGAGGACGTCCACGTTCGACAGCGACTCGATCGCGTTCGCCTGCTGGACCAGGGCCCCGAATCGGCTGATCCGGACCGCTCCGAGCGCATACGCGATGGCGATCGAGACGAACAGGCCGTTGGGGATGAGTCCCGCGAGGATCGTCGCCTGGCCCACCGCCTCCCCCGGGTTCGTGAGGCTGACGATCGCGTTCACCAGCAGGACCGCCTCGAGGTAGACGACGATCAGGAGCACGAGCCGGATGACGAGGTTGATCTGGCGCTGCAAAGGAGTGAGCACGCGCCGGAACGATCGGGCTCCGGCGGTGATGCGCCCTGCCACGCTCTCCGGGCCGACCGTCTCCACGACATAGCGGCCGGAGCCCGTGACGCAGAAGCTGCCCGAGTAGACGGGCGCGCCGGGCGTCTTCTCGATCTGGTCCGACTCGCCCGTCAGCTGGGATTCGTCCGCCCGGAACCTGCCCGCTGCCGTCCTGCCGTCCACGACGACCTGGTCGCCCGGCC
>JAKOQS010000283.1 GCA_029778235.1 Chloroflexota bacterium | reverse complement strand
GTGGCCGCCGAGCCCTTGACGGTGATCGAGCCCTTCATGCCCGCGTCCGCGTGGCCCGGGATCGAGCACAGGAACGTGATCCCCGCCGCGGGCACGGTCACCGTCCCGGTCGCGGTCTCGCCCGCCTGTGCGGTGATCTTGGTGCCGTCCGCGAACGTGACGTCGTGGACGATCGTGCCCGTGTTCTTCAACGCGAACGCGGAAGCGCCGGGCGCGTCGACCGACAGGTTGTTCGGCTGGAAGCCGAGGTCCACCGCGGTGATCTCGAGCGACCCGAGGACGTCGCCGCTGGCGACGGGGGCTGCGGAAGCCGAGGGCGCCGCGGATGCGGGCGCGGTGGACGCGGGCACGGCCGGGGCCGACGCGGCGGGAGCGGGGGCGGTGCTGGCGGCCGGCGCGGGCTCGATGGACGGCACCGGCGGGAACGTCCAGCTCCGCCCGGCGCTCGCCGGCGTGCACGCGGCGACCGCGAGCGCCAGCACCATGACGCCGAGGACGCGGCGTCGCACTCCGTTCATGTCAGCTCCTCTTCCGGGCCGTCCGGCCCACTCGCGCCGGCGGACGCGCGGTGCGCCGCGGCAAGATCGGCCAGGCTGGTGCCGGCCAGCACATCGATGAAGGCGGTCTGCGCCGCCGACCAGGTCTCGTGGAGGGCGCACGGGTCGGTCCCGTCGCACGCGCGGTCGCCCAGGCTGCAGCGGCCGGGACGCGTCGGCCCCTCGACCGCCTCGATGACGTCGAGGACCGGGAGGAGGACGGGCGGCCGGACCAGCCGGTAGCCGCCGTTCTTGCCGGCGGCGGTCTCGACGATGCCCGCGCGGGAGAGGTCGCCGAGGACCTGGGGGATGAAGCTCTGCGGGATGCGCATGCGCGCGGCGATCCGCGGCGCGGGCACGTAGGCGTGGCGCGGGGCCTCGAGCGCGAGGGCGATCGAGGCGCGGATCGCGTAGTCGCTCCGTCGAGTCAGCTGGAGCCGCATCGTGGGGATCGCCGCCTCCGGTGGGACGCCTGACGGATGCTCCATCGCACACCGTCGGGGTGAACTATTACTAACTTAGTTAGTATTGTCAATACCCCCGGGTGGGGCCGGCGGACGCGGCTCGGACGGGGCACCATGGAGGAGTGGACGCGACCGTGGAACAGGGCACCAGGGCGGTGGTGGACCGCCGCCCGGACCGGGCGATCGCTGCCGGCGGCATGGCCGCGGCCGGCGCACTCGTCCTCCTGGGCGTCCTCGCGGCGCTCCTTCCGGCGGACGCGCGACGAGGGATCTGGCTCCCGGTGCACCTCGGGATCGCCGGCGCGTCGAGCGTCGCGATCGCTGCCGTCCTCCCCTTCTTCACCGCCACCCTCGGCGTCGCACGGCCGGTCCGGCCCGCTGCCCGCGCGGTCGGGGTGACGCTGCCGCTCGTCGGGATCCTCGCGGTCGCGGTCGGGATCGCCTGGGGCCCGCTCGGTCTCGCGGAGGCGGGCGGCGCCTGTTACCTCGCGGGGATGGCGGTCGTGGCGTACGCGGCCCTCGCACCGCTCCGCCGCTCGACCGCGCCGCGACGCGTGGCCCTCGGCCTCGCGGCTGCCGTCGCGCTGGTGGACGTCGGGTTCGGGGCACTGCTCGGGACCCTGTACGCGGCCGGCGCCCCCCAGGTGCTCGCGGAGTGGGGCCTGCTCAAGCCCGCGCACGCATGGCTGAACGTCCTCGGGTTCGTCGGGGTGACGATCGTCACGACGCTCGTCCACCTGTGGCCGACCGTGGTCGGGACGCGGATCGTCCCCGGCCGCGCCGGCGCCGGCATGGGCGTGGGCTGGGGCCTGGGCCCGCCCGTCGTCGCGCTCGGCTTCGCGACCGGGTCCGACTTCATCGCGCGGACGGGAGCCGTGGTGGCCCTCTCGGGCGCGATCTCGCTCGCGGTCTACGGGATCGCGCGGTGGCGCGCGCGAGGACGGTGGACGATCGACCTCGCGTGGCACCGAACGGCGACGGGCCACCTGGCGGCGGGGATCGCCTGGGGCGCGACGGGCGGCGCGGCGGCGTCCGTCCTGGTGCTCGCGGACGGAGCGTCGCCGTCGGCCTGGTCGTCCGCGGTGCTGGTGGTGATCGCGGTCGGCTGGGTCGCGCAGACGCTGGTGGGCGCGTGGACGCACCTGCTCCCGACGATCGGGCCCGGAGGGCCCGTGCTCCACGCCGCGCAGCGCTCCGTGCTCGGGCGACTCACGGCGCCGCGCCTGGTCGCGTGGCAGGCCGGGACCGCCCTGCTGGCGGCGGGCGCGGTCGCGGAGGCGTGGTGGGGCGCCGCGTCGGCGGGGCCCGGACTGGTCGTCGCCGGGGCGATCACGGCAGGGGTGGCGGCGGTCGCCTCGGTGGGCCTCCTGGCGGTCGCGGTGACGATGGCGCGCCGGTGACGGCCGCCCGCCCTACTTCACGTCGGCGTATCGGCCGCTGGAACGCGAAGCGACATACGTGGAGTCGCCCGGCCACTTGGCGACGAAGCCCGTGAAGGTCGTGATCTTCGCGTAGTACCGGACCGATCCGTCGGCCCCGACCGTGACGACCTTTGCCAGCTTCCACGGCTTGGACAGGGAGCCCGTCTTCATCAGGATCTGGACCTTTCGGCCCGCCAGGCTGGGGCTCGTGACCACCAGGTAGGTCACGTACGACCCGGGCGGCACGACGACCTTCGTCGGCCCGAACCCGCGCGTCCCCTCGGTCCGTCGCCCGGCGGCGATCGCGTCGTCGAGCACCGGGCCCAGGTGGTACGTCACGGTGCAGACCGTGGACGAGCCCGGGTCGGCGACGAAGCGGACGCCGCGGACGGCCTGATCGGTGGTCGCGACCACCTGCCCGTCGGCCATCCCGAGCGTCCCGGTCGTCGCGCACGCTGTCGAGCGCCAGACGTAGCCCTCCGGGAGCTTGACGTACGACCCGGCATCCTTCGTCGGCTCGACCATCCATCGCCCCGGCTCCACCGCCATCTTCGCGTCCGAGGTCACCGGCACGGTGACCGTCGCGGACTGGCGCGGCGAGACGAAGCTCGTGCTCCAGCGGGTGAGGGAGACCGGGAACCATGACCCACTCGCGGGACCGCCCTGCACCACCCGGTTGACGGTGAGGCTGGCCTTGTCACACGCCTTGGCGGGGGCGTACGGCGCGCTCGCGACCTGGTCGGGCGCGGCCGTCCATCGGACGAGCAGCGCCGGGCCGTCCGCCCGGGCGGTGTACAGCATCGCGGCGTGTCCGTTGGCCGTCGGCGTCAGGATCGCCGTGCCGCCGTTCGGGGGCGCCCAGTCCTGCGTCCGCTTGGTCGTGTACTCGATCGAGAAGTCGGCGGGGCCGGCCGCGTCGGTCGAGACCTTCCAGACGAGCTCGATGTCCGTGAAGCAGACGGGCGTGACGGTCGGAGGGAGGGGCGGCGCCGTCGGCTCCGCAGCGAGGGCGACCCCCGTCGCCGGGACGAGCAGCACCGCGGCCAGCAGGCCCGCCAGCGAGCGTCCGCGCATCTCCCCTCCTCGGCCGGGTGGCCCGGGCGGCGCGGGTGCGCTCTCGTGCTTCGCGGACGGACCGACCGGGACGCGGTCCGCGCACGGATGCCCCGCGCGTGCCCCGATGCTACGCGCCGGACGGCGTCGCGTCGACGTCCGAGCGCCGGCGCGGCCGGGCGGGAGCGGGCAGCGTGCCCGGGCGGCATCGACTCGGCGTCAGTCCCCGATCGGGGCGGCTCGCGCCCGGGCGATGGCCGCGAGGTCGGCCCCGGAGAGCTGGGCGAGCATCGCGTCCTGCGCGGCGAAGAAGGGATCGTGGACGGCGCACGTCGTGCCGTCGAGCCCGCACGGGACGCCCCGGAGGATGCACGTCCGGCGCCGGCTGTCGCCTTCGACCGCCTCGACGACGTCGAGGAGGGAGATCTCGGATGCCGCACGCGCGAGGCGGTAGCCGCCCGCACGCCCCGGGGCCGACGACACCAGGCCGGCGCGCGCGAGGTCGCCCATGACCTGCGGGAGGAAGCGCACCGGGATCCCCATCTGGTCCGCCATGCGCGGGACCGAGAGCAGGGCGCCGGGCGGCGCGGACGCGAGCGCGACCATCGCGCGCACGGCGTAGTCCCCCCGCTTGGTCAGCTCGAGCCTCACCGTGCGGAGTATGGGGCAGGGACCACGCCGTCGGCCCGGTCACGCCGGGTGGCCGGGCGGGGCGTGGGCCGGGCGTGGGTCGGGCCGGGGCCGGCCGCAGGCAG
>JAKOQS010000282.1 GCA_029778235.1 Chloroflexota bacterium | reverse complement strand
GCGCTCGGCGTCGCCGCGGTCGAGGATCGTCCGGGCGATCGCGTACGCCCCCGCGATCCCGGCGAAGTCGTGCCAGTCCATCCCCTGCCTCCTATCGCGCCTGGCGGGAGCACCGTGCCGGGCCGGGGAGACGCCGGTCGGTCGCTGCGGGGTCGTCGAGCCAGTCCTCTCGCCCGCTCTCGATAGGCCGCCCGAGGGTGCGCGGGACGTGTCCCGGCCCCCTCATGCGTCGAACCTGGTGGCTGATCCGCGGAACCTCTCGAGCTCCCGGGGCGCCTCGTGATCGTCCCTCAGGGCCGCGAGCGCGAGGATGACCTTGCCGATGTCCCGGGCCGACAGGTCCATGAGGTACGCCAGCATCGCCTCGCGCGGGTCACCGTCTCCGAGGTCGATGACCGTGTCGAGCGTCATCCCGGTGATGACCACGAGGTCTGCCCCCGTGATGCCCGCGTCCTTCGCGAGGCGGATGACCTCGCGGACCTGCGCATCGGTGGCCCCGGTAGCCTCGCCCCCTGTGCCGGCACCGACGGTGGTCCCTCGCCTGCGGACCGGGGCCCGCGCGCCGCCACGTCCCCCGGTGCGCCCGTCCGGGCCCTCGCCGGCCTCCTGGTCGTCCACGGTGCCGAGGAGGAAGGTCTTGAGGAGGAAGCTCTTCAGGGCCGCGGTCAGGGCCCTGGCGGCCCCCATGTCGCCGGCGTCCGCGCCGTAGCCGATGTAGGTGACGGGCCCCAGGGTCTGTCCGGTCTCGCCGTCGATCCACGTGAAGTCGATCGTGAGGATCGTGAGGTCGCCGTGCTTGTCGTGGCTCGAGACGCTCTGCTGGAGCCAGATGCCCTGCTCGGCGAGCAGCGGGCGGATGGCGTCGAGGAGGTCGGTCTCGCGAACGAAGGCGTGCGAGCCGGACCCGTCGGCACCGTTCCTCCCGATGCGCCCGACGGCATCGGCGACGTGCACCAGCTTGGTCGCGAGGCTCACGGGCTCCCCGACCAGCGTCGCCTCGGGCGTGCCCTCCGTCGCCGGATCGTGCGGGCCATCGTGGGGGCGCCCGCCGCCCCGGACATGTTCCTGGACCATGCGATCCCCTGCCTCCTATCGCGTCCTGGCGGGAGCACCGCGCCGGGGAGGGGATCCGCCGGTCGGTCGCTGCGGGGTCGTCGAGCCAGTCCTCTCGCCCGCTCTGGATAGGTCACCGGTGGGTGCGCGAGAAGTGTCGGGGACGCGCGTGCCAGCTGTGTGTCACGGGTCGGGGGCGAGCTCGGCCCACTGCCGTCCGAGGCGCGCCTCCGGCGGCGCGGGGCACACGTGGCCCATGGGCATGAACCACGGCGTGTGGAGCCAGTGGCCGAGGCGCGGCACATAGTGGTCGCTGATCGGGTGCCGTCCGCGAGCGCCGCACCACGTGCAGACGATGCCCTCGCAGAGACACCGCGCGCGCCGGCCGTCGGGCGTCTTCCCGCGCGCCTCTCCGCAGACGGCGCAGAGGAACAGCCCCTCGGGGAGCGGTCGCATCGCGAGACCTCCATCGATCCCAGCGGTAGCACCGATGCCCGGCGGGCCGGTTGCTGCGGCGTCACAGGGCTGGGTCCCTCGGCCGCTCTGGATGGACCCCTTCACGATACAGGGCGTGTCCACCCCGGCCGGGGACCGCGGATGCGCCCACCGGTCCGCCTGAGAGCCGCCTGCCGCGTGCCAGGCGAGGTGGCACGCCCGCCTCGCACGATCGGGGCGTGAACGAGACCGCACCGACGACCACGATCTCCGTCCCCGCCCTGGGCCTGCGTCCGACGCGCACCGATACCGCTCCCCTCCCCGCCTACGAGAGCCACTCCTCGCTCTCGACGTACGAGGGCTGCCCGCTCCGGTACGCCTTCCGCTACGTCGAGCGCGTCCCCGGTGAGGAGCGTCCGGGGCAGTACGCGTTCGGGAGCGCGGTCCACCGGGCGTTCGAGGTCTACGTGCGCGAACGGATCCGTGCACGGGTCGACGGCGGCCCCCCGCCCGACCCGGAGCTCCTCCGCCTCGTCCTCGACGAGGAGCTCACAGGGTCCGGCCTTCCGCCGGACGCGATCGAGGACGCCCGCCGGCGCGCGGAGCCGGCGCTCGCGCGGTTCCTCGCGATGGACGCGACACGCGACGCCGAGCCGGTCGCGGTCGAGCTCGGGTTCGGGGCGGACGTCGTCCTGCCCGACGGGGCGGGCGCGATCCGGTTCGTCGGCTACCTCGACCGGGTGGACCGGGCGCCGGACGGCTCGACGGAGATCGTCGACTACAAGACGGGGCGGGCCCGCGATCAGGCCGACGTGCACCGCGACCGCCAGCTCACCGCGTACGCCTACGCCGCCGCGCGCGGGGCCCTCCGCGACCCGACGACCGGCGCGATCCTCCCGCCCGCCTCGCGCCTCGGCCTCTACTTCGCCGACACGGGGACGCTCCTGTGGACGACCCGCGACGCGGACCGGCTCGCGGCGTTCGAGGCGTGGCTCGGCGCGACGGGCGCGGGCATCCACGGGCGCGACTTCCCCGCGCGCCCGGAGCGCTGGCGTTGCGACTGGTGCGAGTATGGGAAGAGTTGCGCCGCGTCCGCCGCTCCGCCCGACCCGGCCGGCGCATCCGGAGGTGCCGCATGACCCGCGCGTCTGGTCCGATCCACGTCCCGGGCTTCGACGGGAAGCCGATCTGCGGGTCGACGACCGGGTCGACCAGCGTCGCCGCCCTCCCGACCTGCCCGCTCTGCCAGGCCCGGAGCACCCCGGGCGGCATCAAGGCGGAGGACGTCTACAACCCCGCGCACCCGGTCGGGCGGATCGTCATGGGCTCCACGTTCGACGTCCCCGGCTTCCCGAAGGTGCCGGGCACGAAGAACCCGTTCGGGAAGGGCTGACCCGCCGACGCGACGGGGCGGCCGCGCGCCCCTCCGGGTTCGTGGATGGACGAGGCGCGGGAGGCCGCCGCCGGATGATCGTCCTCGGCACGACGGTCATCGCCTGCGCGGTGGGCGAGGAGCACCCGCTGCGCGACCCCTGCCGACGCATCCTCGCAGCACACGCCGACGGCCGTATCGACGCGACCACGACGGTCGAGGTGATCCAGGAGCTGGTGCACGTCCGGGCACGTCGCCGGGACCGGGCGGACGCTGCGGCCCTGGGCCGGCGGGTCGGGCCGCGGGAGGCGCCGGCATCGACATCCGCGCGTCTCCCACGCCCGATCCGGGTGACACGATCCCGTCGTCCGCCCCTCCCCTCCCCTCAGCTCTCCACCGCCGGCCTCCATGCCTCGCCCGCCATCGCGAAGGTCCAGGCCACCGCTTCGCGGGCCGTGCGCATGTTCGGTGGCACGCGGAGGAAGTAGGTCTTCCGGGTGCCGTCGGGCTCGGGTGTCGCGTTCCGCACCTCGACCATCACGACGGCCTCATCGGGCTCGATCCAGCGATCGCGCCTCGAGCGGCCGGCGGCGCGCCGCCACAGCCGGCCGGTCTCGTCCTCGGCCACGACGGTCGCGCCCTCGGAGCGGATGAACCGCTCCTCGCCGAAGCGCTCGATGAGGACGCGCCGCCCCTCGGCGTTGCGCTCGTCGTCGATCGACTCGACGGTGATCGTCTCGGGGTGCTCGATGACGTCCGGGGGTACGCGCACGCCGTGCCACGCCCAGATGCGTGTGCCGTCCGCGTAGGCGAGCGCCGGCCCCGAGGACGAATGGAGGCGTGCACGGTCGTCCCGGCGGAGGGTGGCGGGTCGCTCGCTGACGATCGCCAGACCGGGCAGGGCCCACCACGGCCCCGCCGACCGGGCGATCTGCAGCCGCGCGTCCACCAGCGCATCGCGCCGGTCGCGCTCGACGATGCTCCGCCAGAGGGGGCGCCGGCCGACCTCCCGCACGAGCGCGAGCACGGGCGTCAGGGCGTCGAACTGGCCGGGCTGCATCGCGGTCGCCGCCTCGTCCACCGCTCGCCCGTCGCGCAGGACGCCGACCGCGACCTCGTGGACGGCGTGGGAGACGAGCTCCCGCGCCAGCGTGGAGCCGAGTGCCGCGACGATGTTCGCCCACGCGGGCCCCAGCAGGGTCGCCGCGACCGGGTCCACGGCCAGCCCGTGGAGCGGCCCGGCCATGGGGTCCTCCCAGCTCAGGAGCGGGTGGGTCGCGGCGATCTCGCGCTGGACCAGCCGGATGGCCGCACCGCCGTCGCCGAGGCTGATCGCCCGCCCGATCGACCAGCCGAGCGTTGCCGCATCGGCTGCTTCTGCGTTCACCACGCGCCGGGCGATCTCCGGTGGCAGGAGCGCCAGCCCCCGCCGTGCCAGTCGGAGCGCCCAGGCGGGCTCGAGAGGGAAGGGACCGGCCACCGGGTTCCGGTCGGGCGCCACCGTCGCGAACGGATCGGGCGAGGCGTTGCGGTCGAAGGGCGCCCAGGGGGTGCTGCGCCGGCCGCGGGACATCCGGCCGACGATGTATGCCTCCACCCCTGCCCCGGGCGACGGGACCCAGGCGATCTCCGGTTCGTGCTGGCGCGCGCGCCGGTACAGGTCGCGGATCGCCGCCTCCGCGCGGGGCCGGTCCGCCGGCTGCGTGCAGCCGGACATGTCCAGCCACTCGTCCGCGTACGCGTGGAGCCGCTCCAGGATGTCGTCCTCGCTGGGGCGCCTGCCGCGACCGGCCATCAGTCGACCACCCCGCGCCAGCTGCGCTCGCCCACCGGGCTGGGCACGTACTCGCGCTGGATGACCACCTCGTAGAGGCCGGCATCGAGGGCGATCGGGGCGTGCTCCTCGTGCTCGACGACGACCGGGAGCGGTGCCCGGAGGTACGTGCGGCCGTCCCTCTCCCGCAGCTCGGCGTGCTTCTCGCGGATCGCGTGCGCGTGGCCGGTGACCTCGCCGTACGCGAGGATCAGTCGGTCGCCGTCACGCGGGACGTGGCGGGCGCCGCTGATGTCCAGGTCGGAGCGGACCAGCAGGACGTCGCCCTGCCGTACGTGGAACGGGATCGCCGGGTCGGGCCTGCGGGCGGATCGAGCCATCGGTCCCACCTCCTATCGGGTCACTGGCGGGAGCACCGTGCCGGTCGGGGAAGGCCGGTCGGTCGCTGCGGGGTCACGGAGCCAGGTCTCTCGCCCGCTCTGGATAGGGAGCACCCGTGGGTGCGCGATCAGTGTCGGCGAGGCGCGTGCCAGCTGTGTGGCACGGGACCGTGGGGGGCACAGGGGGGCGACCCGGGGCGAGCGCATCGGGGCGTCGAGGACGGCCGAGGGGGCCGTCGAGGGGCCCAGGCGGCCGGGGCCGGCGGCTCGCGGCTGGCGGCTCCTCCCCGGTTCCGGGCCTCGGGGGGCTGCTCCCCGACGCCGGCTCCCGGCCCGGCTCCCGGCCCCGGCGTCCGGCCGTGGCGTCCGGCTCCCGGCCCTGGCTCCCGGCCCGGCCCCGGCCCTGGCTCCCGGCCCCGGCCCTGGCTCCCGGCCCCGAGCCCGGCCCCGAGCCATGCGGATCGTGGATCCGTGCAGATCCTCTTCACCTGGTGCAAGAGGCCGCCCGCGCCCTTCACCGGGTGAAAGCACGAGGCCCCGATCCCGCCCACAACGGCCCGCCGGCGCCCGGCGGCGACCCCGTGGCGGCTCAATGGCGATCCCGGGACCCGCCGCGCCCGGGTCGTCGATCCCCTTGCGGGTCGCAGGGAGTCGCCGACGGGTCACGGGGAGCCGCGGAGGCCGGCCGGTCGCCGACCTCTTTCACCCGGTGAAGAGGATCTGCAGGCGGGCGGCGCGGGTCCGGGTCCCATCCCCCGCGTCCTTTCACGAGGTGAAAACGGGCGGTCCGCGCCGCGCGGGCCAGGGCCTCCCTCGACGATCCCGGCCGTGCAGCGCGGGCCAGGGCGGGCCCGGCGATCCCGGCCGTGCGGGCGCGGGGGCCGACTCCCCTGCCGGCGGGCGGCCGTCCGACACCAGGATCGGTCCGACCGCCGGTCCGGGCGCCGGACGAGCCGCTCCGGGGGGTGCGTGGGCGCCCGCCAGCCGCTAGCATCCGACCTGTCGTCGCTCCGCCGGATCAGCGAGAGATCCCGGGGTGAGCCGTCGGGGCGACGCAGGCAAGCCCGCGGCATGCCCGGGATGTCGACGGGCCGTGGCGAGACGATGGCGTCCGCCGGGCGCGCCTCTGCGGTGACCGTCGTCGACGGGGGGAGGCCTCGACATGGCTGACTCTTACGAACCTCGGGAGCCGGTTCCGAACGACACGGTCCCCTGGACGGAGATCCCCCTGGACGAGACCCTTCGCGGTCTCGACGAGGTCCCGTTCCGGATGTGGTTCTACCGTGTGAAGAGCAGCTCGCCCGACTCCGAACGGTTCATCCACGATCCACGCGCCACGATGGTGGGCGTGGTGCCCGGGGTGACGACGGAGTCGAAGGTGACGACGCTCGTGGTCAACCACGAGAAGACGCTGTACTACACCCAGCTGCGCACGATCGCCGTGGTCGGTCCCGACGGGAACGTCACGCTGGTCCAGGTGAAGCAGGCCGGGTAGCCCGATCGGAGCCCGCCCGCCGGCCCTCGGCGGCCGGCGGGCGGGCTCACCCCTCCGCGACCAGCCCGGCCGCGAGGCGGTCCAGCAGCGCCGTCGCCCGCAGGTCGGCCAGTCGCTGGCGGGCCGTGTCTGCGGCGGCACCGGCGGCCGCGCTCGACGCGGGGAGCAGCCGGGCCGCCTCGAGCGAGGCCAGCGCCGCCGCGAACGGGGTATCGAGCCCGCGCCACGACGCCTCCGCGCGCCCGTAGCCTCGGATCGCGGCGTCGACGCTGCCGCGGCGCGCCGCCAGGCCCGCCGCGAGAGACGCCGTCACCCCGTCGAACCACCGCCCGCGCAGGCCGCACAAGGCCATCTCGTCGACCGCGGCCTCGAGCCGCTCGACGTCGCCCGCCCACAGCGCTGCGTGCGCGGCGAGGATCGTGCCGTCGAGGATCACGGTGCGCGGCCCCACCGCGCGCAGGAGCGCCCGCGCGGCGTCCGCCTCCGCGAGCGCCTCACGCGGGCGACCCGAGGCCAGCAGGGCCCAGCCCCGGCGGGCGCGGTGGCTCGCCTCGGCCAGCTGCGCGCCCGCCGGCGGCAGCAGCCCTGCGAGCCCATCGAACCGCGACTCGGCGTCCGGCCCACCGCGCAGCGCGTCGATCATCGCGACGCGCCCCTGGAGGTCGACGCGGTCGGTCAGCGCCATCTCCGGCCGTTGGAGTGCCGTGAGGACCTCCGCGAGCGGGCCCCAGGCCCCGGTCTCGACCGCCGCCTGTGCCCAGTTGCTGGCGATCCGCACGGCAAGGTCCCTGTACCCGAAGTCGCGGGCGATCTCCAGCCCGTCACCCGCGATGCGGAACGCCTCCCCCGGGTCGTCGAAGATGAGGCCCGACGAGAGGCTGCTGCGCGCCCGCAGGGCGGCAGCGACGAGACCGTGCTCCTCCGCGACCCCCAGCGAGGCCCGGACCAGCGTGACGCCGTCGGGCACGCGACAGGCCTCGAGGAGCGCCGCTCCTTTCGCCGCGAGCCCGTCCGCGGTGAGCTGCACCAGGTGCAGCCGGTCGGCCCGCCGCAGCGCCCGATCGGCGGTCTCGATCGCCTGGGCCGTGTGGCCGCTGACGACGTGGGCCCGTGCCAGCTGGGCGAGCAGCTCGACCGCCGCCGGCTCGTCGGCGAGCGTCGGATCCTCGCGCGGCGTGTCGATCGCCAGCTCATCCACGGCTGCCTGGAGCGTCGCGACCGCTCCGGTGTCGTAGCGCTCCACCTGGATGGATCCCAGCCGGGCTGCGGTCCGCGCCACCTCCGGGGGATCTGCCGCGAGCCGGTAGAGGTCGAGTGCCACCCGGGCATGGCCCTCCGCCTCCTCGAGCCGGGCGGCCTCCTGGGCCGCGGTCGCCGCTCGCTGGCGGAGATCGGCCTGGTCGGCCGGCTCCACGGCCACCGACAGCGCGTCGTCCAGGAACGCGAGGGCGGTCTCGGGAGCGTGGACCGCCGACGCACGGTCCGCGGCCGCCCGCATGGCGACCACGGCACGGGCGGCGAGCACCGGGTCCACGGCACCGGCCGGTGCAGCGTGGTACGCGGCCAGCAGATGGGTGGCCACCTCGCCGGCGAGCTCGGGGTCCCCGAGCGCCGCGTAGTGGTCGGCGGCCGCAAGGTGGAGGGCCCGGCGGTCGCGCCGGGTCAACGTGCCGTAGGCGACCTCACGGACGAGCGCGTGCGAGAACCGCAGCCGATCGCCCGGCGGCTCGTCGTCGCCCTCGGGAACCAGCAGCTCGTGACGGACGAGGCCATCGAGGACCGGGGCGATCCCGGTGCGCGTCCGTCCCGCGAGGGCCGCCAGGGCCCCGGCACGGAACGCGTCGCCAAGGACGGCCGCGTCACGCACGAGCGCCCGTTCATCCGCGTCCAGGGCGTCGAGCCGCGCCGCGATCAGCGCCTGGAGCGACGAGGGGACCGAGACCCCGTCCGGCACCCGCCGGACCCGGTACGTCCCTCCCGCCGCCTCGAGATCGCCCCGGTCGGCGAGCATCCGGAGGATCTCCACGGCGTAGAGAGGGACCCCGTCCGCCCGGTCGAGGATCCGGTCCGCGAGAGGCCGTGGGAAGTCGTCGGCGAGGGCGGCGAGCAGGTCGCCCATCGAGTCCCGGGACAGGCGCTGCAGCTCGATCACCGCGTGGTTGCGCCAGGCTGCCCCCCAGTGCGGCCGCTGGTCCAGCAGCTCGGGGCGGGCGATGGCGACGAGGAGGATCGGCCGGCCGGTCGCACCGGCGGCGAAGCCGTCGATGAAGTCCAGCAGGCCGCCGTCGGCCCGGTGAAGGTCGTCGAAGGCGAGCACGGTGGGCTCGCGGTCGGCGATCCGCTCGAAGAAGGTCCGCCACGCGGTGAACGCCTCCTCACGATCGCCCACGGGCGCTGGGCCCAGGCCGAGCAGTGATCCGATGAACGGGGCGATCCACGTCCGCTCGCGGTCGTCGTCGATGTAGCGGGCGAGGCAGGATCCGAGGAGACGGCGGGCCGCGGCGGGTCCGTCGGCGTCGGTGATGCGGGCACGCTCGCGGACCATCTCGGCCAGAGCCCAGTACGCGAGGCCGGCGCCGTACGGGGGTGGTCCGGCCTGGTGCCACAGGACCGGCGGGGCGATGGCCCGGACCTCCCTCTCGAGCTCCCGCACGAGCCGGCTCTTGCCGACACCCGGGTCGGCAAGGATCGTGACGAGCTCGGCCGATGGTGTCGTTCGGGACCGCTCGAACGACCGGACCAGCGACGCGAGCTCTCGGTCCCGGCCCACGAACGGCGCGCTCTCGACCAGGGGCATGCGGCCGGCCCGGGCCGCCGGTGCGACGGCGCGCCAGAGGGGCACCGGCTCGGACTTGCCCTTGGCCGCGACCGGCCGGAGCGCCTCGAAACGGAACAGGTGCGACGTCGCCCGATACGTCGGCTCGCCGACCACGACGCCGTCCACCGGGGCCGCCGCCTGGAGCCTCGCAGCGGTGTTGACAGTGTCGCCGG
Organism: Chloroflexota bacterium; assembly: GCA_029778235.1. Taxonomy (GTDB): domain Bacteria; phylum Chloroflexota; class Limnocylindria; order Limnocylindrales; family CSP1-4; genus CAIYQJ01. The sequence continues at coordinate 1,322 of JAKOQS010000282.1, read as the reverse complement.
TGACCGAGTCGTCGCGGTCGCCGGTCCCCTCGGCGAACAGGACGGGCCCCGTGTTCACCCCGATGCGGACGTGCAGGTCGAGCCCGAGGCCGGGCATCCGCTCCAGGATCCGCAGCGCTGCGTGCACCGCCCGTTCAGGGTCGTCCTCGTGTGCCATGGGCGCCCCGAAGAGGGCCATGATCCCGTCGCCCAGGAAGCGGTCCACCCGCCCACCGTGGGCATCGACCTCGTCCGTGAGCACGTCGTAGTACGGGACGAGCAGGGCCCGGACGTCCTCGGGGTCGAGTGTCTCCGCGCGTGCGGTGAAGCCCGCGAGGTCGGCGAACAGGACCGTGACGACCTTGCGCTCCTCGCGCAGCGTGGCCGCCGCGGACAGGGGCGCCCCGCAGCCGTTGCAGAAGCGCGACCCGGGCGGGTTCGAGATGCCGCAGGACGCACAGGCCGTCATCGCGCCTAGAGTAGGGGCAAGGTCGTCTGACCGGCGGACCACTCGGGGGTCGTCTTGATGGTCTCCGTCATCGACCGCCACGCGTAGATCAGCACCAGGGCGCCGCAGCCGAGCGCGATCAGGAGGAGGATCCACAGCGAGGGTGTCCCGCCCGACTGGCCGAACGCATCGGCGATGAGCAGCTCCAGGGTCGCGAGCTGGCCCAGGACGCCGGCGGTCGTGATCGCCATCGCGACCGTCACCATCAGCGCTGGCCGCATCGGATCCTGGAGCGCGGCGTACGCGAGAGGCGCGAGAACGCCGAAGGCAGCGAAGACGAGGGCGAGGGCGGCGAACTCCTCCCTGCTGAACACGATGGTGTCTGTCGGGAGGGCACCGCTCAGCGTGAGCAGCGTGAGGAGACCGCCTGCGCCGGTGATCGTCGTGGCCCAGCTGGTGGGCTCCCAGGTCAGAGAACGGGGCGGCCCCGCGCCCTGTCCCGCGCCCTGTCCCGCGCCCTGTCCCGCGCCCTGTCCCGCGCCCTGTCCCGCGCCCTGTCCCGCGCCCTGTCCCGCGCCCTGTCCCGCGCCCGTCTGCGCGGGGCCCTTGCGGTCGGCCCACCGCCACACCACCCAGCGTGCGAGCGCGAGTGCCGCCGCGAGCCCGACCACGAAGATGACCACGCCGCCCGGCCCGAGGGGGACCTCGAACGGGACTGTCCGGATCGTGAGCGGAAGGACGACCGGGAAGGACGCCTCGCCGACGGTCCCGACGAGATCGCCGGTCAGCGGGCCTTCCGTTCCGGTGACCCGGAACGTCAGGTCGATGACCGAGATGCCGTTCGCCGGCAGGGAGGACGACGCCGGCTCGACATCTACCCGTGCCGTGCCCGGCG
>JAKOQS010000281.1 GCA_029778235.1 Chloroflexota bacterium | reverse complement strand
TGACGGCGAAGCTCATCGCGAACGGGAACGTGACCTGCGAGACCTTCGTCCCGCCGACCGGCCTCCCGACGCTGCCGCCCGAGCTGCCGTCCGTGCTCCCTTCGATCCTCCCGAGCGGGCTCCCCTCGCTGCCGGCCTCTCTGCCCCCGATCCTTCCGACCGCCCAGCCGACCGAGGCGCCCACGGCCGAGCCGACCGAGGCGCCGACGGCCACCCCGACTCCGGAGGCCACGCCCACCCCCACGCCCGAGGCCACGCCTTCCCCCAGCGCGACGCCGGAGCCCACACCCACTCCCGAGGCCACGCCGTCGCCCACCCCGGAGCCGACGCCGGCCGTGACTCCCTCACCCGAGACGACGTCCGCGCCCACGGCCGGTCCGAGCGTGGGGCCCAGCCCGTCGCCTGCCCCCGAGGGTGGTGAGGGCGGGTCGGGCCTCGGCCTTCCGCTCCTGATCATCATGGTCGCGGCGGGGGCAGTGGCCGTGATCGCGTTCGCTACCATCTGGCGCCAGCGGCAGAGCGGCCCGGGCGCCGGCCCGGGCACGACCGGTGGCCCGGGCACGACCGGTGGCCCGGGCACGACCGGTGGCCCCGAGGCAGGTCCCGGTGCACCGCAGGGTGACCCCGGCGCCGGGCCGGCCCCGACCGGCTCGCCGCAGGCCTGACGCGCGCCGGGAGGTGGCGGCCGCGAGGCCGCCACCTCCCGGTTCGGCTGCGCCAGACCGGCCGCGGCCAGAGCAGGGCGCCGCCACGCAGACGACGTCCGCCGAGATCGAGGCGATGGCGTGCCGGCCGCCTGTCCGCCGCCCCGTCACATCCCGAAGATCGCGGACTCCGCGCGCTCGGCGATCACCCGGCCGATGGCCAGGCTGGCCGTGGCCGCCGGCGACGGAGCGTTGCGGACGTGCACGACCCGCGGCCGCACCGTGACGAGGAAGTCCTCCACGAGGGCCCCGTCCGGACCCAGCGCCTGCGCACGCACGCCCGACGGCCCCGGCTCAACGTCAGCTCGCTCGATCGCCGGGAGGTAGCGTCGAATGGCCGCGACGAACGACGGCGCCCACCAGTCGCGCCACATCTCGGCCGCCCCGGTCCGCCAGTACGCCCGCGCGAGCGTGAGGAACCCGCGATTCGTCAGCACCTCCGCGAGGTCGCGGACGTCCACGTCACGCCGCCGGTATCCCGCCCTCGCGAACGCGAGCACCGCGTTGGGCCCCGCCCACACCTCCCCGTCGATGCGCAGCGTGAGGTGGACCCCGAGGAACGGATAGCGCGGGTCGGGCACCGGGTAGACGAGGCCGCGGACGAGGGCCGCTGCCCGCGGCCTGAGCACGAAGTAGTCGCCACGGAACGGGACGATCCGCGTCCCGCGGTCCGGATCGGGCCCGCGCGTGTCCGTCATGGCGGCCACCCGGTCGGACCAGAGCCCCGCGCACGTCACCACGCCGGCCGCCCGGACCGCACCCGCCGTGCAGGAGACCAGCACCTCGCGAGACCCCGCCGCGATCCCGGTGACGGCGGCCCGCGTGCGGATCTCCGCTCCCCGCTCGCGGACGTCGTCCGCGAGCGCGAGCGCGAAGGCGCGCCAGTCGATGATCCCCGTCTCCCGGACGTGGAAGGCGCGGAGGCCGGCGACGTGGGGCTCGATCTCCCGGATCTCCTCGGGGCCGACCGTCCGGGCGTCGCTGACCCCGTTCGCGAGCGCCCGCTCGACGATCGCGTCGAGCCGCGGGATCTCCTCGGGCTCGGTCGCCACGATCAGCTCGCCGGGCATCGCGTACGGGACCCCGTGCGCGTCCGCGAACGCGAGCGCGTCGCGCCTGCCCTCGGCACAGAGCCGCGCCTTCAGGCTGCCGGGTGCGTATGTGTTCGGCGAGTGGATGACGCCGCTGTTCCGACCGGTCTGGTGGGACGCCAGCTCGGCCTCCTTCTCGAGGAGGACGAGACGGAGGTCGGGCCGACGCTCGAGCAGGCGGTACGCCGTTGCGAGGCCGACAATCCCCCCGCCGACGACGACGACGTCGGCACGCTCGCTGGTCATGGACCGATCGTACGCGCGGGACGGGCCGCCGGCAGCGTGCTCGCGCCGCATCGACGACGTGTCCCGCGGTCATGGGCAGAGGCTGGCTACCTCGCAACGGCGCCGAACGGGCTGACGCTCAGCCGACGGCGACGGTCTCCTCCGCCCTCGCGGCCTCCTTGTCGGGTCGGACCGGCACCGGCTTCACGGCCATCGCGACCGTCTCCTCGTCCGTCCCGTACAGTCGTCGGCTCAGAGAGTTCAGCAGGCGGCTGTCGGTGCCGAGCACATGGTTGATGGAGACGTCGACGAACCCTGCTGCCTCCGTCATCCGTCGCACATCGGCGTCGTTCCACACCCTGAACTGACCCCCCGGCCCGCGCATGAGGTGGGATTCGGTCCCCTCGGGGATCCTCGGATTCACGTCGATGACGGCCCGCCCGCCGGGGCGAAGCACGCGGCACATCTCGGCCATGGCACGTTCGGGGTCCGGGAAGAACGGGAAGGCGTCGGTGCAGGTGACCGCGCTGAACCGAGCGTCCTCCCACGGCAAGGCCCCCGCGTCGCCCTGCCTGATCTCCGCGGTCCCCGCACAGATCCGATCTGCCAGCCGCCGTCGAGCGAGCTCCACCCTGGCCTCCGAGAGGTCGACACCCGCGACGCGCCCGGCGTGCGAGGCGGACTCCGTGAGGAAATACCCGGCACCACAGGCGACGTCGAGCAGGTCGTCGTCCGGCTGGAGGTCGACGAGGCCGGCCACCGCCGCGTGGAGCCGCCGATCAAGGTACGCGTTGACCCAGGCGCCGACAGCGCCGGGCAGGACGCCCGGGACGCCTGCCGACGCGGCGCCTCGCGACCTGCCCACCACCAGGGCGGCGCCGGCGACGACGGCGGCCGAGCCCGCCAAGAACACCACCCTGCGCATCGCGCGCCCTCCTTGTCTCCCGATGGCTGTCATGCGCCGGTCGGTCTCGCCAGAAGCTCGGTGCGGTCGCAGCGGCACGGATCCGGGCCGCGCGTCAGAGCCTCCCGCGACGAGCAGCGTCGTCCCGGGCGCACGGATGCGCCAGAGCCGGACGTCGCCGCAGATGGCGACGCACCCGGACGGGGCCCCCGTGCCAGCGGGGCGTGACGATCCGCAGCCGGGTCGCCTGGCCGTTGACGACCGCGACCATCCGCGGAGGCCGGAGCTCGCACGTCCGCGCTCGACGCCGCAGACCGCCGCTCCCACGCCCGGCGCCCGGGCCGCTGCCGTGGCTCCTCCGTCAGCCCTGATCGACCTTCCCGTCCGAGGACGTGGAGACGTCCACCGTGTTCGGCGAGCCGAGGATCGTCAGCTTGCCCCCGGAGCTGACGTCGCCGGTCACCGAGTCGGTCGCGCGGATCTCGCCGGTCGCCTGGGAGCTGAGGTTCACACGGGCACGAGCCACCTGCAGGCCACCCAGCCTGGCCTTCGACTGGCTCGACCCGCTCAGGTCGAGGGCGTCCGGGCTCCCGGTCGCCTCCACCTCCGCCTGGGAGCTGGTGTTCACCTTGAACGAGGGCCCGGCCACCCCGTCGATCGTCACCTTCGCGGACGAGGAGGCGTCGATGCCGGAGACGCTCGGCGTGCTGATGTCGATCACGACGTCGCGGTGGGCCGACCCCTCCATCGTCACGACGAGCGTGTCGCCCTCGACGCGGGTGACGACGTCCGGGAGCAGCTTCTCGCCGGTGGTGACCATCACGGTCTGGGTGGTCCCGCCGAGCGTCACGCGGACCTCCACGCCGTTCGATGCGCTGATGGACGAGAAGCCGCCGACGGCGCGCTGGTCCGAGACGGTCGCGCCGCGGTCCACGCAGGCGGTCGCGAGCACGACAACGGAGACCATCAGCGCGGCCCGCAGCACGCGGCGCGCGACACAGGGCCTCATGACGATCCTCCCGGCGCCGCCGGACGCCGATCCTCCGGGAACCGGCCGGGCGACCCGCTTGATGACGCCGGCCGGGCTCTCCAGCTTCCGGGCTCGGGTCAGACGCCCTGCGGCCCCTGCCCGCCCCGGCCCATCCGGCTCCACGCCCCAAGGACGATCGCGAGCCCCAGGGCGACCAGGCCGAGCGGCCAGATCTTGTCCCAGTCGAGCTCCGGCAGCTCGAGGCCGAACCAGTTGACGAGCAGGTGGTACCCGCCGACGAGCAGGATGAGCCCGCCGATGATGATCGCTCCGATCTCGGAGCCGACGCGCCGGCGCACCACGCCTCCCCTCCCCGCGCGGCCGCGGGGCATCCCTCCGCGGATGCGCACGGTCGATCGCCGGCGCCCGCCCGACGGCCCGGGACACGGCCGCGGGGCATCCGTCCCGCGTACCGGACGAGCGTGATAGTCGCCCCGGGCCGCGGACAGTGGCATTCGTCACAACGGGCCCGCGCGAGGGCGGGACCGCGCGCGGGCGGCTGGGCACGACCCGCGCCCCGCCACCCGCGGCCTCCGCGCGGGTACGATGTGCCGCGTTCGTCCTCGCACGGGGAAGGCGCGTGACCGACCCGGTCGCCGCGCGGCCCGCCGAGCCCGGTCGGCGCCCCAGCGGGCGGCTGATCGCGGCGGTCGCCACCGGCACCATCCTCAACCCGATCAACTCGTCGATGATCGCGGTGGCGCTCGTGCCCATCGCCGCGGCCTTCGACGCGGGGACGAGCACCTCCACCTGGCTCATCTCCGGCTTCTTCCTCGCGGCCGCCATCGCGATGCCGCTGATGGGCCGGTTCGCGGACCTGTTCGGGCCCAAGCGGACGTTCATCACCGGCCTGGTGCTCGTGGGGATCAGCGGCGCCGTCGGCGCCGTCGCGCCCACCTTCACGATCCTGGTCCTTTGCCGCGTGGTCATGGCGTTCGGGACGTCCACGGCCTACCCGTCCGGCCTCGCGATCTTCCGCAACCGCGACCCCAGCGGCGACGCCCCGGCGGTCGCGCTGGCGATCCTGGGCATCGTCTCGTCGGTGATGGCGGCGGCGGGGCCGGTGGTGGGCGGCATCCTGGTGGGGACCGTGGGCTGGCAGGGGATCTTCGCGCTCAACGTCCCGCTCGTCGCGGTCGGCCTGGTCATCGCGCTGCGGTGGCTCCCGGCCGACCCACCCGCGACGGTGCGCGTGAGCCTGCGATCCCGCGCCGGCCTGGCGCAGCTGTCGGAGGCGGTCGACGTCCCCGGCGTCCTGTTCTTCGCCGTGATGGTCATCGGCCTGCTCGCGTTCCTCGTGGCGCTGCCGACCGAGCTGGACCCGCCGCTCATCGGCGTCGCGGCGGCGGGCGTCGTCTTCCTCGTCGCGCAGGAGCTGCGCGCCACCTCGCCGTTCGTCGACCTCCGGATGCTCGCGAAGCAGCCCGCACTCATCTGGCTCTACGCCCAGTTCGCCGGCGTCAACCTCGTCTTCTACGGCGTCTTCTTCGGGCTGCCGATCTGGCTGGAGGACGTCCGCGGGTTCTCGGCCGCCCAGGCCGGCATGCTCCTGCTGCCGCTGGCCGGGATCGGGGTGCTCGCGTCGCCCATCGCCGCCCGGATCGTGTCGCGCCGGGGGCCGGCTCCCGCGATCGTCATCGGCTCGATCGCGCTGCTCGTCGGCTCGATCCCGCTGCTGGTCTTCGGCGACGCCACGCCGGTCGCGGTCATCCTGGTGGTGGGCGCGATCCTGGGCCTGCCCACGGCGTTCAACAACCTGGGGCTTCAGGCCGCGCTGTACGAGACGACCCCGGCGAGCCTGATGGGGACGGCGTCCGGCCAGTTCCAGACGTTCCGCTACGTGGGCGCCATCGCGTCGTCGGCGCTGATCGCCGTCGTGTACGCCGGCCAGCCGACCAGCGGGGGCTTCGACCAGCTGGCGATCGTGTTCGTGGTCGTCAGCGCCCTCCTGGCGGTCGCCAGCGTGGCGGGGGCGCGGCTGGTGCGGCGCGTCCCGCAGAAGCCGATCTCCCTGGTGGAGGCCGAGGAGGCCGAGTTCGTCGGCCCGGTCCCGCCGGCCGAGTCGGTCTAGGGCCCGATCCAGGGCGCTGGTCCAGGGCTCCGGCCTAGGGCTCGGGCGTGCCCGGGGGCAGCTGGAAGAGCCCCGGGTGCCGCTGGTAGGCGCGCAGGAACGTGAAGATGAACCCCATCCGCTCCCGGTAGTCCTCCCAGTCGGGCGCGTCGCTGTCGGCCGCGGAGTCGGGGTCCTGGCAGAACCGCTCGGCGAGGGCGAGCGCCTCCGGATCGGACAGGCGCATGAGCGGGGCGGGGAACGGCTGGCCGCCCAGGTAGGCGGGCGGCGGGACATCGCGGTTCAGGTGCAGGAGTCCATCCGGCACCAGGATCTCCATGCGGGCGGTGGCCGCCACCGCGAGGATCGACCGGCCCGGGATGGCCGCCTTCACGTACGGGTCCACGACCCGCTGCTCGTGGGCGCCGATCGAGACGTTGGCCACAAGCATCCGCTGCGCCCGGCGGGCAGCGGCCGCGGGGTCGGGCTCGGATGCGAGCACGAGGGCGTCCGTGTAGGCGGAGAAGGCGCGGCGCAGGTCGTCGCTCCCGGCGTACCACCCGATGGCGGAGAGCGAGGCCTGGACCGCCGCGGCGGCCTCGGCGCGGTCGACGGGCCGGGCGGGCACGACGGCCCCTTCAGTCGCCGCGGCGGCCCGTTGCGTGTACGGGCGCGCGGCATGCACGAAGGCGATGAACAGCGGCGCGACGTCGCCGAAGACCGCCGCGTTCCCGTCCCCCACCGCCTCCGCCACGTCGTCGCCGACGATGGGGCGGGCGAAGCGCGGGACCGCCTCGCCGGTCATCGACAGGCGGGCCTCGGCGCTCGCCCACTGGCCGAAGGTGAGCCAGTTCGCATCGGACCGGCCGAGGACGAAGGCGACCGCCTCGGAGAGCGCGTGGTACCCGCGGGTGATCGCGGCGTTCCGGGCGAGGATGTCCGGCCGGGACACCACGTCCGCCACGAACGCGGGATCCAGGTACGGCGTGCTGAGCGGGTCGGTGGCGGCATCCGGGACGGCCGTGTCCCGGGAAGCCCCGCGGGGATCCGCCCCGGGATCGCGAGGGTCGTCGGTCCCACGATGGGGTCGCTGCTCCCCGTCCATCGCCCCCCCGGTCCGTGTGCCGCCCCGGGATGTCCCGGAGCGAGTCGACGGCGGACATCCTACGGCGCCTGCGTCGTCCGGTGGGTCTCGGCATCGGCGGCTGACGCGAGCCGCGCCCGCCTCCCGCGTCAGGCGGCCCGTCTGTAGGGGGCGTCGAGCACCACCACGTCGTCCCGCCCCACGAGCGCCTCCGAGATCCGCCGGCCGTTCCGGTTGAACAGGACGCGCTCCCACCAGTGGCGCGGCACCAGCTCCGGGATGAGCACGAGCGTCACCGTGCCCGGGGCGTCCTCGCTCAGCACCTCCAGGTACCGGACGAACGGCCGGACCAGGTTCCGGTAGGGAGACTCCACGAGCACGACGTCGACCCCGGGCACGGCCGTCTCGATGCGGTCCCGCACGCTCTCCCCGTCGCGGACGTCCGAGGTGACGTGGACGACGCTGACGTCCGACGCCAGGGTCCGACCGACCTGGATCGCCTGGACGACCGCCCGCGAGAGCGCGGGCGCGGCCACGACCACGCGGCGCGGGCGGTCGGGCGGCGGGAGAACGAGCCCGGGCCGGACCGCGAGCTCCTGCTGCTCGATCCCGTAGGTCCGTCTGATCGCCAGCATCGCGAGGACGAGCAGCGGGACCACGATGATGATCACCCAGGCCCCGAGCCCGAACTTCGCGATCGCGAAGACGACGGTGACGATGCCGGTCGCGGTCGCGCCGAGCCCGTTGATCAGCGCGCTCCGCCGCCAGCCCCGTCCACGCTCCGAGAGCCAGTGGCGGACCATCCCCGTCTGCGACAGCGTGAACGCGGTGAAGACGCCGATCGCGTAGAGAGGGATCAGGGCCTCCACGCGGCCGCGGAAGGCGACGACCACGGCGGCGGCGATGAGCGCCAGGGCCACGATGCCGGCGTTGAAGGCGAGGCGCTCGCCGCGGAAGGCGAACTGGCGGGGCATGAAGCCGTCGCGGGCGAGGATCGAGGCGAGCCGCGGGAAGTCCGCGAAGCTCGTCTGCGCCGCGAGCACCAGGATGCCCATCGTCGAGAGGATCAGGACGTAGTAGACCGGGCCCTCCCCGAAGACGGCGGCCCCCACCTGCGAGAGCACCGACTCGTGCTCGCTGGGCACGGCGCCGCTCACGGTGGCGAGGTAGCTGATCCCCAGGAAGACGACCGCGAGGATGACCGCCATGGTGACCATGGTCTTCTGCGCGTTCTTCCACTCGGGTGGCTTGAACGCGGGCGTGCCGTTGCTGATCGCCTCGGTGCCCGTCATCGCGCTGCAGCCGTCCGCGAACGCCCGCATGAGGAGCAGGAGGCTCAGGCTCTCGACGGGCACGGCGATCGGCGTGACCCCGGTCACCTGCGGCGGCTGGCCCAGCGCCGTGCGCGCGAGGCCGACCACGACGAGCAGGATCACGCTGACGATGAAGATGTAGGTCGGCAGCGCGAAGATCGAGCCGCTCTCGCGGATGCCGCGCAGGTTCACCGCCATCACCAGCAGGATGCAGCCGACGATCAGGGGCACCGTCCAGTCGGCCAGGAGCGGGAAGGCCGACGCGAGGTTGAAGACGCCCGCGGAGACGCTGACCGCGACCGTGAGCACGTAGTCGGTGAGGAGGGCCGCCGCCGCGACGAGCCCCGGCAGGGTGCCCAGGTTCTCGTGCGCCACGATGTAGCTGCCGCCGCCGCCGGGGTACGCCCGGATCGTCTGCCGGTAGCTGAACGTCACCAGGAAGAGCAGCCCCACGATCAGCACGCTGATCGGCATGAGGTACGCGAACGCGACCGTGCCCACGGCGAGGAGCGTGAACATGCTCGCCTCGGTCGCGTAGGCGACGGACGACATGACGTCGCTCGAGAAGACGGCCAGGGCCTTCCACTTGGGCAGCCGTTCCGCCAGCTCCTCCTCGGACGAGAGCGGGCGCCCGAAGAGGACGCGGCGGGCGCGCGCCGCGGCGCGGCCGAGAGGGGTCGCGGGCTCGTGCGCGGCGAGCTTGGCCGAGACGACGCCGGGGGCCGTGTACCGGAAGTAGCGGGTGTGGGGGCGATCGACGCGGATCCGCCGATCGCCCGGCTTCACGCCGGCCGAGGCGACCGATTCAGCCACGCGCGGGGATGGGCTCGATCGCGAGGTCGATCCCCCCGCCCATGCGCACGACCGGCTCCACGCGGACGCCGAACCGCGCCGCCAGCCCCGCGATCGCCTCGGCGTCGAGCGGGCCGGGCTCGTTGCAGACGAGGATCCGGGCCGCCCGCCCCTCGCGCACCATCCGCGCGGCCGCGAGGACCTCGTAGGAGATCCGCTCACCCGCGTCCGGCTCCGGCCACTCCGTGCGGACGTCGAGTGCGGCCGTGCCGTCGGTCTCGGGGAGCGCGGCCGCGGCGAGCCCTGCCGTGACGTCGGCCGCGGGCGTGTGCGCGGGCCGGCGGGCGGCGGACACGGCGCCGGAGACGGCACCGGACGCAGCCGCGGACGCGACCCCGGCGGCGCGGAGGATGAGCGAGCTCGGGCGTGACCAGATCGTCATGCCTCGAACGTAGTCGCGGACTCCAAGAGGCCACGGGGCTCCGCGACGACCGGCGCCTCAACAGCGGCTCAACGTCGCCGGGAGAGCGGCCGGCCGCGGGGGCCGTCGAGGGTCGGGGGGAGCAGCGGGCCGCGGCGCGCCGCCACACCGTCAGGCGGGCGCGTCGGCGCCCGGGGGGACCACGCGGTAGCCGACGCCCGGCTCGTTCGCGATCAGCCGGCCGGCCTCCCCGGTGGGATCCGCGGCAGCCAGCTTGCGCCGGAGGCGGCTCACGTAGACGTGGACGTAATGGCTCTCCTCCGTGTACGCGCTGCCCCAGACGGCGCGCAGCAGCCGGCCGGTGGTCACCACGCGGCCGGTGTGCGCGAGCAGGACCTTGAGCAGCTCGTACTCGCGCGGGGTCAGCTCCAGCGGGACGCCGCCCACGCGGACGGACCGGCGTGCCACGTCCATCACCACGGGACCCACCGTCACGATCCCCTCCGTGTCCGCGTCGGGGCCGCCGGCGCGGCGCAGGACCGCCCGGATCCGCGAGTGGAGCTCGGCCGGTCCGAACGGCTTCGTCAGGTAGTCGTCCGCCCCGCCGTCGAGCGCCGCGACCCGGTCCTTCTCCTGGCCGCGGGCCGAGATGACCACGATCGGGGTCGCCGACTCGCGCCGGATCCGCACGATGACCGCCATCCCGTCGATGTCCGGCAGGCCAAGGTCCAGCAGCACCAGGTCGGGCCGCGCGGCCTCCCACGACCGGAGCGCGGTCCGGCCGTCCGGCGCCTCCGTCACCCGGTAGCCGCGGGCGACGAGGGTCGTGGCGACCGCGGCCCGCGCCGCCTCGTCGTCCTCCACGAGCAGGATCGTGGCCGCGAGGTCCATCAGGGCTCCTCGGGCGCGCCCGCCGCGGGCAGCAGGACCGCGATCGCGAGGCCTCCGAGCGCGCTGGGGCGGGCGCTCACGCTGCCGCCCATCGCCTCGGCGAGGCCGCGGACGACCGCCAGCCCGATCCCCATCCCGCGACCTCCGGCGCGGCCGGGCGCGCCGCGGTGGAACTTCTCGAACAGGTGCGGGAGGTCGCGCGGCGCGACGCCCTCTCCCGAGTCCTCGACGACCAGCTCGACGGTCGCGCGGTCGTCCAGGGCGGTCGCGACGACGCGCACCTCGCGTCCCGGCCCCGCGTGAGCGGCGGCGTTCTCCAGCAGGTTCGTCAGGATCTGGTCGGCGAGGATCGGGTCCACGAGGACCGGGGGCAGCTCCGCCGGCACCTGCACGCGGACGGTATCCCGGACCAGCAGGGGAGCCAGGCGGTCGGCCACCTGCGCCACCAGGTCGGCGAGGTCGTACGGCTCCACCGCCGGCCGCAATGCGCCGGCCTCGATGCGGCTCAGGTCGAGGACATTCGACACCAGCCGGTCCAGGCGCGTGGCCTCGGTCTCGATGGAACGGGCGGATGCACGGACCGCGTCGGGCGACGGCGGGACCGCGGGGTCGGCCAGGTCGCCCGCGGCCAGGCGGATCGAGAGCAGGGGCGTGCGCAGGTCGTGCGACACGGAGTCGAGGAGCGCCGACTTGAGCGCGTCGCTCTGGCGGGCGATCTCGGCCTCGGTCGCCTCGGTCGCCAGCCGCTCGCGCTCGACGGCACCCGCGATCTGGTCGGCCGCGGCCACCAGCAACCGCGTGTCCTCCTCGCTCGGCGTCCCCGCGGCACGCGGCCCGGTGGCCCACAGCGACCCGACAGTCGAGCCCGACGACACCAGGGGGACCCGGAAGACCGTCTCGTCGGGTGCTCCCTCGCCGCCGGCGACGGAGGGGCCCATAGCCTCGCGGACCCGCACCCATCCGAGACCGCCCGGAGCGGCCCGGTCGATGACGCGGCGGGAAGACAGCAGCGGCCGCGGGGCGCCGGCGCCCGTGTCCGCGACGACCCGCTCGCCGGCCGCAGCCGGGCCGAGTCCGCACCAGACGCGCGCCATGCCCGTCTCGGCGCGGAGGCGTTCGACCACCCGCCGGATCCCACCGCTGACCGTGGTCGCCGTGGAGAGATCCGTGCCGATGGCGAACAGCACGTTCGCCTCCCGTGCCCGGCGCGTCGCCTCGCGCTCGCGGGCCCCCAGCAGCGCCGTGAGGCGTCCGACCACGACCGCGACCAGCAGGAAGAGCAGCAGGCTGAGCCACTCGGCCGGCGCGGCGACCGTCAGGGTCAGCGTCGGGGCGACGAACAGGAAGTCGTAGACCAGCAGGGCGGCGATCGAGGTGAGGATCGCCGGCACCGTCCCCAGCAGCGCGGCGACGATCACGACGGCGGGCAGGTACGCGACGGACGCGTCGGCCACGCCGGCCCACGCCTCGAGCGCGGCCACCGCGAGGGTCGTGAGCGTCAGCACCACGACCACCAGGCCGATGGCCTCGATCCATCGCCGGCGCGAGCGTGGTCGGACCCGGAGGATCCCCACGGGTCGCATCAGGCGGACAGATCCCTCTCGACCCGTGCCCGGATCGTCGGCGGCAGCTTCACCGCGAGCAGCCGCTCCAGGTCGGCGACGTCGTCCGCCGTCTCGGGCCGGGCGTAGAGCCAGGTGCCGTCCGGGTAGCGTCGCGCCTCGCGCAGGGTGGTCCCCACGCGGGCACCCAGGCGGAGCGCGAAGGCCGCATCGCGATCCTTCTCGCCGATGACGATCCGGACGGCGGCGACGCCCGGCTCCGGGTACAGCACGGCAAAGGGCTTGCCGGCCCGGACCGCACGAAGCGCCCAGCCGGTGGCGCGGCCTTCGTGGACCCAGGTCGTCCGGGCACCGCAGGGGCCCTCGATGAACGCGACCAGGGCCTGCCAGAGCGGCGCCCGTTCGCCGAGGGCCGCCGACAGTCCGGCCTCCGCGGGCGGGCCGGCGGGGTCGAGGAACACGCTCGCCACCAAAGTCGGCACCTCCTCTCGGTCGATCGGCTCCAGCGTAGTCCTCTCGCGCGCGGCGTGGCGCGCGATCCCCGTCCGGCACCCGCGCAGGGTGAGGCCGACCGGCCACAGGCCTCCGAGCCGGGGCGACTCGCGCGCCCGGTGGGGCCGACCGGCCCCCGGCGTCCGGCCCCGCGGCCCTGCCGGGCATGGCGAGGCGGCGGCATCCTCGGTGCCATGACCGCGATCCGCACCCGGCCCGTGGCTGCCCCTGCCCCGCACGCAGCGCCCGCCCCCGAGCCGGCCGCGGCCCCCAAGGCGGCGGCCGTTGACGCTCCGGCCGCCCCCGCCACCGCCCCCGCCGCGCCGACCGTCCCTGCGATCGGGCGCTCCGTCCTCCGCCGCGACGGACCCGAGAAGGTGGCGGGCCTCGCCCGGTTCACCGACGACCTCGTCTTCCCGGGCGCGTGGTACGGCATGACCGTGCGGGCCACCGTGCCGCACGCACGCATCGTGCGCATCGAGCGCGACCCCGCCTTCGACTGGTCGCGGGCCGTCCTCCTGACCGCTGCCGACATCCCCGGCGAGAACGTCGTCGCCCTGCTCGTCGATGACCAGCCGGCGCTCGCGGCCGACGAGATCCGCCACGTCGCCGAGCCCGTGGCCCTGGTCGCGGCGGCGGACCCCGCGACCGCCCGCGCCGCCCGCGACGCCGTGCGCGTGGTGACCGAGCCGCTGGAGCCCGTCCTCGACCCGCTCGCGTCGGACCGCGCGATCTCCCGCTTCGAGATCGTCCGCGGCGACGTGGACGCCGCGCTCGCCTCGGCCGACCTGGTCCTTGAGGGGACGTACCGGACGGGCTGGCAGGAGCAGGCGTACATCGAGCCCCAGGTCGTCGTCGCCGTGCCGGGGCCCGGCGCCGGCGTCACCGTCCACGGCTCGCTGCAGTGCCCCTATTACGTGCATCGCGCGCTCTCGCGCGCGCTCGCGCGCGAGCCGGCAGACGTCGTCGTCATCCAGCGCGAGACGGGCGGCGGATTCGGCGGGAAGGAGGAGTACCCGTCCATGCTGGCGACCCACGCGGCGCTCCTCGCGCTCGCGACCGGTCGCCCGGTGCGCATGGCGTACGACCGCCAGGAGGACATCGCCGCGACGACCAAGCGGCACCCCGCGATCGTGACCCACCGGACCGGCGTCATGCGCGACGGGACCCTCGTGGCCCAGGACATCGAGGTCGTGCTCGACGCGGGGGCGTACGCCACGGTCTCGCCCGTGGTCCTCTCCCGCGGCGGGCTTCACGCGGGCGGCCCGTACGCCTGCCCGAACGCGCGCATCCGGGCCCGCGCGATGGCCACGAACATGCCGCCGTCGGGAGCGTTCCGCGGCTTCGGGGCGCCGCAGACCGAGTTCGCCGTCGAGACCCACGTGAACCGGGTCGCCGAGGCGCTGGGCATGGACCCGGTCGCGCTGCGCAGGCGCTGGGCCTACCGGGAGGGGGACGTCACCCCCACGGGGCAGGTCCTGCGGTCCAGCGTCGGTGTCGTCGAGGTCCTCGACGCAGCGATGGAGAAGGTCGACCGGCTCGACGCAGGCCCGGGCGCGGTGAGCCGGCCGGGGTTCCTCGGCGGGCCCGGGGCGGAGGGAGGCCGGCCCGCCGGGGCCGGTCCGGTGGCCCACGGACGCGGCTTCGCACTCGGCTGGCACGGCGCGGGCTTCACGGGGAGTGGCGAGGCGTACCTCGCGAGCGTCGCCGGGGTGGAGATCACGGCCACGGGGACGATCCGGATCCTCACCGACTCCACCGACATCGGGCAGGGGGCGCGGACGGTCCTCGCGCAGGTGGCCGCCGACGCGCTCGGCGTCCCGTGGGAGGCGGTGGAGGTCGCCCCGCAGGACACGTCGATCGTCCCCAACAGCGGGCCCACGGTCGCCTCGCGCACCACGATGGTCGTCGGCGGGCTGCTCGCGACCGCGGCCGCGCGGCTGCGCGCCGAGGTGGAGGCGCGGACGGGGCGGCCCTTCGCCGACTCGTACGCGGACGACGCCCGCGACAACGGGCCCTCGCGCGTGGACGAGCGGTTCGGCGGCTTCCCCGGGATCGAGTGGGACGGCGAGCGATATCGCGGGGACGCGTACCCGGCCTACAGCTGGTCGGCCGTGGTCGCGGACGTGGTCGTGGATCTCGACACCGGCGAGGTGGAGGTGCGGCGGGTGGTCCAGGCCGTGGACGCGGGCCGCATCGTGAACCCGCTGCAGGCGGCCGCGCAGGTGGAGGGCGGGACGCTCCAGGCCGTGGGCTACGCGACGATCGAGGAGATGAAGGTCGCCGACGGCCGCTACGTGAACGACCGGTTCGCCACGTACCTGATCCCCACGGCCGTGGACGCGCCGGAGATCGTGCCGGTCCTCGTGGAGGTGCCGTTCCCGGACGCGCCGCACGGCGCGAAGGGGCTCGGCGAGCTGCCGCACGACGCGCCGGCCGCGGCGGTCGTGGCCGCGATCCACGACGCGGTCGGCACGTGGATCACGGAGATCCCGGCGACCCCGGAGCGGGTCCTCGCGGCGATCCTCGCGGCCGAGGACCGCGCCCCGGGCGAGCGCCCCTGGGGCGAGGAGGCCCGACGATGACCGTCGCGACGGGCGTCACCCGCTTCACCGTGAATGGCGTCGGCGTGGAGGTCGACGCGCCCGGCGGGCGTCGCCTGCTCGACGTGCTCCGCGTGGACCTGGGGCTGACCGGTGCGAAGGAAGGGTGCGGCGAGGGCGAGTGCGGCTCGTGCTCGGTGCTGCTCGACGGGCGCGTGGTGGCGAGCTGCCTCGTCCCGCTCTGCCAGGCGGAAGGCCGCACTGTCACCACCGTCGAGGGGCTGTGGGCGGACGGCCGCCTGGACCCGCTGCAGGTGGCGCTCCTGGAGACCGGCGGCGTCCAGTGCGGCATCTGCACGCCCGGGATGGTCGTGGCGGGCCGTGCCTTCCTCGACGCCGGCGGCGACCCGACCGACGCCGCCATCCGCGAGGCGATCGCGGGCGACCTCTGCCGCTGCACGGGCTACACGCGGATCGTGGAGGCCATCCGCCGGGCGGCGCTCGCGACACCGGACGGCTCCGTCGCCGTCAATTCCGACGACCGGCCGCCGATCGCGTGGCCGCCGCCCGTCCCGCGGACACCGGCGCGCTGGGACGGGGCCGCGGCGACGACGATCTCGCCCCGGGCCCTGGACGAGGCGCTGGCCGCTCTCGCGGCCGGCGGCGCCCGGCCGATCGCCGGCGGCACGGACCTGATGGTGCAGCTGGCCCATGCCGCTGCCGACGGGACCGCTCTGCTCGACCTCTCCGGCCTCGACGAGCTGCGCGGCATCCGCCTCGAGGACGACGCGGCGGACCCCGCTGCGACGGACGGCGCCCCCGGCGGCATGCCCGGCGCCCCGGCGACCCTGGTCGTCGGCGCCCTCACCACGTACGCGGAGCTCCGCGCGTCCACGCTGGTCGCCGAGCATCTGCCCGTCCTCGCGGAGGTCGCCGCCACGGTCGGCGCCGCGCAGATCCAGAACCGTGGGACCCTCGGCGGCAACGTGGTGAACGCCTCCCCCGCCGGCGACATGCTGCCGGTCCTGCTCGTGACCGACGCGTCGATCGTCCTGCGGAGCGTCCGCGGGGAGCGGGTCGTCGCGGCCGACGCGTTCTGGCCCGCTTATCGCCGGACCGCGTGCGCCCCCGACGAGCTGGTCGTCGCCGTCCGGTTCCCGCTCGTGCCCGGTCGGGTCGTCCGGGCTCGCAAGGTGGGTGGCCGGCGCGCCCAGGTCATCGGCAAGACGATCGTCGCCGCCGCGTGGCGGGCCGATGGCGGCCTGCTGCGCGATGTCCGCGTCGCGGCAGGCTCCGTGGCACCCACGCCGGTGCGCGTGCCCGGCGCAGAGGCCGCCCTCGAGGGAGCCTGCCCGGACGCGGCGACCGCCGACCGCGCCGCCGCCGCCATCGCCGCCGGGATCACCCCGATCGACGATGTCCGCTCGACCGCCGAGTATCGCCGCCTCGCGACCGGCCGCGTCCTGCGGCGGATGGTGCTGGAGGCCGGTCCGGCCTGATCGCGGCGCGGCGCGACGCGCCTACGGGATCACGACGCTGCACTGCGCATCCACCGTGGTGCCGCTGCCCCAGCCGGTGTACAGCTTGACCTCCGACCTCCGGGAGTCATGCGCCGGTGATCGTCGCGGTACTACCAGCTGGCGAGGAAGACGCATGGCGGAGCGAGCACGCCACCTGCCAGGTACGTCACGGTGATCCGCACGCCCCCGGCCGGGTTCGCCACCTGCACGTCGGTCCATGTGCCGAGATAGCTCTCGCTGAAGTGGCCGGGTTGCACGGTGTCGAAGGAGTAAGCGACCGTGGTGCCGTTCACGAACAGCGCGGTGCGCTGCGCCGGCCCAGCGGCTCCCGCGGGGACGGTCACCCGCAGATCGCCTGCAAGTGGACCCGAGCAGACGATCCCGACATCGAAGCCCGGACCGGACACGATCGAGTGTGCCGCGCCATCTGCGGGCACCGTGACGACGTGCGACGCGCCACCTATGCCGGCCGGCCCCTGCGGTCCCGTCGGCCCGGTCGGCCCCGTGGCGCCTGCCGGGCCCGTCGGACCCGGGATGCCCGCCGTGCTCCAGTTCACGAGGCGCCCGCCTCCCGGGAGCTTGCACTGGGCGGTGTCGCCCATCCGGACGTTGCCGTAGACGTCGTAGCAGGCGTAGAGGGTCGCGGGGTTCGAGGCGGCGACGGTGCCGCCGGCGCCGACCGCGAGGAGGGCGACCGCGGCCGCCCCGGCGGCGAGCGCGCGGATGCGTGGACGGAACGCGGGCATCGATGTCTCGCCGTCGTCGGCGTCCCGCGTCATGGGCGGCGCGCCGTGGGCGGACCCTGCGGGGCGGGCTCCCGCAAGTCAACATGGGGTCGGTGGCGGGAGATCCGGCCACGTTCACGCGGAGCGACCGTTCGGCCTCACTCCGGACCCACGGGCCGACACCTGCGGCACCGCCGGCCGGCCATCCCACGCTCGGGGCGCCCACTCCGCGTGAAGTTGGCCATCGAGCAGGATGCGTCGCGGCCCCGGGTGGCGGAATCGAGCGGCGAATGGTCGTGAGGCATGAATGTGGCCGCTGGCCGGGGGCCGGCACGGCCGGGGGCCGGCACGGCCGGGGGCCGGCACGG
>JAKOQS010000280.1 GCA_029778235.1 Chloroflexota bacterium | reverse complement strand
TCCCGCAGCGCGGCGTAGAGCACCTGCGCGTACTCGGTCACGTCCGCCGGAGCCGCCAGCCGGACGACGCCCGGCGGCGTCGCGATCTCAGCCAGGGCGAGCACTCCGGTCCGCGCGGCCGGCAGGGCGAGCCCGCCTACCGTCGCCTCCAGGTCCACCGCGTCGACGAGCCGGATCCGTGCGCGCGGCGCGTAGTGCGACGCCAGCGTGCCCGGTGCGCGCACCGCGGACCGCTCGCCGCACGTCAGGCCGGTCACCGCCTCGACGCCCCGCCTCGCGACCCGCCCCGGCCGCAGGATCACCGGCCGGTCGCCCGTGCAGTCGACGATCGTCGACTCGACGCCGACCGCGCTCGGGCCTCCGTCCAGCAGCACGTCGTCGGCCCCGAGCACGTCGCCGAGCTCGGCCAGCACGTGGTCGGCCGTCGTCGGGCTCACCCGGCCGAAGCGGTTCGCGCTCGGCGCGGCGACCCCGACCGCGTCGTCGCCCACCCGCTCGCCCAGCGCCCGCAGCACCGCCCGCATCCCAGGGTGCGCGGGCACCCGCAGCGCGACCGTGTCCTGGCCGCCGGTCACGAAGTCGCCCGCCCGGTCCGACCGTCGCACCACCAGCGTCATCGGCCCGGGCCAGAACACCTCCGCCAGCGCGCCTGCCCACTCCGGCAGGTCCACGCCCCAGGCGAGCAGGGCGTACGGGTCGAACAGGTGCACGATCAGCGGGTGGTCGGCGGGCCGGCCCTTCGCCGCGTACACCTGCGCGACCGCCCGCGGCAGGTCCGCGCGGGCACCCAGGCCGTACACGGTCTCCGTCGGCAGCGCCGCGAGGTGGCCCTCCGCGAGCGCCGCCGCCGCGACGTCGGGGTCGTCAGTCCGAAGCACCCGCCCATCCTCCCCGATCCCGCCCCCGTTCCCGCGAGCGGTGAGTTGTGGCCGCCTCGCGCGCGGTTGATGCGGCCACAACTCACCGCTCGCGAAGGGGGGGAGCGGGGCGTTCCGCGGGCGGTGCGGGGGGTCGTTCCGCCCCGGTGCGGGGGTTTTGTAAGAGGAATGT
>JAKOQS010000279.1 GCA_029778235.1 Chloroflexota bacterium | reverse complement strand
CGCTCACGCGCAGGGTCTCGCCGGCCGCGGCGTTCAGCCGCGTCAGCTCGCTGTCCGCACGGAACCTGCTGTACGTCCCGTCCACGCGGGCGAGCGTCTCCTCGACGGCGGCCCGGGCGACGTCCAGGTCGCCGTCCGTCACCAGCAGGTGGACGTTGGTGCCGAGCGCGCGCCAGACCGCCGCGGCGTTCATCGGGTGGATCCGCCGGTGGTGACCTGGCCGGCCCCGGTCGCCGCCGAGACCTGCCCCGGGGCCGCCTGGAGGGTCGGCGCCGCGGTCGTCGTGGCCGCCGTGTCATCCGTCGGATCCGTGGTGCCGACCGCTTCGGTGCCGCCGGTGTCGGCGGCCGAGGTCGTCGCCGTGCCCGCTGCCACCACGGAGCCGGCGCCCTGGGCCGCAAGGAGGCCGAACCCGGTGACGCCGGCCGCGCCGGCGAGAGCGGCGGCGACGGTGAGTGCCCGGATCCGGGCGTCGATGCTGGCCCGGTCGGGCCGTCGGTCGGGCGAGGAGGCGGTGCCCATCCGCGTGCGCTTCGTGTCCATGGCCGGGAGCGTGCGCCGCCGATCCTTTCGAGTCCGTGACGGCGGACTCCGGGCGGCGCGAACATGCGCTGCCGGGGTGGCCGGCTGCTGGCGAGATCAGCCGAGGCCCCGGTCACCGGGTCGGTGGGTCAGGCGAGAGAGTCGTCGAACCTGGCCAGAGTCCCCGGCGTGCGGCGCTCCGTGGGCGCGCCGTGGAGGACCTCCAGCCCGGCTCGACGTGGAGCGGGCTCCTCCTCCGGTTCGTCGAGCAGGCCGGGAGGCGCCGAGAGGTGTGCGAGGAGCATCCCGACCAGCGAGCTGATCGCGAACGCCGCCACCGCCACGAGGATGAGCAGGCCCCCCTCGTAGATCACGTCGAGTGGCATCGGGCGCGGCCCCTCAGCGGAGGATGGACGCCCGGCAGTCTGGGCGCCCGAACCTCGGCGACTCAATCCGGAGGACTACGTAAGGATCGAGCGGCACATCCGCGGCGACCGGGACCGGGCGCCAGCGATCACGGGAACGTGGCGGCGTCCGTCCCCGGGGCCCGTGGTGCCGCGCCCGTGGTCGCGCTCGACCCTGCGGCCTCGACCGTGGCGGCGCCGGGGAGCGGGAACCCGAGGGCGAGATCCTCCGTCGTGGACACGCTTTCCCTGCGGAGCACCTGGGGGACGGTCATCGCCAGGATCCGCATGTCCAGCCGCAGGCTCCAGTGGTCCACGTACCACACGTCGAGCTCGAGCCGGTCCTGGAACCGGAGGACATTCCGTCCGTTGACGGCGGCCCACCCCGTGATCCCCGGTCGCATGGCGTGCCGGCGCCGCTGCTCCGGCGTGTACTCGTCGAGGTACTCCATGAGGAGCGGTCGCGGTCCCACGATGCTCATGTCGCCGCGGATCACGTTCCAGAGCTCGGGCAGTTCGTCAAGGCTCGTCGCGCGCAGGAACCGCCCGAGCCGGGTGATGCGCGCCTCGTCGGTCAGGTACCAGACCTCGTCGCGGCGTGGCGCGCGCATCGACCGGAACTTGACGATCGTGAAGGGCCGCCCGTCAAGGCCGGGTCGTCGCTGCCGGAACAGGATCGGGAAGCCCCCGGTCGCCGCCACCGCCACCGCGACCCACGCCATGACGGGCGAGAGGACCACGGCACCACCGGTCGCGGCCGCGATGTCGAACGCCCGCTTGACGGCCAGGCGCGTGCGTCGAGAGTGCACGCCCGCGACCGAGATCACCCCGCACCGTCCCTCTTCCGGCCGGCCCATGTGACCAGCACGGAGCCCATCCCGAGGGTCCGGCCCACTCGCCACAGCGGCCCGAGGAGCGGCTGTCGCTCGGCGCGTGCCATGTTGTGGGACGTCACGTATCGACCATCGCTCGGGGTGGTGGTCATCGTCGTGAAGGGCCGCAGGCCTGCGCGGCGGAGCGTTCGGACGAGGGTCGCCGGCGTGAACGAGTGCAGGTGATGAGGAGGCGGGACCGTGGCGACGAGCGTTCGCTTCCGTCGAGCGAGTGCCCGCGCCCGGGTCGGCAGGCCGTCCTCATTCGGCGTGACGATGAGGGCGATACCGCCAGGCGCGAGCAGCTCCCGCACCTTCACCAGGACATCGAGAGGATCGGGCAGGTGCTCGATGACGTCCCGGAGCTTGATGAAGTCGAATGCACCCGCCGGCAGGCCGCACTCGAGGATCGGGACGCACCGGAGGTCGACCCCGAGCTGCGCCCTTCCCTCGGCGATGAGCTGGGGGTCGAGGTCGATGCCGATCGCATCCCACCCCAGGGCGGCAGCCGCACCGACCGAGGCGCCGGACCCACACCCGATGTCGAGGAAACGCATCGCAGGTCCTGCATCCGGGCTGCGCCCGCGCAGGCGCGTCACCTCGACGGCGTTGGCGAGGAGCTGCCGACGTTCGAACGCGAGGATCCGCTCGGTGATCGGCTGGTGCATGTACTCGGTGTACTCGAATGCCCGCGACATCTCCGAGAACTCGTCCGCCGGGTCGAAGAACGGCGCCGGGTTCACGTACACGAGGCCGCACGCCCGGCAGCGACCGATCGTCCAGCCATCGACCGACGATGTCGGCACGAAGTCGTCGGCGCCGCATGCGTTACACGCGATCAGGTGTGCCTTCATCGGCCGACCTCTCTACAACCCGCTCGGGGCCCCGCATGCGACGCGCCTCGGGCGGGCCGGGTCGCAGGAGTGGCCGTCATCAGCCGGCCGACGCCGCCCGCGCCGTCGACCACGCATTCCGGACCAGATACCTGAGTCGGGTCCAGAACGGACCCATGTCGGCGCGATCGAAGATCGCGTCGCAGTGCCGTCGGGCATACGGCGCGAGGTACGCGGAAGCCGTGAAGCGCTCCTGGCGCAGGCACGCGAGGCTGTACCCCGCGTCCCGGAACACGTCGGTCCAGTACACGCCCCCTCTGAACGCCCCACCGGCCGGGGCGACGTCGTCGACCAGGTGCCGGTACTGGATCATCGGGAAATCGATGCCACATCGAAGCGCGAGCATGCCCGACAGGTTGTGCCGCCCGTTGACCTCGAGGAGCTTGAAGGTGCCATCGCGTCCGTCGAGCTTGAACTCGGTGCAGGCGAACCCGGAGAAGCCCATCGCGGCGAGGATCCTGCGCCCTGGTGCGGATACCGCAGGGATATGCTCGCTGATCGCGACACGCGGTGACCCGAGGGCCGGCGGCGCCTTCCGGAGCTGTCGCGCTGTGAACTCGACCAGCGCGTGCCCGTCCATCGCGTACGCGTTGTAGTTCACGACGGACGAGTCCGGGCCGGGGATGATCTCCTGCAGGGCGACCGTGAGTCCCGCGCCCTGCGCGAGGGAAAAGCCACGCCGGAGCTCCGCGAGCGTCTCCACGCGGAACATCTTCCGCTTGAAGTGCGCGTAGAACAGGTGGCCCTCCGCAGGCTTGAGCAGGAGCGGAAGCCCGATCTCAGCCGCCCCGTCCACGAGCTCCTCGGGCCCTGCTGGAACCAGCGTCCGCGGAGCCGGGACACCCTGCGCGCGTGCCAGCGCATACGTCTTCGTCTTGTCGATGAACCGTTCCGTGACCTCCCAATCGGGGCAGGCGACGACGAATCGCTCACCAAGGCGTGCCTTGTGCCTCGAGGCCGCGACGACGCTCTCGTCGGAGGCCGGCATCAGGACCGCTCCCCCGTACCTTCGACCCAGCTGCATCAGCGCGTCGATGAAGGCGCCCTCGTCCTCGAGAGGGTGAGGGACCCGGACGTCGGCCATGACGTATCGCGAGGCCTGGGCCATGTCGCGCGCGTCGTAGTGGGCGACGACCACGGGCACGCCGGCCCTGCCGAGCGACCGCACGACGGCGAGGGCCATGGTGTGGCCCGACAGGACGACGGCCGGGGTGCGGGCCGGCGGCCTCACGCGACAGCCTCCGCGAGCGCGTCCGCTACGTGCTGGACATCGTCGTCCGCGAGCCGACTCGCGAAGGGGAGGGCGAGCGTCGATGCCGCTACGCGCTCGGTGACGGGGAAGTCGCCGGGCCGGAACCCGAACGCCTCGCGGTAGTACGGCTGGAGGTGCAGGGGAGAGAAGTAGGGCCGCGAGGGGATCCCGAGCGCGGCCAGGCGGCCGATGAGGGCGTCGCGGTCGATGTCCGGGTGAAGGCGGACGACATAGACGAACCAATCGACGATCTCGCCGGCTCCCGCGCGGGGCAGGCGCAGCCAGTCCCTGTCACCAAGGGCTCGCTCGTAGGCGGCCGCGACACGCGCACGGCCCCGACGCAGCTCATCGAGACGCTCCAACTGTGCGACTCCGAGGGCTGCCGACATCTCGTCGAGGCGGTAGTTGTAGCCCAGGCGCACGTGGCGGAGCCAGGTGCCGTCGGCGTCGCGACCCTGGTTGCGGAGGCTCCGCATCGTCTCGGCGAGCTCCGCGTCGTCGGTGACGACCATCCCACCCTCGCCGGTCGTGATCTGCTTGTTCGGGTAGAACGCGAAGACCGCGACGTCCCCGAAGCCTCCCAGGGGCCGCCCGCCGACCGACGAGCCCAGGCCCTCGCAGGCATCCTCGACGAGGCGCCAGCCGCGACGCTTCGCCAGCGCATCGATCTCCTCGATGCGGCACGGGCGGCCGAACACGTGGACGGGCAGGATCGCGCGCGTCCGGTCGGATGCAGCACCCTCGATCAGGTCGGGATCGATCCCCAGGCTGTCCTCCTCGATGTCCACGAACCGGGGCACGGCGCGCTCGTACAGGAGGCAGTTCGCGGACGCGACGAAGCTGAACGGCGTCGTGATCACCTCGTCGCCCTCGCCGATCCCCAGGGCCCGCACGCCGAGGTGGAGTCCCGCGGTGCCGCTCGAGCACGCGACGCCCTCGCGACGGCCCGTGAGTGCGGCGATGCCCGCCTCGAACCGAAGCGCGAATCCGCCCATCGCGAGCGTGTCGCTCGCGAGGACCTCGGCCACGAGCTCAAGCTCCCGGGGGCCGACATCGGGCCGCGCCAGCGGGATCGGTCGTGCGATGTGGTGCTGGGGTGCGGTCATCGATCCTCGACAGGGGACTCCGGAAGGGCGACCGGTCCCACTCGACGGTCCCACCACCGCGCCGAGCTGGGCAGCTCACGGTGGCAGGGACAGTACCACGCGGCGATCCCGCCGAGCCCCGCCTCTCCGGGACTCCTTGCCGACCGGGCCCAGCCGCCACGGGTACGATGGCGCCGTGAACCTCCCACCCGTCCGGCCCGCCTCCCCGGTGTCCGACGCCCCCGGCCCGACCGACCCTGCCCCGGGCGTCGCCACCGCCGTCCCGCCGTCTGCGCCCCCCTCCGACCCGGGCCTGGAGAAGACGCTCGCCGCCTTCTCGGACCTCGCGTATCGGGATGCGTTCTGGCCCTCCCGCGCGTACGAGGACGCATGCGACCGGATCGCGGTGCGCTCGCTCCTGCCGCCCAGCGGCGGTCGGCTGATCGACGTGGGCGCCGGCTACGGTCGGCTGGCGGACGAGTACGCGGGTTACCGCGAGGTGGTCCTGCTCGACGCGTCCGAGCCGCACCTGCAGGCCGCCAGGGAGCGGTTCGCCGGCGATCCGCGCGTCAGCGTCGTCGCGGGCGACGCGTTCCAGCTCCCGTTCCCGGACGCCAGCTTCGACGCGGCGGTGTGCATCCGCGTCCTCCACCACTTCGAAGACCCGGGGCAAGCGATCCGCGAACTCGGGCGTATCGTGCGGCCAGGAGGTGTCCTCATCCTCGAGTCCGCGAACAAGCGGAACCTGAAGTCCGTCATCGCGTACTGGCTGCGACGTCAGGACTGGTCGCCGTTCGCTCGGGGCTCGCGGCGGTACGCCGGGGTGCGGCTGCTCCCACGCGGGTCCCGCGCCGACCGTGGGACGCGCCGCGCCGTGCTGGCTCGCGCGGGCGCACCGGTCGCTCCGTGGAGCGCCCCGGTCTCCTACGTCCACAGCCCGCGGGACCTCCGCATCGGGCTCCGGCGCGCCGGGTTCGGGACGCCGAGGACGCGCAGCGTCGGCCTCTTGAGGTTGCCGGTCCTCACGGCAGGCGCCCCCGCGGGCCTTCTCGTGGCGCTGGAGCGCGTACTGCAGCCCGTCCTGGCACCGGTCACGGCGGGGCCGTCGATCATCCTCGGCGCCGTGCGGCTGCCCGCGGCACCGCCGCCCTCGGGCGGACCGGCGACCGCACACGATCCCCGGGCGTGACCGTGGAGTTCCGGGTCGTCGGTCCGTCGGACGCCGCGATGCTCGCGGATATCTTCGCGGAGATCGATGAGGCGTTCTTCCGGCCGCATCCCTTCACCCGCGCCGAGGCCCGCCGCATCGCCCACGACGCCAGCCGCGACGCCTACGCGCTTCTCGTGGAGGACGGGCGGGCGGTGGCGTATGGGATGTTGCGCGGCTGGGCCGAGGGGTATCCGATCCCGTCGCTGGGCATCGCGGTCAGGACGAGCGCGCACGGCCGCGGCCTCGGACGGCTGATGATGGCGCACCTGCACGCGGAAGCGGTGCGGCGGGGGGCGTCCCTGATGCGCCTTCGCGTGCACCCCGGCAACACGCGGGCGAGGCGGTTGTACGAGACCCTCGGGTACGCGTACGCGGGCGAGGATCGCGGTGAGCTCCTCATGGTGCTGGACCTCCTGACGGCCGTCGATCAGCCACCGGGAGGCGCCCTCGCCGCACGGCCGCTGTCCGGAAGGTTGATCGACGTCGACGCCCCGGAATGGGAGACGGCGCTCCTCGAGGCGCCGCACGACGTCTACCACCGGCCCGGGTACGTCGCCCTGAGCGCCGTGCACGAGCGTGGCAGACCGTGCGGTCTGCTCGTCACCGACGGCACGCGGACGATGCTGCTACCGCTCGTCATCCGGTCCATACCCGGCGGGGGCTCCGACGCTACGTCACCGTACGGCTATCCCGGCCCGGTGGGGCGTGGGACCGACGATCCTGCGTTCCTCCGGGTCGCGATCGCCGCCGGTCTGCAGGTGCTTCGGGACGCAGAGGTCGTCTCCGCGTTCGTCCGCCTCCACCCACTGCTCGATCCGTCGCCACCGGTCGGTGTCGGAACGCTGGTGGAGCATGGCGAGACGGTGAGCATCGACCTGACGCTGCCCGCCGAGCAGCTCTGGACCCAGATGCGACTGAACCACCGTCGGGACATCGCCCGGGCGGTCAAGCTCGGCTTCGCCGCCCGGATGGATACGACATGGGGGAGCCTCGGGACGTTCGAGCGGCTGTACCGGGCCACGATGGACCGTCGGTCGGCCGCTCCGTTCTACTACTTCGACGGGGACTACTTCCGCGGCCTCCGCGACGTCCTCGGTGACGACCTCCACCTGTGCCTGGTGGAGCGGGACAGTGATATCGCGGCCGCGGGCCTGTTCACCGCGACCGACGGCATCGTCGAATACCATCTGTCCGGGACGGACGACGCGTTCCGATCGGTGCAGCCGACGAAGCTGATGATGCACTTCGTCAGCCTGTGGGCGAAGGAGCGTGGGGATAGGGTCCTCCACCTCGGCGGTGGGGTCGGGGGCAGCAGCGACTCGCTCCTCCAGTTCAAGGTCGGGTTCTCGCCCCTGCATCACACGTTCACGACCCTCCGCATGGTGGTCGACGAGCGGGCGTACGCCGCGCTGGTCGGTGCGCGCGACCCCCACCTGGATCCCGGGGCTCGGCGAGGGTTCTTCCCCCTGTACCGGCAGGGGTGACCGACGGGGGATCGCCCGGCGGGGTCCTCGACCTCGTGAGGGTGCCCGCTGCGTCACGCATCGCCGTATGGCGGGGCCGGCCGGCACCGTAGCACCTTCGGCGCTCGGTCAGGTACCGAAGGTCGATGGGCGGGTGCGGCACCCGCCCCTATCCTGTCCCACGCGTTGCACGTGGGCGCACGGCCGGTCGTGTCGGCCCCACAGGCATCCGCGAAAGGGCACACCCGTCGCGAGGCGGGGCCGCAAAGCCACGGGACTCCCAGAGTCAGCCGGGCTGCCGAAGGAGCCGCTCGATGATGTGGAACGGACGACGCTCGGTCCCCGAAGCGGCGCCGCGTCTGATGCCGGGTGCGCGCCGACCGGT
>JAKOQS010000002.1 GCA_029778235.1 Chloroflexota bacterium | reverse complement strand
CGCCTCAAGGCCGTCCTCAAGGAGATCAAGGACGCCGAGGGGCGGATCATCCTGTTCATCGACGAGCTGCACACGGTCGTGGGCGCCGGGGCGGCCGAGGGCGCGATGGACGCGTCCAACCTGCTCAAGCCGATGCTGGCGCGCGGCGAGCTCCACACCATCGGCGCCACGACGCTCGACGAGTACCGCAAGCACATCGAGAAGGACGCCGCGCTGGAGCGGCGATTCCAGCCGGTGGTGGTGGACCAGCCGACCGTCGAGGAGACGATCAGCATCCTCCGCGGCCTGCGCGAGCGCTACGAGCTCCACCACGGCGTGCGGATCACGGACTCCGCCCTCGTGGCGGCAGCCACCCTCTCGAACCGGTACATCACCGAGCGCTTCCTGCCGGACAAGGCGATCGACCTCGTGGACGAGGCGGCCAGCCGCCTGCGGATGGAGATCGACTCGATGCCGGTCGAGCTCGACGAGCTGGAGCGCCGACGCGTGCAGCTGGAGATCGAGCGCGAGGCGCTCCGCAAGGAGAAGGACGACGCCTCGAAGGCGCGGCTCGAGGTCCTGGAGAAGGAGCTCGCCGAGCTCTCCGAGGAGGCCGGCGCGATGAAGCAGCGGTGGGAGTCGGAGAAGGAAGCGATCGCCTCCCTGCGCGAGACGAAGGGCGAGATCGAGGCGGTCGCGCACAGGATCGAGACCGCCGAGCGAGAGGCCGACTTCGGCACGGCCGCCCAGCTCAAGTACGGGACGCTGCCCGCCCTGCAGGAGAAGCTCCACTCACAGGAGACGGCGATGGCGGCCGCCGACGCGTCGCGCCTCCTCAAGGAAGAGGTGGACGCGGACGACATCGCCGAGATCGTCTCGTCGTGGACCGGCGTGCCGGTCACGCGCCTCATGGAGGGCGAGATGCAGAAGCTCGTCCACATGGAGGAGCGCCTGCACGCGCGGGTCGTCGGCCAGGACGAGGCGATCCAGGCCGTCTCCGACGCGGTGCGCCGGGCACGGGCGGGCCTGAAGGACCCGCGCCGGCCGATCGGGTCCTTCCTCTTCCTGGGGCCCACCGGCGTCGGCAAGACCGAGCTGGCGCGGGCGCTCGCTGAGTTCCTCTTCGACGACGACGCCGCGATGGTCCGCATCGACATGAGCGAGTACATGGAGAAGTTCTCCGTCTCGCGGCTGGTGGGTGCGCCCCCTGGGTACGTCGGCTACGAGGAGGGGGGCCAGCTGACCGAGGCGGTCCGGCGTCGGCCGTACCAGGTGGTCCTCCTCGACGAGATCGAGAAGGCGCATCCGGACGTCTTCAACATCCTTCTGCAGGTGCTCGACGACGGCCGGCTCACCGACGGCCAGGGACGCACGGTGGACTTCAAGAACACCGTGGTGATCATGACCAGCAACGTCGGGAGCCAGTTCATCGCGGCCTTCACCGGCCGGGGCGAGGGCGAGGATGCCGAGGCCTACGACCGGATGAAGGAGCAGGTGATCGAGTCGCTCCGGGCGCAGTTCCGACCCGAGTTCCTCAACCGGGTGGACGAGATCATCGTCTTCCACGCGCTCTCCGACGCGGACCTGGCGGCCATCGTGGACCTCCTGGTGACCGATCTCCAGCGGCGGCTGGCCGACCGCGAGCTCATCCTCGAGCTCACCCCGGCGGCACGCGGCCTGATCGCCCGCGAAGGTCACGATCCCGCCTACGGGGCGCGGCCCCTCAAGCGGACGATCCAGCGTGTGGTCGAGAACCCGCTCGCGCGTGCTCTCCTGGAGGGGCGGTTCGCACCGGGTGACACGGTCGTTGCGGACGCCGACCCGCTGGGCGGCACGCTCGTCTTCCGCTCGGGTGACGAGACGGTCGTGCACGACGCGGGCGACCGACGGGACGCCCGTGGCGGGCGCAAGCCGGCGGCGACGGGCGCCGGTCGCTCGCAGCTCTCGCTGCCGGAGATCGAGGACCGGCCGAAGCGGGACTTCCAGAACTAGGCGGGATCCGAGAGGCCGCATCGTCCCTCGCCGCCCCTCGAGCCGGGTCGCCGCGCTCGCACGCGGCGTCGGGGCGGGCGCGCCGGCCCGTCGGCGTCGGGCCATCCAATCCCCGGGCGACTGGCCGGCGTCCGCCCGACCGCTCTCCGTCCCATGTATTCCCCGGGAGACTCCTCGCCGTCGCCGCCGCTCGCGGCGGCCTGCCCCGTGATCCATCCATTCCCCGGGAGACTCCTCGCCGCCGGCAGGCCGTCTCGGCGTGCCGTCCATGTCCCGGGAGACTGTCCGGGCGCGCGGACGTGACGGGCCACGCTCGGCTCGGGCGCGACGATGTGGGCGCGGCGTCGCCCGTCGTGGACACGAGTCTCCCGGAGAACGGATGACACGGCCGGCGTCGCCCGGTCGCGGCGCCCGGCCCCTCGCGCGCGGTCACGCCGAGAGCGTGCGGACGATGCTCGCCCCTGCCCGGAGCCGGATCCCGGTACGGCTCCCGCTCGCGCATGGCTTCGCCAGCACGCATCGCCGTTTTCGTGGACACTCCGCCGAGAGCTTCCTCCGGGGAGCCCGCGGCCCGCGAGGGCCCCGGCGCTCCGGCGATGCTCGCGGGCCCGTGCAGCCCGTGCGACCCCGACGCCGTCCCGACGTCGGGGTCGCCTCGTGTCCGGGACCGGCAGGCGCTCGCGAACAGGCCCCGCCCCGGGCCGCCGGGCGGGGCGACGGGCCTCCGCCCCGGGCCGCCGCGCGTCCGCCACGGGCGGCCTCCGCCGCGAGCGGTCGGGCGGGGCCGCGGAGTACCCTCCGTCGGTGCGAATCGACGACGTCCGCCTCCGCCTCGCCGGCCTCTCCCCCGATCTCCCGCGCGCGGGCTCGCTGCCTCCGCCGCCGCCCGCCATCACGGCGATCCGCGTGGACGACGTCCCCTACGCCGAGCCGGAGCTCGCAGCAGCGCGGCTCTCTGGCGCCCGCCCGTTCCGTGCGGCTGCGGCCCTCGTCCTGGTCGTCCCGGATGCTGCCGGCGAGGCGCGGCTCGTCCTCATGGAGCGGACCGACGACGGCGGGCCGCACGCCCGCCAGGTCGCATGCCCGGGCGGATCGGTCGAGCCCGACGACGTCGACGAGATCGCTGCGGCGCTCAGGGAGGCGGCGGAGGAGGTGGGCCTGGATGCCGATGCGGCCGCGGTGGTGGTCGTCGGCCGCCTGGAGCGGATCGTCGTGGCGGCGAGCGGCTTCACGCTCGACCCCATCGTCGCCGTCGCCGCGCGGCCGCCGTCCCTCGTCGCCAATCCGGTGGAGGTGGGCGCCATCCTCACGCCGCCGCTCTCAGCCTTCCTCCCGGGTGCCCCGATCGTGGTCCGCGAGGAGGTCATCCGCGGCGCGCTGGTCCGCTACGGCGGGTACCCGATCGACGGCGGCCACGTCGTCTGGGGCGCGACGGCCCGCGTGCTCGGGCAGCTGGGGGCCGTGATCGGGCCCGAGTGACGACCGCGGCGCCGCGCGCGAGGCGGGCGCGGAGGCCGGAGTGATGGGGCGTGGCGACGCTAGACCGGCTCGCCGTGGCTGGGGTCGTACCCGGGATCCAGGTCGCGGACGAGCTCGCCGTCGGCAGCCGCGGCACCACCCGAACCGGCCGCGTCCGGGTCGGGCTCGCGCGCGCCGCCCTCGAGGAGCCCGGCGATCGTCGCCGCGTCGGCGGCGCCCAGCTCCACGACGATCGCCCGCATCTCGGAGAGCTCGGTCCAGGCCGCGTGGATCTCGCCGGCCGGCCAGAGGACGGCGTCGCCCGCGCTCACGCGCGACTGCTCGTCGCCCGTCCGCACGAAGCCGCCGCCCTCGATGACGAGGAGCCACGTGGGGTTGGGGTTCGCGTGGGGCTTGACGGAGGCACCGCGCACGAAGGCCAGCTCGGCGATCGTGGCCCGCGGGCTGCTGTCGATCACCGACCCGCTGACGCCCTGCGTGCCGGGCGGGCCGTCCGGTCGGCGATGGCCGACCCCGAACCGGCGGATCTCCATCGGTGCACCTCCCGGGACGCCTGGGGGTGGCGCGTGCGCCGTCGTCGAGCCGTGGGCCGGCGCGTCCGGCCCGTCATCCCGGCCCCGCCGGGCCGGCCGTCCCGGGCCGCGGGCCCGGGCGGGTGCGGGTGAGCAGGCTGGGGCGCCCGCCGTCTACCGGCGCCGGCGCTTGGCTCCGCTCTTCGCCGCGGACCTGCCGGTCGCCTTCTTCGTCTGGCGGATCGTCGCGTCCGGATGCGAGTAGCGGAAGCGGCTCATGTAGCGCTGCTTGGCGAGCTGGGCGTCGTACGCCGCGAGAAGCGGCGGGAACTTGACGAACCGCACCCAGACCAGGACGCCGAGGCCGACCGGGATCGTCGCGATGACGATCACGAAGTCGAAGTGGAAGACCGCGTACACCAGGATCAGCGAGTAGAGGATCACGCCGGTCCAGAGGATCCACTCGTACAGGTCCAGGTACGGCTGGTGCCGCTTGAGCTGGCGGGTCCGCACGAAGTACAGGACGACGGTCGCAGCGAGCAGGGCGGCGGCCGCGATCCAGACGTAGTCGAACAGGTCCGGGAAGTTCGCCTGGTTGAAGGAGAGGAAGAGATACTCCCAGGGCGCCAGCGTCACCGATGTCCTCCGTCACGTTCTCGGACCGTGCCGGAGTATGCCACGACCGGACGGTATACTCGCGGCCGATGGCCGCCCGGGAACGCGCCCGCCCGGGGCGACCCCCCAGCGCGAGGGAGGTGGAGCGTGCGGGCCCTGCTGTCCGTCGCCGACCGCGACGGCGTCGTCGAGCTCGGCCGGGAGCTGGTCGCGCTCGGCGTGGAGCTCGTGGCCACCGAGGGGACCCGCGACCACCTGCACGCCCACGGGGTGGACGCCGCCCCACTCTCCGACCTCACCGGGACCCCGTCGCTCGCCGGCGGCTCCGTCCGCACGCTGCACCCGGCGGTCCACGCCGGGATCCTGGCCCGCCGCGACCGTCCCGACGAGCTCGCCGAGCTGGAGGCCGCCGGCATCGGCCTCATCGACATCGTCGTCGTGAACCTCCGGCCGTTCGCGCCGCAGGTGGGGTCGCGCGTCGTCCCGATGGAGGAGGCCGTCGGGATGATCGACACGGCCGGCCCCGCCCTCCTCGCCGCGGCCGCCCGCAGCCACTTCGCGGTGGCCGCCGTCCCGCATCCCCGCCACTACCCGACCATCGTCGCGGAGATCCGCGACCGCGGCGTGGTCTCCGCCGAGACGCGCCGGTCGCTCGCGGCCGAGGCCTTCGCCGTCGTCGCCGCCTACCACGCGGAGGTGGCGGCGTACCTCCAGCGTGTCTCCGGCGAGACCTTCCCCGCCCACATGGCGATCGTCCTCGAGAAGGTCGGCGACCTGCCGTACGGGGAGAACCCGCACCAGTCGGGCGCCGTGTACCGGGAGACCACGCACCGCAACGGGACGCTCGCCGACGCACGGCGGCTGGGCGGCCGCCTGCCGAGCTTCAACGACATGCTCGACCTCGACGCGGCCTACCGGATCGCGAACGACTTCGCCGCGCCGACGGCGGTCATCGTCCGGCACACCGATCCGGTCGGGATCGCCTCGGCGGACGACCTCGTGGAGGCGTACCGCGCGGCGCTCCAGGTGGACCCGGTCTCGTCGTTCGGGAGCATCGTCGGGCTCAATGGCGAGGTCGACGGGCCCACGGCGCGCGAGATCGTGCTCAACCACTTCGAGGCCGTCGTCGCCCCCGGCTACACGGAGGCCGCGCTGGCGATCCTCGCCCGGTCGCCCGAGCTGGAGATCCTCGCGGTCCCGCCGAACCCCGTGGACGGCCCGCTCGACTACGGGATCGCGGCCCTCGACTTCAAGCGGATCTCCGGCGGCGCGCTGATCGAGACGCGCGACGACGACTCGGGCCTGGACCGCAGCCAGCTGCGCGTGGTCACCAGGCGGCGTCCGACGCTCGAGGAGCTGACCGACCTGCTGTTCGCCTGGCGCGCGGTCCGCAACGTGCGCTCCAACGCGATCGTCATCGCGCGGAACCTCGTGTCGGTGGGGATCGGGGCGGCCCAGGTGAGCCGGCTCGCCGCCGTCGAGCTCGCGGTCCACCGGGCCGGGGACCGGGCGCGCAACGCCGTCCTCGCCT
Organism: Chloroflexota bacterium; assembly: GCA_029778235.1. GTDB lineage: Bacteria > Chloroflexota > Limnocylindria > Limnocylindrales > CSP1-4 > CAIYQJ01. Next base: position 16,734 of record JAKOQS010000002.1, on the reverse strand, counting down.
CGGACGCGTACTTCCCGTTCCCCGACGCGATCGCGCTCGCGGCGCAGGCCGGGGTGACCGCGGTCATCCAGCCGGGGGGCTCCATCCGCGACGAGACGGCGATCGAGGTCGCCGATCGCAACCACCTGGCCATGGTCTTCACGGGACGGCGCCACTTCCGCCACTGATGCGCGGACGGCCGCAGAGGGCGGGCGCGGGGGCATCCCGGCCGCGGGACCGCTGCGGGGGCATCCCGGCCGCGGGACCGCTGCGGGGGCATCCCGGCCGAGCGCCCCATACTGGCCCGGTGACCTGATCCCCACCCGCGGCCGCGGCGCCGCTGCCCGGACACCGCCCGGAGGACCGACCCGATGGAGCACCTGCTGGCCCTGGAGATGATCCGCGTCACCGAGGCCGCCGCCGTGGAGGCTGCCCGCCTCATGGGCCGCGGCGACAAGGACGAGGCCGACCGTGCCGCCGTCGAGGCGATGCGGGCGACGATGGACGAGCTGGAGATCGACGGCTCGATCGTCATCGGCGAGGGCGAGCGCGATGAGGCGCCGATGCTCTTCATCGGTGAGTCGGTGGGCAAGGCGCGGGTCATCGGCCGGAAGTCGTACCCGGAGGTCGACATCGCCGTCGACCCGCTCGAGGGGACCAACCTCGTCGCCTACGGCCAGGGCGGGGCGATCACCGTCCTCGCGGCATCCGATCGCGGCGGGCTCCTGCACGCGCCCGACACGTACATGGAGAAGCTGTGCGTGGGACCGGCGGCGGTGGGGAAGGTGGACATCCGCCGTCCGCCGGCCGAGAACCTCGAGGCGATCGCCACGTCGCTCGGGCGGCGCGTCCGCGACCTGACCGTGGTCATCCTGGACCGTCCCCGCCACGAAGGCCTGATCGGCGACGTCCGCGAGGCCGGCGCCCGGATCAAGCTCATCGGCGACGGGGACCTGTCTGCTGCGATCAGCTGCGCGGTCTCCGGGACGGGGATCCACGCGGTGATGGGGACCGGCGGCGCCCCCGAAGGCGTGCTCTCTGCAGCGGCGCTGCGCTGCCTCGGAGGCGAGATCCAGGCACGACTCCGGTTCCGGAGCGACGACGAGCGCGCGCGGGGCGAGGCGATGGGTCACGGCGACGAGGACCGGGTCTACCGGACGGAGGACCTCGCCTCCGGCGAGAACCTCGTCTTCGCGGCCACGGGCGTGACCGACGGCGACCTCCTCCACGGGGTCCGCTTCTTCGGCGGCGGGGCCCGCACCCACACGCTCCAGATGGCGTACCGGACGAAGCACGTCCGGTTCATCGACACGGTCCACATGTTCGACCGGGACCGGCCGCCCGCGGTGCGGCTGTAGGCCCACCGCGGGATTACATCACCACCGCGGCTGGTGGTATCATCGGGCCATGGAACGCACGCAGATCTCGCTCGAACCGGAGCAGGCAGAGCGCCTCCGGAGGATCGCACGGGAGCGCGGCGTCTCCATGGCCCACCTGATCCGGGAGGCGGTCGACGCGGCCTACGGGGCGGACGCCCCCGGCTCGCGCGAGGCGCTTTGGGCGCGTGCCTGGACCGCCGTGGAGTGCGGCCGCTCGGGGCTCGGCGACGTGGCTGAGGATCACGATCGATACCTGGACGAGATCTACGGTTCGTGACGCTCCTCGTCGACACTTCGGCGTTCTTCGCGCTTCTGGACATGGACGATCACCGGCACGATCAGGCGGCGCGCGCGTTCGCAGGCCTGCAGGTGGCCGGGGAATCGCTCGTCTCGCACGAGTACGTCGTGGTCGAGACGATCGCGCTGGTCCAGCGTCGTCTCGGGATGGACGCCGTCCGCCGGTTCGTGGACGACCTGCTTCCCCTCGTGGAGATCGAGTGGGTGGACCCCGCACTTCATGCGTCCGCGCGCGAGGCGATGCTCGCCGGTCGCCAGCGCGGCATCTCGCTCGTCGACTGGACGAGCTTCCTCGTCATGCGCCGTCGTGGCATCGGGAGGGCGTTCGCGTTCGACGACGACTTCGCGGCCCAGGGTTTCACCGTGCTCCCGGGCTGACGCGGGCGGGATCTGCGTCAGCAGGGCATGCTGCCCGGTTCGGGCACGAACCAGCTGCCCGGCTCCGCGATGACGAACCTTGATCGACCGGACATGCCATGCGCCGCCAGCACCACCGCGACGTAGCGAGGCCCGTCCGGGTCGTTCTCGAGTCCGATGTCGCACCCGCCCGAGTGGACCCACGACCACTCCACGCGGCCCCTCTTCGCGGGAGCCGCCGCGAGGGGCACCAGGAGAGCATCTGGAAGCTCGACCGGCTCCACCACACACGGTCCTGTCGTCCCGGGCGCGGCGTCGGACCGCTCCTCGACGCAGTCCGTCACCCCGTAGGCCACGATCTCGACGCCCTCGTCCGTCGGCGACGACCACGTGACGGCCTGGGTGGTCTCGTACATGCCGTCGGACACCGCGCGGAACCGCTCGTCGAACGTCACGCCGGCGGGAGGGGGCGGGGCCGAGACCGCCATGGGGGTGGCCGTCGGCGTGGCGGCGGGGGCGACGGACGCGGTGGACGGTGTGACCGATGGCGGCGTCGGTGAGGCCCCTCCGCTGGTGCATGCAGCGAGAGCCGCGCACAGGGTCATGCCGAGCAGGTTCCGCCTGGAGCCCACGACAACCTCCCGCGGATCGCCCCTCTGGGTGCCCTCGCGTCGATTCGATGCTCCGCGACGGCCCACTGCCAGAGCCGGACGTCACCGGCGTCGGTCAGTCCGCCGCCGGCGCCGACAGCCATCGCCGCGCAGCCGCGTCCCACGCGCCGAGCGGCCGCACCGCGTTCGGCGGTGAAGCCGCGGAAAGCCGCTCCCGCGCCTCCGAGACGGTCTCGCCCCAGCCCGGCGGGATCGCGTCGGGCACGAGGTCCGCGAGGGGCGCCACGACGAAGAGGCGCTCGCGGGCGAGCGCATGGGGGACCTCGAGCAGGCGCGGCGCCTTCTCGGGATCGACCGACCGCGCCGCCTCCGGGCGCTCCACGCGGATCTCGGCGTCTCCGAACAGGAGCAGGTCAAGGTCGATCTCGCGCGGGCCCCACCGCCCGCGCTCCTGGCGACCGAACGCGCGCTCGATCGACTTCAGGGCCACCAGCAGCGCGATCGCGCCGGTCTCCGGGTCCGGCCCGGCCGGGACGTCCAGCAGGACGGCGGCGTTGCGGAACTCGGCCTGGTCCTCGACGCCGACGGGGACCGTGGCGTAGAGATCGGAGACGCCGAGCACCTGGGTGTCGGGCAGGGCCGCGATCGCCGCGACAGCCGCCGTCAGCGCCGCCTCCGGATCGCCCACGTTCGACCCGAGGCCGATCGCCGCTCGCGTCCGACGGCTCATCGCGACCCCTAGACTCCCTTCGTGCACCCGGTCCACGTGCTCATCTTCCACGACCCGTCCGCCGGGCTCGGCCCTCTCGCGGCCGCCCTCGCCGCCGTGCGGCTCGACCTCGCCGAGCACCACGCGCGCGGCTTCCGCGCGGTCGGTGCCGCCGACGTGCGCATCATCGCCGACGCGGACGAGCGGCCGTTCGGCGCGCGACTGCGCGCGGCGGCGGCCGCCCTCGCGCCCGGCACGGGTCTGGTCCTGCTCGGCTCGGGCGCGCTGCCCCTCGCTGACGCGCGGGACCGCCGGACGTTCATCGTCGCCGCCGGAGGGGACGGTGCGGCCCTGGCGAACAACCGCTACTCGAGCGACGCGATCGCCGTCCCGGACGCCCGTCGCGCCCTCGCCGGCCTCCCCGACCTCGCTGGCGACAACACGCTCCCCCGCTGGCTCGCCGAGCGGGCGGGCCTCCCGGTCGCCGACCTGCGCCGACGGCGCGCGCTCCAGGCGGACCTCGACGGCCTCGCCGACCTCGCTCTCCTCGTTCGCTCTGCACGCTGCCCGGCGGTGCTGCGGGCCGCGGCCGCCCGCCACGAGGCGTCGCTCGCGGACCTGCGCGCGCGGATCGCCGCCCTCGAGGCGGTCGCGGCCGACCCGCACGCCGAGATCGTGGTGGCCGGCCGCATCTCCGCCGCCGGCCTCGCACGCCTCGAGACGGCGACGGCGTGTCGCGTCCGCGCGCTCGTGGAGGAGCGCGGCCTGCGCGCCGCCGATCTGCGCGCACGCGCGAACGAGGCCCCGATCCGCGCCGACGCGGGTCGCGCGGGCTCGCGGCCAGCGGGGACCGGCCAGCAGCGGCCGCCCGCCTCCGTGCTCGGGATGATCCTCGACCGCGAGGGACCGCAGGCGCTCGGCACCGTGCTCGCCCGCCTCGGCGACGCGGCGATCGTGGACACGCGGGTGCTCATCGCGCACCGCCTGGGCGCCGACGAGCGCGCGTGGCCGCCGCTCGAGGACCGGCTCGCGGCGGATCTCGGGCTCGCGGCGGGCGTCCGCGACCCGTGGCTGCGGGCGCTCACGGCGAGCGCCGCGGCCGCTCCCATCCCCGTGGTCCTGGGCGCGCACAGCCTCGTCGGGCCCGGGCTGGACCTGCTCTTCCGGGCGCCCTCGCACGCGCGCCCTGGCGCGGGCGATCCGGGCGCGAGCGGACCGGGCGCGGGCGGACCGGCCTCGCATGCCGCGCACGCAGCGGGCGCCCGGGGGTCGCACCGCGGGGGTGCCGGCAGGTGAGCGACGCGCTCGCCGCCCGGCTGCGCGACGAGATCCGGGCGCTCGGCCCGATCCCGTTCGCGCGCTTCATGGAGGTCGCGCTGACCGATCCTGACCTCGGCTACTACACGCGCGGGGCGCCAAGGCCGGCTCGGGAGGGCGACTTCCTCACGGCCCCCGAGATGGACCCGGTCTTCGGCCTGACGCTCGCCCGCCAGGTCGACGAGTGCTGGCGTCTGCTCGGGCGGCCGGACCCCTTCGTCCTGCGCGAGCACGGGGCCGGGTCCGGCGCCCTCGCGAGCTCGATCGTCGACGGGCTCCGCGCGGACGGGTCCGTGCTCCTCGACCCCGGCACCGCGGGCGCGCCGCCCCTCCGCTACGAGCCGGTCGAGATCGACGCCGCGCGGCGGCGGGAGCTGACCGTGCGCCTGGCCGCGACGGCGCCCGGCGTGGCCGTGGCCGATCCGGTCCCCGGCCTGCGCATGTCGGGCCTCGTGCTCGCGAACGAGCTCGTGGACGCCCTGCCGGTGCACCGCGTCGTCGGGCGCCCGGGCGCCCCTGACGGGATCGCCGAGGTGCTCGTCGGCTGGGCCGACGATCCGGCCGCCCCGCTCGGCGGACGGTTCGTCGATGTCGTCGCGGATCCCTCGACCCCCGCCCTCGCCGCGCGCCTCGCCGCCGAGGGCATGGTGCTCGCGGACGGGCAGGCGGCCGAGGTACGGCTCGCGGACGCCGCGTGGGTCGCCGGCGTGGCCCGAGACCTGGAGCGTGGTCACGTGCTGGTCATCGACTACGGCGCGCCCGCCGCGGAGCTGTACGACGCCACGCGCCGGCCCGAGGGGACGCTCCTGGCCTACTCCGCGCACCGCGCGCTCGACGACGTCTACGGCGATCCCGGGGACCGCGATCTCACCGCCCACGTGGACATCACCGCGCTGGAGGCCGCCGCGGCCGCCGCCGGCCTCGAGGTCCTCGGTCGCACGACCCAGGCCGCGTTCCTCCTCGCCTGCGGCCTGGAGGAGGTCCTCGGCCGCCTCCGGGCCGACCCGGCGCTCACCATGGAGCGCTACCTGACGCTCCGGTCCGCCGTCAGGCGCCTCCTGGACCCGCGCCTGCTCGGAGGGTTCTTCGTCCTCGCGCTGGGCCGCGGGCTGCCCGCCGGCGGCGACCGACTCCGGGGTCTCGCGGGGCGCCGCGACGCCTGACAGGGCCGGCGCGCGCCGACCGCGCATGGGCCGTCCGGCGGCCTTCGGCGGGCCGTCCGGGACCGTTCCCGGGGGCCGTCCCACCCCCAACGCCGAAGGTCGTTCTTGCTACACTGCCGGGGCGGGTGACCGTGCCTGAGGCCGGTCGCGCGCATCGGAGCACGAGCCGTCGGGCCGCGTCACGCGGCCGCGCGAGGAGCGATGACCGAACTCTGGTACGTCGTCGGTTTTGCCGTCGTAGGCGTCGCCTTCGTCTTCCTGGTGATCGGGCTTTCGTGGCTGATCACGCACCGCAACCGGGGTGACGAGCACAAGGGCCGGCCCTACGAGTCCGGCATCGACACGTTCGGCGACACGTGGGGCCGGTTCGGGATCTCGTACTACATCTACGCGCTCCTGTTCGTCGCGTTCGACATCGAGATCGTGTTCATCTACCTCTGGGCGCTCGTCTTCCGCGACCTCCTGCTCGGCGGGTTCGTCGCGATGCTCGTGTTCGTCCTCATCCTCCTGGTCGGCCTCGGCTACGCGTGGCGCAAGGGCGTGCTGACGTGGCGTTGACCGGGCCCGGCCCCGACCCGGTCGTCGACCCGACCCCCGGGACGACCCCGGAGGGAGCCGACTCCCTGCCCGTGCCGGCCGCGTCGCGCGCGGTGGACGCCCCGATCGTGGTCGCCAACCAGCTGTGGACCCCGGCGAACCCGGCCGCCTACGCGCCGGGCGCCCGCGGGATCAACGAGGACATCGAGCACCTGCGCGACCTCGAGGCGTCCGGGATCCTGCAGCGGGACGACGGACGATGGGCGGCCGCGCTCGAGGTGGTGCCCACCACGGCCGACTACATCCTCGACCTCATCCGGGCGAACAGCCTCTGGCCCCTGCTCTCCGGGCTCGCCTGCTGCGCCATCGAGATGATGTCCACGGCCACCAGCCGCAACGACATGGACCGCTGGGGGATGTTCCCCTTCCGCGCCAGCCCGCGCCAGGCGGACGTCCTCATCGTGGCCGGCACGCTCACCACCAAGATGGCCGAGCCGCTCGTCCGGCTGTGGGAGGAGATGCCCGAGCCCAAGTGGTGCCTGGCCATGGGCGACTGCACCTGCTCCGGGGGCCGGTACAAGCGCAGCTACTCCACCGTCCAGGGGATCGACCGCGTCCTGCCCGTGGACGTCTACGTGCCCGGCTGCCCGCCGCGCCCGGAGGGCCTCATCTACGGGATGATGAAGCTCCAGAAGCTCGTCGTGGACCGTCGCGGGCACTGGCCGGAGCGCCGGACGGGACCCACCGTCCCGGCGGGCGTCTGACGATGGACCGCGCCCTCCGCTCCCGCCTCGAGCGACTGCTCGGCGACCGCCTCCTCGGCCCCGTCGTGCAGCGCCATGACGAGACCGAGATCCGCGTCGCGGCCGGCGACGCAACGGCGGCCGTCCAGGCAGTCCACGACGCACCGGACCTGCGCTTCACGTTCCTCGCCGACCTCGCCGGCGTGGACACGGGCGAGCACATGCAGGTGGTCTACCACCTCTGGAGCGAGTCGAGTCCCGACTGGCTTCGCGTGATCGTGGACGGCCTGGACCGCGAGTCGCCGCGCTGCCCGTCGGTGACCTTCCTCTGGAAGGGCGCCGAGTGGATGGAGCGCGAGGCCTACGACATGTTCGGGATCGTCTTCGAGGGCAATCGCGACGTTCGTCGGATCTACCTGCCGGCCGCCTACACGAGCTTCCCGCTCCGCAAGGACTTCCACCTCCCGGACGACGCGTCGCGGTCGCCGGGCCGGGGCGTCCGCCCGATGGAGGGCGCTCTCCCGCCGCGCGACGCGACCCCCGCCACGAACCGACGCCGGGCGCAGGCGGGCTGACGATGACCAGCCAGACCCACCGGCCGCACCCGTCCCTCGACGACCCGTCGATCGCGATCGAGGACGCCCTCCGCGAGTCCATCGTCGACGCGGTCCCGGTCGCCCGGACCGAGCGCGAGGCGGAGTTCTACACGCTCGGCGACGGCGAGCTTCTCCTCAACATGGGCCCGCAGCACCCGTCCACCCACGGCGTCCTCCGGGTCGTGCTCAAGCTCGACGGCGAGAGGGTCGTGGACATCGACCCGGTCCTCGGCTACCTCCACCGCGGCGTCGAGAAGCTCTGCGAGAACGCCGACTGGCACCAGGCGATCTGCTACACGGACCCGCTCGAGTACGTCGCCTCGCTCTACTGCGAATGGGCGCCGGTGATGGCGTTCGAGAAGCTCGCCGACGTGCAGGTCCCGCGCCGCGCCGAGTACATCCGCGTGCTCACCGGCGAGCTCCTCCGGATCGCCAGCCACACGCTGTTCATGGGCTGGTTCGCCCTCGACCTCGGCGGCCTCACGCCCATCCTCTACGGCTTCATCGAGCGCGACGAGATCGTGGAGATGCTCGCGGCGGTCACCGGCCAGAAGCTGCTCTTCAACTACTTCCGGATCGGCGGCGTGAACGGCGACATCAACCACGAGTTCATGAGCCGCCTGGGCGAGTGGATGAGCAAGGCCGGGCGCCAGATCGACGCGAACATGGGCCTTCTCAACGCCAACGAGATCCTCGTGCGCCGGGCGCGCGGGATGGGCGTGCTCGACCGCGAGACGGCCATCCGGATGGCGGTCACGGGCCCCAACATCCGCGCGTCGGGCGTCCCGTTCGACCTCCGGCGTGCCCACCCGTACTCGGTCTACCCGGAGCTGGACTTCGACATCCCCACCCGCCAGGAGGGCGACAGCCTGGCGCGCTACCTCCTCCGCGGCGACGAGATCAAGCAGTCGCTGCGGATCATCGACCAGTGCCTCCACCAGATGCCCGACGGCCCGGTGATGGCCAAGGTGCCGCGCCTCATCCGGCCGCGCCCGGGCCGTGCCTGGGCCGCCGTGGAGGGACCGCGCGGGATGTACGGGACCTACGCGATCTCCGACGGGACGGACCAGCCGTTCCGGATGCGGATCCACGACCCCAGCTTCGTCCACCTGCAGCTCGTCTCGCTCCTGACACCGGGCAACCTCATCGCCGACACGATGGCGATCATGGCCAGCCTCGACCCGGTCATGGGCGGCGTGGACAAGTAGGGCGCAGCGATGAGCATGGCCGTCGTCACCTGGCAGCGCCTCAACGTCGTGGGACGGATCCTCGCGATCGTCGTCCCGATCCTCCTCGCGCTCGGGCTGGTCACCATCGGGCTGGTCGTCATCGCCGGCCCGTTCGCCGTCGAGTTCCTCGGCGACAACATGCCGCTCCTGCGGTTCGTCGCCGCGATCGGGGCGGTCCTGCTGCTGACGATCCCCACGGCGTTCGTGGTCATCTTCATGGAGCTCAAGGTCATCGCCCGCATGAACCTCCGGGTGGGGCCGGACCGCGTCGGGCCGTACGGGACCGCCATGTCCGTGATCCACGGGCTCAAGTTCCTCTCCAAGGAGGACTTCGCCCCCACCGGGGTGGACCTGCAGGTCTTCACGATCGCGCCCGTCGTGGTGTTCGTCGGGAGCGTGATGACGTTCCTCGTCATCCCGTTCGCGCCGGGGCTCTTCGGCCTCGACATGAACGTCGGCGTCCTCTACCTGTTCGCGATGAGCGGATTGACCGTCGTCGGCCTGCTGATGGCCGGGTGGGCCAGCTTCAACAAGTACTCGCTGCTCGGCGGGCTCCGGTCGGCGGCCCAGATGGTGAGCTACGAGATCCCGCTCACCCTCTCGCTGGTCGGCGTGGTCCTGCTTGCCGGGACGATGAGCCTGAACCAGATGGTCCTCGCCCAGTCGGGCTCGCTGGCCGACTGGTACGTCTGGCGCCAGCCCCTCGCGTTCATCATCTTCGTGATCGCCGGCATCGCCGAGGCCAACCGCTCGCCGTTCGACCTCACCGAGGCGGACCAGGAGATCGTCGCCGGCTTCGCGACCGAGTACTCGGGGATGCGGTTCGGCTTCTTCTTCTTCGCCGAGTACGTGAACGTCTTCGTGGTCTCCGGCCTGATCGTCACGTTCTTCCTCGGCGGCTGGACCGCCCCGTTCGACTGGCCGTTCCCGGTCGCCGTCTCGCTCGACCCGCTCGCGTGGGGCGTGGGGTCGCTCATCGCCCTCCTCGCCCTTCCGGTGATCGGCACGCTCGTCCTCGCCGCGCCGTTCTGGCTCAGCTCCCGGATCTCCACGCTCCAGGCGCTCGTCATCGGCTTCGTCCTGTTCAACGTCGTCGCGATCGGGCTGGTCCTCGGCTGGGCCTTCGTCAGCCTCGACTGGGTGACCGGCCTGTTCTGGTTCTTCGCGAAGTCGTACGCGTTCGTCTTCTTCTTCGTCTGGCTGCGCGGCACGCTGCCGCGCGTCCGGATCGACCAGCTCATGGGGTTCGCGTGGAAGTGGCTCCTGCCGGCGGCCCTGCTCAACATCTTCGTCACGGCCCTTGCGATCGTGATCGTGAGCCGATGAGGACCCGCCGATGAGCCGCATCCCGGGCATGGGCATCGCACGGGGGATGTCGATCACCCTCCGCCGGTTCTTCCAGCCGGCCGTCACGATCCGCTATCCGGAGGTTGCGGCGCCGATCCCGCCGAAGAACCGCGGCCGCCTGCAGCTGCTCTACGACGAGTGGGGCGCACTCAAGTGCGAGACGTGCTTCCAGTGCGCACAGGCCTGCCCCATCGAGTGCATCGACATGGGCGGCGTGGACACACGCGGCCGCTATCACATCCACTGGGGTCCCGCGGAGACGTACGGCGAGCGCCGCGAGGAGTCCGCGCTCCGCCGGTCGGGCCGGCCGGTCCCGGACGCGGCGTACGCCCACTTCGACCCGATCGACCTCGCCCCGCTCGACGCCATCCTCGCGCGCCACGACCACGACCCCGCGCACCTGATCGCGATGCTCGAGGAGGCGCAGGAGGCGTACGGGTACCTGCCCGTCGCCGCCCTGAAGCACGTGAGCTTCCGCACGGCCGCTCCGTACGCGCTCGTCTACGGCACCGCGTCCTACTACCGGCAGTTCCGGTTCGCGCCGGCCGACGACCCGTCGCGCGCGGACGCCGGCGCACGGCGGCCCACGGAGGCGGGCTTCCTCGCCGCCCTCGACGCGTCCCTCGGCACGGGGCCGCGCGCCGCCGGGGCGGGTCCGGCATGACGACGCTGCTCGCGACGCCGGCCGGCTGGCCGCGCGTCCTCACGGCGGGGTTCGGCGCCGCCGACCCGGCCGACCTGGACGCGGCGATCGCCGCCGGTGCGTTCGAGGGGCTGAAGCGGGCGATCCGCACCCACGGTCCCACGGGCACGATCGCGCTGCTCCGCGCCTCAGGCCTCCGCGGGCGCGGCGGCGGGGGCTACCCGACCGCGGACAAGTGGCACGCCTGCGCCACCGCCGACGGCACCGTGCGTCACGTCGTCGCGAACGGCTACGAGGCGGACCCCGCCACGCACATCGCCAAGGCGCTCATGGAGGAGCGGCCGTACGCGATCGTCGAGGGCGTGGCCATCGCCGCGTTCGCCGTCGGCGCCACGGAGTCGATCATCGCCGTCCGCGCCGAGTACGGCGAGGCCGTCCGCCGCCTGCAGGAGGCGGTGGCGCGCGCCGAGGCGGCCGGCCACATCGGGGCGAACGTCCTGGGCTCCGGCCACGACATCTTCATCGAGGTCCGGCCCCTGCGCGGCGCCTACATGATCGGCGAGGAGACGGTCCTGCTGAAGGCGCTCGAGGGCAAGCGCGGCCAGCCCGAGCAGCGCCCGCCGTACCCCACGGAGAGGGGCCTGTGGGACCGGCCCACGGTCGTGAACGACGTCGTCACGCTCGGGGCGGTGGGCTGGATCGTCGCGAACGGTGCCGAGGCGTACGCCTCCATCGGCGAAGCGGCCACCCCGGGCACGGTCCTCGTCCAGGTGGCCGGCGCCGTCGAGGAGCCGGGGATCGCCGAGGTGCCCATCGGGACGCGGCTGCGCGACATCGTGGACCTCGCGGGCAAGATGGCCTCGGGCCACCGACTCAAGGCCGTCGCCGTCGGCGGCGTCACGGGCGGCATCCTCCCGCCGCGCGAGCTCGACACGCCGTACAGCGCCGCAGCGCTGCGCGAGGTCGGCGCCCACGCGGGCTCCGGGTCGATCCTCGTGGCCGACGAGCGGACCTGCGTGGTGGACCTCGCCACGCTCCTCACCCGCTACTGCGCCGACGAGGCCTGCGGCAAGGCGATCCCATGTCGCATCGGGCTCCGCCGCCTCGCGGAGATCGGCGAGCGAGCCGTCTCCGGCCATGCCCGTCCGGCCGACCCCACGCTCCTCGCCGACCTCTCGACCGACATCGTCGCGAGCGCGCTCTGCGGGCACGAGCGCGCGGCGGTCACGCCGCTGACCAGCGTCCTGCGCTACTTCCGTCCCGAGCTCGACGAGCACCTGCTCCGCAGCGCCTGCCCCGCCGGGGTCTGTCATCCCATCGGGGTGACCTCCGCCGGGTCGGCCACCTGAGGGCGTCCCCATGACCGACCTGATCGTCCGACCGACCGAAGCCGACGCCCTGGCCGAGCGCCTGCTGACCACGCAGGCCCCGCAGCGACCCCTGTCGTCGCCGGCGATCCGCCTGGAGGTGGACGGCCGCGTCATCGAGGGCCGCGAGGGCCAGACGATCCTGGAGGTCTGTCGCGACAACGGCATCGAGATCCCCACGCTCTGCTACGAGCCCAAGCTGCCCGGCTTCGGCGCGTGCCGGATGTGCGTGGTGGAGGTCGAGGGCGAGGAGCACCCGCCGATCTCGTGCTCGCGCGAGGCCGAAGAGGGGATGACGGTCCGGACGCAGACCGAGGACCTGCGCCGGATCCGGGCGACCAACCTGGAGCTGATCTTCAGCGACCACAACGCCTACTGCCTCCCGCCCTGCCAGAACAAGTGCCCCAGCCACATCGACATCCCGGGCTTCCTCAAGGCGAACGCCGAGGGGGAGTGGCGCGAGTCGGCGCGGGTCTTCAAGCGGACGATCCCGTTCCCCAGCATCCTCGGGCGCGTCTGCCCGGCGCCGTGCGAGACGCACTGCCGCCGCGACGAGGTGGACGAGGCGATCGCCATCCGCGACAGCCACCGGTACGCCGGCGACCAGGTCCTGCGCGAGATGACCGAGGCGGGGATCGACCCGCCGGTCCCGTTCGACCTGCAGCCGAAGACCGGCAAGCGCGTCGCCGTCATCGGCTCCGGGCCTGCCGGCGCGTCGGCCGCCTACTACCTGCTCATCAACGGGCACGACGTCACGGTCTTCGACCGCGACGAGAAGCCGGGCGGCATGCTCCGCTACGGCATCCCGGAGTACCGCCTGCCCAAGGAGCGGATCCTCGACCGCGAGTACGAGTCGATCACGCGCCTCGGCGGGGTCTTCGAGTGCGGGAAGGAGCTCGGGAAGGACTTCACGCTCGACGACCTCCAGAACCAGGGCTACGACGCCGTCCTCATCGCCATCGGCTGCTACGACACCAACAAGCTCGGGATCCCCAACGAGGACGCCGACGGCGTCATCGACGGCCTGGAGTACCTGAAGATCGCCACGCTCGGGCTCGAGTACCCGGGGCACCGCGGCACGCGCGTGGTGGTCGTGGGCGGCGGCTTCACGGCGATGGACTGCTCCCGCACCTCGGTCCGCCAGGGCTGCGCCGAGACCACCCTCGTCTACCGCCGCGACATGAAGGACATGCCGGCCGCCTCCGAGGTCCACGAGGCGATCGAGGAGGGCGTCACGGCCATCTTCCAGGCCGGGCCCACGCGGGTGATCACGGACGACCAGAACAAGGTCACGGGCGTCGAGTTCATCCGGATGCAGCTGGGCGCCCCGGATGCCTCCGGCCGTCGCCGCCCGGAGCCCGCCCCCGGCACCGAGTTCGTCATCCCCTGCGACCGCGTGCTGCTCGCCATCGGCCAGGGCCCGGACCTGCGGTGGATGGGCGCCGGCAACGAGGGGACGTCGGCCACGAAGCAGCGCCGCCTGCAGGTGGACGCGGTCACGTTCGAGACGGGCCGGCCCGGCGTCTTCGGCACCGGCGACGTCCGGATGGGCGCCCAGACGGTCGTCCAGGCGATCGCCGACGGCCGCCGCGCCAGCTACGCGATCGACGCGTACCTGCGCGGGATGGACCTCGGGGCGCTCCGGACGCGCCAGACGCTCGCGGAGCCCCAGCCCGAGTTCCTGAGCATCGTCCCGTTCACCGGCGAGGTGAAGGAGCCGCGCATCCGGATGCGCGCGGAGCCTGCCGAGGCCCGGAACACCAGCTACATCGAGTACGAGATCCCGTACACGGTCGCGGAGGCGGTCGCCGAGAGCACGCGCTGCCTCCAGTGCACGTGCGAGGCCATCGGCTTCTGCGACCTGCGCCGCCTGGGCATCGAGTACGGCACCACCCTGCGGACGCTCGAGCCGCAGCACGACCGCGGCGCGGGCTACCGGAGCGTCTCGGAGAACCGGTTCACGGGCGTCAACCACGACTACGTCCGCGACGACAGCCACGCCTTCATCCTCCGGGAGCCGGCCCGCTGCATCGACTGCGGCCGGTGCGCGAACGTCTGTGCGGAGGTCGTCGGCGCCGCCTGCTACGACTTCATGCGGATCGGGTTCGACACCCTGGTGACGACCCCGCTGGACATGAGCCTCAACGACACGCCGTGCGTGAGCTGCGGGCGCTGCGCGGAGACGTGCCCCACGGGCGCGCTCATGCCCAAGCCGCGGATCCTGCAGAAGTACGACGTGGACGAGAGCCGCTGCATCCTCTGCGGCATCTGCGTGGACGCCTGCCCGTACGACGCGCTGCGCTGCGGCCCCGACTTCGAGCTGGCGCACACGAGCCGCGAGGAGCCGATGATCGACCTCATCGCGATCGCGGCCGTGGACCGCGAGACCGAGATGACGTACGTGCGCCGCGAGCGCGACTGGGCCGAGCGCGCGCTCGCCGAGGGTCGCCCCGTCCGGCCCGACCGGCTCCTGCCGGTCCTCCCGGCGGGCGTCACGGCTGGGCGTGGGAACGGCCACAATGGCCACGGGGGGACGCCCGCAGGGGACGGCGCGGCGGCGCGCCAGGGGTAGGCGCGCCGACGGGCGCGCGGGAGCGAGGAGAGAGAGGGTCCGTGTCGATACCGGAGACGATCCCGATCATCGGGGCCTCGTGGGACGACGTCCTGTTCGTCCTGTTCGCGGTCGCGATGCTGGGCTCGGCCCTGCTCGTCGTCACGCTCCGCGACATCATCCGCTCGGGCGTCGCGATGATCGCCAGCTTCGCCGCGCTCGCCGGCCTGTACGTGCTCCTGGGGTCGCCGATCATGGCCGCCACCCAGGTGCTGGTGTACATCGGCGCGATCAGCATCCTCGTGCTGTTCGCGATCATGCTCACGCAGACGAAGGCGGGCCCCGCGCGCCTGGTCTTCCAGACGCAGTGGTGGGCCGCGGCGATCGCGGCCGTCCTTCTCGTCGTCGTGCTCGCCGCGGTCGTCGTCTCCACCGACTGGGGCGCCGAGTCCGCCGTCGCGACCAGCAACACGGATGCCGTCGCCCGCCTCCTGTTCGATGCCTACACGCTGCCCTTCGAGGCGGTGAGCGTCCTGCTCCTCGCGGCGATCGTCGGCGGCGTCTTCCTGGCGAAGCGCGACTCCACCTCCGACGAGGCCGCCGGCTGATGGCGCACTCGCTCGACGCCTACCTCATCCTCTCGGGCGCGCTGTTCGCCATCGGGACGTTCGGGTTCCTCGCCCGGCGCAACGCGATCAGCATGCTCATGTCCATCGAGCTGATGATCAACGCGGTCAACCTGACGATCCTCGCGTTCGGCGCCTTCCTGCCGGCCCTGCGGGATCACGCGTCGGTCATCGCCCTCATCGTCGTCGCCGTCGCGGCGGCCGAGGCCACGGTCGGGCTCGCGATCGTCATCGCGATCTTCCGGAACCGTCGGACCCCGCTCGTCGACGAGTACGACGCGATGCGGCAGTAGGCGGCCCGCGATGACCGTGAGCGAGCAGCTGATCCCGCTGATCCCGATCCTGCCGATCGCGGGCTTCGCGTTCACCGCGCTGGTGGGCCGCCGCATCGGGCGGTTCGCGTTCCTCGTCCCGCTCCTCCTCGTGGTCGCGAGCTGGGTCGTGGCGATGGCCGTCGTCTACACGCAGCTCACCGGCGGCTGGGGCGAGGAGGGCGTCACCGTCCTGCTCTGGCAGTGGATCCCCGCCGGCGACTTCACCGTGGACGTGGCCTTCCACGTCGACAACCTGACGGCGTGCCTCCTGATCGTCGTGACCACGATCGGCATGCTCGTCCATCTCTACAGCGTCGGGTACATGGCGCACGACCCGGGACGCTGGCGATTCTTCGCCTACCTGAACCTGTTCATGTTCTCGATGCTGCTCCTGGTCCTCGCGAGCAACTTCCTCGTCGTGTTCGCCGCGTGGGAGCTCGTCGGCCTCTCGTCGTACGCCCTCATCGGCTTCTGGTACCCCAGGCGCTCCGCCGCCCTCGCCGCCAAGAAGGCGTTCATCGTCAACCGCGTCGGCGACGTCGGGTTCGCGCTCGGGATCATGGCCATCTGGGTCTCGCTGGGCACCCTGGACATCGCCGTCGTCAACGAGACGATCGGCGAGCTCGCCCCGTTCACGATCGCGCTCATCGCGTTCCTCGTCTTCTGCGGCGCGGCCGGCAAGAGCGCGCAGTTCCCGCTGCACGTCTGGCTCCCGGACGCGATGGAGGGCCCCACCCCGGTCTCCGCCCTCATCCATGCGGCGACGATGGTGAACGCGGGCGTCTACCTCGTGGCCCGGACCGCGCCGATCTACGCGCACGCGCCGGAGGTGATGGTCCTCATCGCCGCGATCGGCACGTTCACGGCCATCCTCGCGGCGTCGATCGCGTTCACCCAGAACGACATCAAGCGGGTGCTCGCGTACTCCACCCTCTCGCAGCTCGGCCTGATGTTCGCCGCGTTCGGGGT
>JAKOQS010000278.1 GCA_029778235.1 Chloroflexota bacterium | reverse complement strand
CCAGGAGCCCCAGCCCCAGCAGGAGCGAGGCAGCGGGCGCAAGGCCGTCCGCGGTCGGCACCAGTCGGGCGATCAGGTCGACCAGCAGGCTCGTCGGGAGGAGCGCCGCCGGGAAGTGGATGACCAGTGCGTGCGACGGGACGTGGAGCGGCTCTCCGCGGGCCCACGCGAGCGCGCGTGCGCGCAGGGCCCGCCTGGCGCCGGGGCCGCCGACGAACGGCCGCCCGGGTGCCCGGGCGATGTCGGTGCCTGCCGGAGCCGGGTCGGGCCGGAGCCCCGTCCCGTCACCGGACGCGTCCGGGGCCATCTGCGCTCTCGCCTCAGTACTCGTCGGGGTGGGCGGCCGCGTCACGCTCGGCCGTCGCCGCGATCGTGTCGAGCACCTCCCGGACGGTCATGCCGTCCGCGTCGGCGGCACGCTTCAGGTCCTCGTACGTGATGTGGACCTCCGGCTGGCCCATGTCGTCGTGCGCCATCCCGCAGCCACAATCGAGACACATCGCTGGACTCCTTCCGCGTTGGTGCTTGTATCGATAACTGCGACTAGTGATACAGCGCGGGAGCCGGCGTGTCAAGCTCTATCTACAATCGACATGTGTCGTACAGTGATGACGTGACCGACGAACAGACGACCCCCGACCCGATCGAGGCGCTCGGCATCCTGGCGGAGCCGACGCGGCGGGAGCTCTACGCCCACGTGGCCGCGGCCGACGCGCCCGTGGCACGCGACGAGGCTGCCGCCGCCGTGGGCATCGGGGTTCGGCTGGCGGCGTTCCACCTGGACCGGCTCGTCGAAGCCGGCCTGCTGGAGGCGGAGTACCGACGGCGCGGGGAGCGTCGGGGCCCGGGAGCCGGACGACCGGCCAAGCTCTACCGACGCGCTGCCCGGACCGTGGAGGTCTCCCTGCCGGCACGCCGGTACGAGCTGGCCGCCACCCTCCTCGCCGGCGCGGTCACCGCCATGGGGCCGGCGGCCCTCGGCGCACTGCGCGAGGTCGCGCGTGCCCGCGGGCGCGCGATCGCACGGGTCGTGCTGCGCCCGGGGGAAGGCGCGGGTCAGCGGGAGCGCGACGGCGAGCCGCCGCCTGAGGCGGCCCACTCCCCGGTCGGGGAGGGGGCCGAGCGTGGCCCCGATCCGGTGGTGGCGGTGCTCGCGGCGGGCGGCTTCGAGCCGGCCGAGGACGCGGCGTCCGGCGTGATCCGGCTGCGCAACTGCCCGTTCGACGGTCTCGCGCGCGAGCACGGCGGCATCGCGTGCCCCATGAACGTCGCACTCCTGGAGGGCGTTGCCGAGGAGGTGGGCGGCGTGATCGCCGTCCCCGACGAGACGCCCGGCTACTGCTGCGTCGCACTGCAGCGGACCGCACCGGGCGCCTGACCGCCGTCCGGTTCAGGGCACGGCGACGTAGAACGACGCGTCGCGGAGCGGCATCCCGGACGCGGCACCGGCGCGTCCACGTCGACGAGCTGTGCGACGATCGGTCCGTGCACCCACAGTCAGCGGCTGCCGGCATCGGGCGGGTGCTGCGTCACCTCGCCGTCCTCGTTGCGGTGCTCGCCGTCGCGTCTGCATCCGCGACCCCGGTCGGCGCGGCGGGCCCGCCGCAGGGCCCGTCTCCGGCTGCGGCCGCCGGCCCGACGCGTGCCACTGCCCCGAGCCCGGTCCGCGCCGCCGGTCCGTCGCCGAACCCGTCACCGGTCGCCATCGCGTGGTCGCGCGTCCCGATCGTCCCGGTCCGCGACTTCCGGACCTCCACGTCCGCGGTCGACCGCGACGACCTCCTCGCGGCCCTGTCCGGGTCGGGCGGGTACGGCGCCCTGGAGCTCGTCGCCGCCGACGCGGACGCGATCATGACGGCACTCTCCCTGCCCACGACGACCGCGGAGCACCTCGTTCGCGCGTCCACCGCGGACGCCCTCGCGCGCGACCTCGCTGCGCACCGCGACCGACTGGGGATCCTCCGCGCCTCGCAGGTCGGCCCGGCGGTCCGCGCCCTCGGCTGGGGGAAGCGATCGCTCTTCGGGGTCGACCGCGTCCCTGACCTCTCCCGCTGGCGCTCTGGGCCCTGCTCGCGGCCGACGACAGCCAGGAGGCGTACGACCCGTCGGCCGCCTGGACCCTGGTCGCCGGCGGCGACGTCATGCTCGACCGTGGCGTCCGCGCGGCGATCGACCGGCACGGCGTGGACTTCCCGTTCGACGGTGGGACCGCGCGGATCACGGGCCGGCGGTGCTGCTCCTCGCTGGGCTGGCCGGTGCCGGTCGCCGTCCGGACCGGGAACGCGGGCGCCGTCCGCTCGCTGCTCGCGGGCGCCGACCTGTCGATCGTGAACCTGGAGGGACCGGCGCCGAAGCGGGCGCAGTATCACCCCGACGGCCTGACCTTCCACTTCACCCAGGCGTCCCTCGAGGGGCTCGACCGGGCCGGCATCGACATCGTCTCGCTCGCGAACAACCACATCGGGAACGCCGGCCGGTCCGGGATCGTGGAGACCGTCGAGGCGCTCGACCGGCTGGGGATCGACCACGCGGGCGCCGGGGCGACGGCGAAGGCCGCCCGGGCCCCCGCCCGCGAGACCGTCGGCGGCATCGACGTCGCCGTCCTCGCCTACGACGCGATCGCCCCCGCGTACGCCGCCGGACCGTCGACGCCCGGCTCCGCGCCGCTCTCCGGGGGCGGACCTGCCGCGGACATCCGCGCCGCGCGCCGGGCCGGCGCGGACCTGATCATCGTCTATCCGCACTGGGGGATCGAGTACCGGGCGACCGCGACCGCGAGCCAGCGCGCGTGGGCGCACCGGATGATCGACGCGGGCGCCGACCTGGTCATCGGGAACCACCCCCACTGGGCCGCCGCGATGGAGGTCTACCGCGGCCACCCGATCTGGTACTCGCTCGGCGACTTCGTCTTCGACCACACCTGGTCCGAGGAGACCGAGGAGGGGCTGCTGCTCGAGCTGACGTTCAGCGGCGCCACGCTCGTCCAGGCGCGGATGCGACCCACGCTCACGCTCGACGCCAGCCAGCCCAACCTGCTCGACGCCGCCACCGGGCGCGTCGTCCTCGACCGCGTCTTCGACGGATCCGGGCGGCTCCTTCCCTGGTGAGGGCGCGCCGGCCGGCGACCCGCACGGGCGCGGCCGCGGTCCCCGGTCGGCTCGATCGTCCCTTGACGTCGCGACTTCCGGCATCGAGTATGCACGTATGAAGCGCACAACCATCAGCCTCCCGGACGAGGTGGCTGCCGCCCTGGAGCGGGAGGCCCGTCGCCGGCGCGTGCCCGTCTCGCAGGTGGCCCGCGAGGCGATCGAGTCGAAGCTGGGGCTGGACGCCCCGCGCGACCTGCCCTTCATCGGGATGGTCCAGGGCGAAGGCGGCCCGTCCGACATCGCTGGACACTTCGACGACTGGCTCGCCGGCCAGCGGATCCTGGACCTGGAGACCGATGCGGACCCCGGCGGTCGTTGACGCCAACGTCCTCGTCGCCTCGATCGACCGCGGCGAGGTCCACTACGGCCGCTGTGCCGAGGTGCTGCGGAGGAAGGACCTCGAGCTGGTCATCCCGGCGCTGGTGATCTCGGAGGTGGCGTACTTCCTCGACCGGCGTTTCGGGGCCGCCCTCGAGGCGGACTTCGTCCGCGGCCTGGCGTCACTTCACGTCGAGGCGCCGGAGCCGGACGATTGGCCGCTCATCGCCGACCTGGTCGAGCGGTACGCCGACCTGGGCCTGGGGACGGTCGATGCCTCGGTGGCCGTCCTGGCGGACCGGCTGGGGACGGACCTGATCCTGACCCTCGACCGGCGCCACTTCGGCGCGATCCGGACGCCGGACGGCCGAAGCTACCGCCTGCTTCCGGAGCCATCGGCGGTCCACGAGGAGCCGGCGCCGTACGCCGCCCCGACGGCCTGAGGTGGTGCGGTGATGCGCTCGGCTGGCGGACCGGCGGACACCACGGGACCCGACCCTGGCCAGCCGCGGGCCATGACCATCCGCAACGTCGTGTTCGCCGGCCTCGGGGCCGGCGTGCTCGTGCTCAAGGCCGCGTACCAGGGCCCGTACGACGACGTCGTCAACGCCTACGCGGGCAACGTCGCCGTCTCGTTCGCCCTGTACTTCGCCGCGATCAACGCGACCGCGCGGTACCGGCGGTCGCGGCTGATCGCCGCCGCGTTCACCCTGCTCGCCGTGACGCTGTTCGAGGTCACGGACGGGTTCGGCGTCATGGAGAACGTCTACGACCAGGTCGACCTCGTCGCGGATGCAGTCGGGGTCGGCCTCGCGGTGGTCGTCGATGTCGCGACGGAGCGGGCGCTTCGGCGACGCCACCGGCAGCGAAGGGTGCCAGCCGACCCTGGGTGATCGCCCGTTGAGCGGCCGCACCCAGGATGGCGCCGGGCGCAGGCCCAGTCGCCCCCGCGTACCGACGGGGGCGCCGAGCGAGCGACGTGCCTATCTGACTAGCCTTGACATGCCT
>JAKOQS010000042.1 GCA_029778235.1 Chloroflexota bacterium | reverse complement strand
TCGGACGGGTCCAGCCCGTCGGTCACGCTCCCGCTGCCCGCGAGCCCCTCTCCGTCCCCGGGCGGCTGACGAGGGCTCGACCGAGGGGGCCCGACCGGGCGCCGGGTCCGGGCGCCGGGTCCGGGCGAGCGCCTGCGCCGGCCGTGCCGTCCCGCGGGGTCAGGACCAGCGGAGCGTCATCGTCGCGACGAGCGGCCGCCCGGGCTCCACGACGGCGTGCTCGCCGGCGTTCAGGCCGTTCGGCGGGCCGGTCTGCGGCTCGATGCACACGCCGCTCTCCTGCTCCGTGTACACGACCACGTACCGCGCTTCGCTCTCCACCGAGATCCGGAGCGCTCCCGGCCACGCGACAGACGGTGGGCCGGAGAGCTCGACGAAGCAGTCGTCCCAGGGTCCGGCCGGGATCGGCCGGACCCGCGTCCCGTCGGGCAGCCCGTCGGGTCCGCGGTGGAGCATCGCGGCGGCGGGCAGGTCCACCACGACCGACCCCCCGCGCGGCGCCCCGGCGTCGTCGCGCAGCGTCCGCGCGAACCACGGGTGCCACCCCACGATGGCGGGGAACGGGCGATCGGCGGCCCGGACCTCCAGGCGGGCCTCCAGCCGGTCGTCGAAGAGGCGGATCCGATGCCCCACCGAGCCGCCGAAGGGCCACGGCTCATCGAGCGCCGCCACGAGGTCGACGTCCTGCGCCCCGGCCGACTTGACCGCCCAGGCGCTCTCCATGAGGGTGCCGTGGATCGCATGGGGCGGCGTGACGTGGGTCGGGACGCGGTGCTCGGCGCCCGACCATCGCAGGATGCCGCGGTCCAGCCGGCCGGCCCACGGGACCATCGGGTAGGCGCCCCAGGCGAGCGGTCCCCAACCATCGGTCACGAGCGTCTCGAGGCCGCCGACCCGGAGGGACGCGATCCGGCCGCCGTCGGCCGGCGCGATGGCGGCCTGGGCCCGGCCGGCCCGGAGGACGAGGCGGTCCGCCTGCTGCTTCGTCATGCGGGGACCGTACCGCATCCCCGTTGACGCAGGCGCCACGGCTCCGCATCATCGCGGCGCCGGCGCCGTGGCCGGTGGGCACGACGGAGGGGACGTGAGCAAGGGGCGACTCGAGGCGTTCAGCGACGGCGTCATCGCGATCCTCATCACGATCATGGTGCTCGAGCTGCGGCCGCCCGAGGGCACGGACCTCGAGGCCCTCGCCCCGCTCGCCCCCGTCTTTCTCAGCTACGTCCTCAGCTTCGTCAACATCGCCATCTACTGGAACAACCACCACCACACGCTCCAGGCCGCGACGGCCGTGAACGGTCGCGTCCTCTGGGCGAACATGTTCCTTCTCTTCTGGCTCTCGCTCTTCACGTTCGTCACGGCGTGGATGGGCGAGAACGGGTTCGCGCCCATCCCGACCGCCGTCTACGCGTGCGTCCTCCTGCTCGCCGCGCTCTCGTACACGCTCCTGCTCCGGGCCCTGATCGCCGTGCCCGGGCAGTCGCCGGCGCTGGCGATCGCGATCGGGAAGGACAGGAAGGGCCTCGCCTCGCTCGCGCTGTACATCGTCGCGATCCCCGTCGCGCTCGTGGCCCCGTTCGTGGCGGTCGCGCTCGTCGTCGCCGTCGCGGTCATCTGGTTCATCCCGGACCGGCGCATCGAGCGCGTCCTCGCCCGCTGAGCCCCGGGCGTGTCGAGGCCCCTCCCGGGGGAGGGGCCTCGACGATCGATGTCGGCGCCGGCCGTGGCCGGCGGCGGGGTGGTGAGGACTACGCGGCCGTCTCGGCCGGGACCGGGGTCGCGTCGACGACGTCCTGGTTCTTCTCCGGGATGAACCGGGCGAGGACCCAGTAGAGGACGAACGCGATCAGCAGGGCCGCGAGCCAGCTGTAGTCGTAGACGGGCTTGAGGATCGGGATGAACCCGTTCTCCGGGAACGGCCCGGTGCCCGGTGCCGAGTAGGCGCCGCCGAGCGCGAGGAACGCGCCGACGACGAGGGCCACCACCGCGCGCCAGTTCCACCCGCGCGCGTAGCGGTAGATGCCCTGCGGCTTGTACAGGTCGGTGAGGCTGAGCCTCGTCTTCCGGATCAGCCAGTAGTCGGCGACGATGATGCCGGCGATCGCGCCGGTGAGGCCGCCATAGAAGCCGAGCCACGTGAAGATGTACAGCTCCGGCGTGGCGAGCAGGTTCCACGGCATGATCAGGATCCCGATGATGCCGGTGATGATGCCGCCGGTCTTGAAGCTGATCTTCGACGGCCAGGCGTTCGAGAAGTCGTACGACGGGCTCACGACGTTCGCCGCCACGTTCGTCGTCAGGGTCGCGAGCGCGAGCGCAGCGAGCATGACGAGGAGCGCGATCGGGTTGTCGAGCTTGCCGGTCAGCGCGACCGGGTCCCAGATGGCCTCGCCGTAGACGATGACCGTCGCCGACGTCGTGAGGACGCCAACGAGCGGGAAGAGGGTCATGGTGGTGGGCAGGCCGAGCGCCTGGCCGACCGCCTGCTCACGCTGGCTGCGGCCGAACCGCGTGAAGTCCGGCATGTTGAGCGACAGCGTGGACCAGAACGCGATCATCCCCATGAGCGAGAGCGGGAAGACCGCCCAGAAATCGCCGCCCCATCCGAGGGTCCCCGGGTTGTCGACGACCGGGCCGAGGCCTCCGGCCTGGTAGATCATCCAGACCATGAGGACGAGGAAGACGACGATGAGGAACGGCGCTGCCCAGTTCTCGAACCGCTTGATCGCCTCCATGCCGCGGAGGATGATCAGGATGTTCAGCAGCCAGAAGATGATGAAGCAGAGCCAGACCGTCCACGGGTTGGACGTGCCGATGGCGATCTGCGCGGCGTTCGTCCACCAGTCGTTGTTGCCGGTGATCGTGAGCAGGAGCGCACCGACGACGGCGAAGAGCGCAGTGCCGCCGATCCATGTCTGGATCCCGAACCAGCCGCACGCCACGCCTGCGCGGAGCAGCGCCGGCAGGTTGGCGCCCCAAACGCCGAACGAGGCGCGGGCGATGACCGGGTAGGGGAGACCGAACTTGGTCCCTGCGTGGCTGATGAGCAGCATGGGGACCAGGACGATGACGTTGCCCAGGAAGATCGTGAAGATCGCCTGGTACCACGCCATCCCGAGGGCGATCAGGCCCGAGGCCAGCAGCCAGCTCGGGACGTTGATCGACATGCCCACCCAGAGGGCGAGGTAGTTGTACGTCGTCCAGGTCCGCTTCTTCATCGGGACCGGGGCGAGGTCTTCGTTGTGCAGCGGGGAACCGTCGAGTGCCGCGTCGGCTTCAGGCGTGAGGGCGTGTCGTCCGTCGGGGAAGACGACCTCGCCGCCCGGCATCGTTGCCGCCGTCATAGCCTCCCTCCATGAACGTCTCGTTGACCGGTGTCTCGCGACGGTGGGCACCGTCGCGGGGTCGCACGGACGGGTTCCTGCTGAAGGCACCTCCCTGCTTCAGTCGGCCCGGCGGCTGCCGCTATCCGTTCACGCGGTGGGGACCGGCCTGGCGTAGCCCTCGGCCTCTTCCTCGTACCCGCCGTGGTACTCCGAGGACTCCGGTCGGCCGATCTGCGATTGCGCCACGATATTGCCACGTCGCAGCCCGCGGAAGTCGGCCAAAGTGGTCCAGCCGCGGTCCGCGTGGCGCTCGAGGAAGGCGTCCATCCCGTCGGTGAGATCGCGGATGACGTTGGGCCCGATCGCGTGGTCGAGCATCGCCGCCGTGGCGACCTGGACGGTCCCGCACCCGAGCAGGAAGTAGTTGAGCGCGTGGATCCAGCCCGAGATCCCGCCGATCCCGGAGAACTCCCGCCCGGGGAACGCCTGGGTCATCTGCGCCATCTTGGCGAGCGACTGGGCGAGGATCGCCGGCCCGCCGAGGCCGCCGGACGAGACGTACCCGTCCACGTTGACCTCGAACTCCAGCGTGTCGGGATCGACGAGCGGCACCGACGGGAACGTGTTGGACGAGACGATCGCGTCGGCACCGCCCCGGAAGGTCGCCTCGGCCTCCTCCACGATGTCCGCCGTGGCGGGCGTGAGCTTCACCCAGACCGGGACCTTGGCGACCTCCTTCACGGCCTGCGTGGAGACCGAGCAGAGCACCGGGTCCTTGCCCACGTTCGCGCCCATGTCCACGCGGTCCATGTGCGGGCACGAGAAGTTCAGCTCGATCGCGTCGGCCCCCGCACCCTGGACACCCTCGACGAGCGTCTGCCAGGCCTGCAGCTCCTTGTCCGTCCCGGAGCCGGCCATGATCGATGCGACGAGGACGCGGCCGGGCCACGCGCGCTTGATGTTCTCGATGCGCGGGAGCCACCAGTCCATCGGCTTGTCGCTGATGAGCTCCCAGTTCCACGAGGCGACGAGCGTGGAGTTCTCGCGCTTCGCCATCGAGATCCGCGTGCCGCCATCGTCGACCCGCAGGAACTTCGTCTTCGGCCCACGGACGTTGACCACCGGGTGGAGGCCGATCGTCTTCGTGACCACACCGCCCCAGCCGGCCTCGTAGGCCCGCATGATGTTCGACTCCGACTCGGTCGGGGGCGCTGACGCGAGCAGGAACGGGTTCTCGAAGCGGATGCCCGTGAAGACGGTCGACAGGTCGGCCACCCTGTACCTCCGTGCGTACCGGTCCGAAAGTCGGCATGCTCCGGCACACCATACAGCGCGTGTAGGGCCTTTCGGCACGTTTCGCCCGTCGTCGCGGCGCGGGGGTCGCCGACGCGGGCGGGCTTCCGGCCCGTCGGGTCGGTCCCGTCCGCGGCCGGAAGTTGCCCCTATGCAAGCGTGGCTGGCGCGAGTACTCTGCCCCCTTCGGCGGACCATGCGGAAGGGAAGGGGCCCAGGTCGCCGCCGAGCGTCCCATCCCGCTTCCCGCGCCGCCGGGCGCTTCCGGCCCGAACGGCCGGGCAGAGAGGAACATCGGTGAGGGTCGCGTCCCGACTCGCGCCGGCGATCCCGTTGGTCGCCGGCCTCCTGCTGATGACGGGAGGCGCCGCAGTCGCGGCCCCCGTCACACCAGCCTTCACCATCACCGCGGACCGAGCCGCGGCCGTCCCCGCGGGGCACAAGTGGGCGTTCAACGACTACTTCCCCCGCACCGCCACGATCGCCCAGGGGAGCACGGTCGAGTTCGACAACCAGGGGTTCCACACGACCACGCTGCTGCCGTCGTCGTGGACGGTGGCCGCGGACAACGACGTCAACGGCATCGCTGCCGCGGACATCGACGACACCACGACGAACCCGAACGGCACGACACACGTCGAGGAGCGGATCGGCGGCCTGCTGCCGATCCCGGCCGATGGCTGCGGCACCGCCGACAAGCCGTGCACGTTCGACGGCACGTCGATCGTCAGCATGGGTGCCCCGCTCGCCGGGCCGCCCGCGCCCTTCCTGGTGACGATCACGGCACCTCCCGGCACGTACGCGTTCCATTGCCGCATCCACCAGGGGATGAAGGGCTCCATCACCGTCGTCGCCGCGGGCTCGCCGGGCACGACGACCGCCGCTTCTGCAGAGGCGGCGGCGACCGCGCAGGCCGCGGACGACGTGACGGCCGGCCTGGCGGCCGAGGCGGCAGCCTCCAAGGCCGCGGTCAAGGTCAACAAGAACGGGACCCGCACGTGGACCCTCACGGCCGGCACGTCCGACCCGAACGGCTACGTCGCGGTCCTCGACATGCTCCCGCGGTCGGTCTCGATCAAGCCCGGGGACACGGTCACCTGGCGCGCGCTCGACATCAACGAGCCGCACACCGTCACGTTCCCGAAGGACATCAACACCGACTCGGTCCCGATGTGCGAGGGCGCGAACGGGAAGGACACACCGGCAGCGCCGATGCACATCCCGCCCCAGGGCCCACTCGACTTCACCTGCGGCGGACGGCCCGCCGACGAGATCGAGTTCGGTGGAGGGAACGGTGTCACGAAGGTGACCAGCCCGAAGACGGTCTCCGACTCCGGGCTCGTCGCCGCGGCGGCCGTCGTCGCGGGCTTCGATGTCCCGGCCACGGGAGCGAGGACGACGTGGACCGTGACCTTCCCCGGCGCGAAGAAGGGGACGTACACGTACGTCTGCCAGATCCACGACGGGATGGAGGGGACGATCGTCGTCAAGTAGGCGCGCACCGAGGGGCCCGGCTCGCGGCGCGGCGACGCGGCGAGCCGGGCCCCTCCGCACGTCCGGGACCGGGCGCGGGGCGGGGCGGGGGTACCGGAGCGGGAGTCCGTCGCGGCTCCTCCAGGTGAGGCGTCCCGGGCGGTGCCGCCCGCCGGTCTCCGCCGCTCGAGCCGCTCGCGCCCCGTGCCCGCCGCGGTAGCCTGACGACATGACCGCCGAAGACTGGCCCGCCTACTACGCCGTGACCGTGGACCGCCCCGCGTGGTGGACGACCATGGCAGCCGCCGATCTCTTCGCTGCCGAGGACGGGCCCGACGCCGGGCCGCGTCTCGCGGTGGATCTCGGATGCGGCGCCGGCCGCGACACACGCGCGCTCCTCCGGCGCGGATGGCGGGTGATCGCGGTGGACCGGGAGCCGGCCGCGATCGAGACCCTCGCCTCGAAGACCCGGAAGCGCGATCGCGCGCGGCTCGAAACGCGGGTCGCCGACCTCGCGACCTTCACGGTGCCGCCGTGCGACCTGGTCGTCGCGAACGTCAGCCTGCAGTTCCTCTCACGGGCGAGGTTCGCGCGCGCCTGGCGGTCGATGGCGGCGGCCGTGGGACCCGGCGGCCGGATCGCAGCGATGGTCTATGGCGACCGGGACGAGTCGGCCGGCGATCCGGGCTTCACGTGCGCCTCGCCCAGGTCGATCCGGGCGCGGCTGCGTGGCTTCGAAATCGAACGATGGGTGGACCGCGAGGAGGACGGGCACATGGCGCTCGGCGACCCGCACCACATCCATCTCGTCGAGCTCGTGGCGCGGCGACGGCCCGGAGCGGTGGCTCCGACCCCCGCCCCGGGCCGGCCGGTCACATGACGTCGAGGGTCTCGCAGACCTCGATCGACGCACCGCCCGCGAGCACCGGGCAGCCCCTCGCGAGCGCCACCGCGGCATCGAGGCTGTCCGCGGTGAGCACCGTGTAGCCGCTGACGGACGCAGGCGCCACGTCGCTCACGGAGCCGTCCGGCCGGATGGTCCGCGCGACGGAGGTGGGCTCGCCCGGATCGGCCACGGCCC